>JACQZM010000063.1:0-46262 GCA_016213885.1 Candidatus Rifleibacteriota bacterium | reverse complement strand
CGTTTTGTTCTTCGAGTGCTTCTCCGCTGACGAGTCGAGCTACGGGTGCCTGTCCGTGGCCCGGGAGGACGGGTTCGGGCCGTCCGCTGTGACGCGCTGCGGCACGACCAACGTGGACTTCTCCTGGGAGCTGTTCCATCACTTCCAGGACCTGCGGTCGTACCGGGAGACGCGACTCAAGGTCGACCCGGCGGGGTTCGAGGTGGCCACGGCGGACCGGCCCGACTACCGGGAGGAGAAGATCGACCTCCCCCAGGGGTGGCTCCGGGGGTTCTTGCAGCTCCAGGGCGCCATGGGGATGCCGATGCGCCGGGTGACCCTGACGCGCGAGGCGATCTACTCGCTTCTGGTCTGGCTGAAGCGTCACAAGGCCAAGGCGAGCCCGCGGGCGATCCGGTTCGAGCTGCTGCCCGGGTGCGCACCCCGGCTGGTGCTCGAGCCGTGGGAGGTGCCGATCGTCGTTCACGGAGCGGTCCACGACGGCCCGGCCATGGCGCCGGTCCGGATCTGGGGGCGGCAGCGTCTCTTGACGCTGGCGCGGCTGTTGCCGCTGGCCGAGGGGTTCGACGTGTACCTCCTCGGCACCGGCCTCCCCAGCTTCTGGGTGGCCAGGATGGGTGAGATGCGGTTCACCCTGGGCCTCTCCGGCTGGACCGCCAACGACTGGACCCGCGGCAGCTCCCTGGACCTGCTGGCGCCGCCGGCCGAGGCGTCGCGGGAGCTGATCGACCGGATCGCGGGGCTGGTCCGGTCCAGGCAGAGGGCGACCCTCGACGAGGTGAGAGCCGAGGTGCTCGCCGATCCGCTGCAATGCGTGGCCGCGCTGAACCGGCTGGCCCACACCGGCCAGGTGATCCACGATCTGCCGGCCCGGTGCTACCGGTTCAGACAGATCATGCCGGAGGTTCTCGGGGAGGTGCAGATCGGCCCGGAGAACCCGGAGCTGGCCGGGTCGCGGGAGCTGGTGGCGGCGCGGCAGGTGAAGATCGAGTCCTTCCGTGACGCGCCGCATGGGGGTAGACTGTACGTCGGCTCCGCGGCGAGCTATCCGGTGGAGCTCCTGGTGGACGCCGACGGGCGGATCAAGCGGGGCAAGTGCCGCTGCTCCCATCACCACCGGAGCGGCCTCAGGATGGGCCCGTGCCGGCACCTGCTGGCGGTGCGGTGGGTGGCGCTGAAGGGCGGACCCGAGCGGTCCGAGGGAGGCTGGGCCTCCTGGTTCCAGCCGCTCGGTGCCTGGACGGTGTGACCGACGAATCGATCGGAGGTGGGCGAGAGAGCTGAGCTGATGACGGGCTGGTGACGGCGGCCTTCAGCTGCCTGAGACCATCTTGCTGCGGCGTTCCGCCGCGGTCGCGATCGGCAAGACATGCATCCCCGAGGCCGTTGTTCGTTTTGGCCACCTGTGCTACCGCACGGGGGCCGAAACAAGCCGAGGCTTCCCCCCGTGCGGTAGCACAGGTGGCCTTGGTGAACGTCCTCGGTCCTGGTGGAAAGAAGTCAGGCCGTCGGCCGCCCCACCAGCCCGTCGTCAGCGCTCGCCCTGCCGGGTCGAGCCCGGCGACTGACATGGGGTTCTTCGACTGGTTGATCGAGCTTCTGGTCGGCGGGCCGTCGACCGACCGGTTCTCCTCTCCTCAGCCACCCCCGCGCAGGCCCCCCGGGGCCCGACAGAGCCGGAGGCTCGACCTGGACATCGAGCAGTTCACGCCGCTCTCGGACTCCGAAGTGAAGAAACAGGCCAGGACCCTCGGGCGGGCCTGGTCCAACCCCTGGTTCGGCCGGCGCGACCTGATCCCGCCCCCCGAGGACCCCCGGACGCTCCTGATCGACCGGGCCATGGTGGGCCACGGGCTCCTCACGCCGGAGGAGCTGGTGCGGATCCACGAGATCGGCCTGGAGATGGACAAGGTCCGGCCGGACCTGGCCATGGCCAAGGTGGAGGCCCAGGCGGCGGTCGCCCGGACCGTGGAGGAGCGCCGGGCGCGGAAGCTCGCCCGGCAGCAGGAGTCGGCCCGGCTGAAGAAGCTCGGGGCCGAGGCCGTGGCCCAGCGTCGCGCCACCGACATCGTCTACCTGGGTCCCGGCGTGTCCAGGGGGCTCGCGGACCGGCGCTCCAACGTCGAGAAGCTGGCCGCCGCGTCGCTGCCGGTCCTGGCGTCGCCGGCCGACGTGGCCCAGGCGCTGGGCCTCGCGGTCCCCCGGCTCCGATGGCTCGCCTTCCACTCCGACGCGGCGAGCCGGCTCCACTACGTCCGGTTCACGGTCCCCAAGAAGAGCGGCGGCACCCGGGAGCTCTCGAGCCCTCACCGCGCCCTGGCCGCGGCGCAGCGCTGGGTCCTGACCAGCGTTCTCGACAAGGTCCCGACGCTGCCGGCGGCCCACGGGTTCGTGAAGGGCCGGAGCACCGTGACCAACGCGTCAGTCCACGTGAACCGGGCCGTGGTGGTCAACCTGGACCTTGTGGACTTCTTCCCTTCCATCACCTTCCCCCGCGTCCGGGGCGTGTTCCAGCGGCTCGGCTACTCCCCGGCGGCGGCCACGGTGCTGGCGCTGCTGGCCACGGAGGCGCCCCGGCGGACCGTGGCCTACGCCGGCAAGACGTTCCACGTGGCCACCGGGCCCAGGGCTCTGCCCCAGGGCGCCTGCACCAGCCCGGCGCTGTCGAACCTGGTGGCTCGGGGTCTGGACGCCCGGCTCTCCGGCATCGCCGCGAAGCTGGGGTTCGCGTACACCCGCTACGCCGACGACCTGACGTTCTCCGGCCCGGACGAGGTCCAGAACCTGGTCGGGTATCTGATGGCCCGGGTGCGTCACATCGCCGGCGACGAGGGGTTCGCGGTGAACGAGGCCAAGACCCGGGTGCAGCGTCGCAACACGGCGCAGCAGGTCACGGGCATCGTGGTGAACCAGCGGCCCAACGTGCCCCGGACCGAGGTGAGGCGACTCAGGGCGATCCTCCACCGGGCCGCCACGGAGGGGCTTGCCGCGCAGAACCGTCAGAACCACCCCCGGTTCGCCGAGTGGGTCCAGGGCATGGTCGCCTACATCTCCATGGTGAACCCGGCCCAGGGCAAGCCGCTGGCCGAGGCGCTCGCCCGCCTCGACGCGAAGAAGGGCCCCTAGCCGATATCCCCGGCAGGACGCGCCGGGCGGGCCTACCGCAGGCAGAAGGCGACCCAGAGCGCGCCGGCCACGAGAGCCGTGACGAGCGCCCGGGTGCCCGGCTCGAGGCCCGCGGCGACAGGGGCGGTGTGGGGGCCGAACAGATACGCCCCCAGACCCGAGCTCCTCCAGCGCCCGGGAAACGAGTCGAGGGCGTTGGCCCGAGCGAACCGTTCCCCGTACGCGGGGTTGGCGAACTCCAGTTCGAGCAAGGCGCCGCCCAGCCGCCGCAGCCGGGCCGGCTTCCATTCGTCGCCGTGTCCAGGCCCCAGCGGCTCCCTGGGAACGACGAGATGGCACAGCCCCAGGGAGACCGCGGCCGCGCCCACCAGGTAGATCAGGGTGGCGGTCAACCCCGACAGGGAGGCGCTCATCAGCGCCGGGCCCAGGACGAAGACCAGACCCAGGAAGCTCGCCACAGCGACGCCGTCTCGCCTCAGAGCCAGATTCCGGTGGGCCTGGCAGGCGCCGCACAACCACACGGTCGCGGGGGCGCCTCCGGCCCGTCCGCTCCCCGCGTCGGCGCCTGGCAGCACCACCCGGGCCTCCGCGGGCCCGAGGCAGCAGGCGCACTGCCGGGGGAACTCGGCCCGGTCCAGCTGCCCCTGGGTGACCCTGACCCGGGTGCTGGTGCCTGTGGGGCCGGGCCGGAGGCGTGGCTGCTCATGCGACGTCGAGGGCCGCTCCCCGGGTGGACCTTCCGCCGGCGTCCTCTGCGGCTCGCGAGGCGCCCGGGCAGGGTCGGCCGAGGTCGTCTCCGACCGATCGGTCAGAGTGGCCACCGAGACGGTCACCCCGCACTCCAGGCAGGCCAGGGAGCCGACGAAGTCGTCGGGGAGAAAGAGCTCGTTGCCGCAGGCGCAGAATCTCCTCAACGGCTCCACGTCGCCCCTCCCGCGAAACAGCGGGCACGTCCAGCCCGACGAGCCGACCTCTGACGCATCACTCTTCGCGTCATCCCGCCGCCCCTGCTCCGGTCACGGACCGATCCGATCGACCTGCGCGGCGATCGGATCCGCGCCCAGGTCGGAGGAGACCTGCACCCGGGTCTGCGGCCTTCCCAGCTCCGAGAGATCGGGCCCGGGAGCCGGGTCCACCACCTCCGACATGGCCAGGGCGATCTCGCCGATCCGGGCGAGCTCGAAATCCAGCCGCTGGCCCCGGGTCCTCGCGAGCAGCTCGTCCAGCAGACCGGTGGAGGGAGCGTGGAGAAGGTCGGCGCGGATCCTCTTCCTCGGCTTGGTCAGGGTCTCCTTGGCCTGCTGGATCTGCTGGAACCGGGGGTCGTGCATCGAGACCCCCCGCATCCGCTCCCGGTAGCGCTGGCTCACCTCGCGCTTGCTGGCCTCCTGGGCCACACCAATCGCCAGGTAGGGATCCGTCTCGTTGAACGGCGTCCTTCCGAAGTTCATGACCGCACGGTGCCTCCTCCTCGTCTCGGTCTCATCCTTGCCTCTTCTCCGCGAACCTCCGGGTCTTCTCCTCGAGCTGGACGCTCTGGACGAACCCCTCGAGGCGCTCCGGATCGATGTGGGCCAGCTCCGACTGCTCCAGGAGCCTCTGGACGATCTCGGGGCCGGTGAGCCCGCGAGACAGCAGATCCCTCACGATGCGCCTCACGTCGTCCATCACGGTGTCCCGGCCGATCTGGTACCACCGGATCCGCTCGCGGGCCCTGGCGTAGCTTTCGGCGACCCTCGCCGACAGCTTGAACCGGGCCGAGGCGCGCTCGGCAGGGAGCTCGTTCACCAGAGACTCCGCCTCCTCGTTGTACGGGTCCGCCGCGGCGGCGATGGCGATCAGCTCCCGGGTCAGAGCCAGGTTCCCCTCGTTGTACTCCCTCCTGGCCCATCTGAGGTAGACCACGGCCACGGCCCGGAAGAGCAGCTCCAGCTCAGGCATCAGCTCCACGGCCTGACGGAGCAGCTCCGCCGCCTGCTCGAACTGGCCGGCCTCGACCAGGGAGCCCGCGCGCTCGTAGTGGAGTCCTGCCAGCTCGTTCCGGATCTGCGGGTCCGTGGAACCCCGGTTCTTCAGGTGGACCAGCAGCGGCTCCCGCAGCTGCTGGAAGAACCGGACCCGGTCGGGCTCGCCGGCCCGCTCGTGATGCTGGCAGCACCCCCACAGAAGCCCCGCCAGGTCGTCGAACACGAACTGCTGACAGACCTGCCCGACGAGGCTCGGGTCGGTCTCGCCGAACTGCCTCCGGTTGAGCTCGACGAGGTGGTCCTCGAGCCGCCCCTTCCCGAGGAGGAAGAGCCAGTAGTTGACGGCCCGGACCCACATGGCCCGGGCGGCCTCCCCGTTACCGGCCTCCTCCAGGTCGGCGGCGAGCCGGTGCGAGCGGATCGCCAGGTTCTGCCGGATCACCGGCGCGATCCTGGCCGCGTGCTTCGAGCAGATCGCCGCCTCCAGGTGGAGCTCCAGATGACGCACCTGCTGCTCCGCCCGGTCCAGGGGGCCGGCCAGGTCGGGGGAGAGGGTGCCATCCAGCAGAAGCGCCCAGCGCCAGAGCTCCCAGTCCCCCTCGCACTGGCCTTCCGACTCGGCGTCGGCGCAGACCTGGAGCGCCCGAGTCACGTCCCCGGCCTCGACGAGCTTCGATAGCCAGAGGCCGTAGAACGTCTCCAGCAGAGCCCGGGCCTCCTGGAGCTTCTCCACGTCGATGGCGCGCCGGAGAGAATCCCGGGCTTCTTCGAACCGCCCCGCCTCGAACGCCCTGATCCCGTTCACCACGTTGGTCGAGGCCGAAAGGGTCACGCCGGGGAGCGAGCCCGACGACGACGCTTCGACGTCGGCCTCGCCCAGCCGACGCGCCAGCCGCCTCCTGACCCTCGCCACGGTGTCGCGCGCCCGGGGGAACTCGGCCAGCGGCTCCGGCGCTTCCAGGAGAGCCCTGGTCGAGGCCAGCGCCCGGGTGTAGTCGCGCTGTTCCAGGAGCCGCAGCACCGTCAGCCAGTCCGTGAGGACCCGCAGGCGCGTCGTCGGCTCCGGGACCGGCAACGGAGCCAGCGCCCGGGCTTCCTCGCCCCGGCCGGAGGCCATCATGGCGAGGATTCGATGAAGCCGGGCCCTGGGCCCGACCGTGCCGTCGGTCTCCACCCCCTCGAGGTGCGATGCGCCCTGGGCCAGCCTTCCGCTCGCCAGGTCGGCCAGCCCGGCGTAGTAGCGGTCCACGGCAGAACCCCGGCTCTCCATGGCCTGGGCCAGCGACGCGCAGGCCTCCTCTGCCTTGCCTTTGCCCAGCTCGGCGACGCCGAGCCTGAGGTACGCCTCGCCGATCATGGATCGGGTCTGGGCGTCCGCCTCGCCGGTGACTCTGAAGGCGCCGATCGCCTCGGAGTACCGTCCAGCGGAGAACAGCATCGCCCCGATCTGACACTGGAGCGAGGCGACGGCCTGCTTCAGCCCCGCGTCATCGGAGCTCCGCGCCAGCTGGGCCAGCTGGGTCAACCCCTGTCCGGCCTTGCCCACCCTGAGACGGCACAGCGCCTGGAAGTACGCGAATCGCCGATCCGGGTGACCCGGCTGGAGAGGGGGCTCCAGGTCCGTGACGCGCTGAGGCTGACCCGCCTTCAGCGCCAGATGGGCCAGCGACGCCAGCGCGTCCTCGTGCCACGGCTGGATCTCCAGCGCCTGCTCGTAGGCCAGCAGCGCCCCCTTCTCGTTGGACTTCCGGACCAGAGCGTGGCCTCGCCAGAGCCAGACCTCGGCCCACGGCGAGTCCACGGGCAGAAGTTCCAGCGCCCTGTCCGTGAAGCCGGCCCTGAGCAGCGAGCGGGCCAGGTGGACGATCTGCGCCGGCCCTGCGGGCGGTCGCTCGACGACGGTCCCGGGATCGATCCTGTCGAGGGCGGCCAGCGCCACGCAGGCCCTCCAGGACAGAGGGTCCGATCCGGTCGCCAGGAGCTTCAGCGTCTCGCGGGCGGCGTCCTCCCTGCCGCTGGCGGCCAGCGCGCAGGCCCGCAGGTACGATGCCCGGGGCGAGTCGATCCGGTCCAGGCACGACAACGCCAGGGCGCCGTCCCCGGAAGCCACCAGCGCCCTGGCCCTGACCCAGCGGCCCGACGGATCCGACGGGGCCAGCTCCGCGGCCCGGCGGGGCTGGCCGCTGGCCAGCGCCGCCGCGGCCAGGACGAGGTCAGGGCCGGCCGACGCCGCGAGGTGACTCCAGCACTCCCTGAGCTCGCCGCACGCCAGGGTCATGGCGGCCAGCTCCCGCCGCGCAGCGTCGTCCCCGACAGCGTACAGGCTCCTCCGTCGATCCAGGGTGGAGCGGCCGGGCCGGCACCGAGGGCACGGGTCCACGACGCCGCACAGCACGCAGGAGCCGGCGCCGGGACCGTCGAGCGGATCGAGCCCATCGGTCGTGGGCGGCGTCGGGTCGGGCCGCCTCAGCGCCACGTACGCCTCCCAGGCCTGATCGAACGCCGGCGCGGACCGGCCCTGCGACGATCGCTGCAGCAGCGCCATCCACTCCGTCTCGATCTTCCACGGCGCCTCGTTCGGTCTGGAACGTAGCACCGCCTCCGGCGACGGCTTCTCGCCGACCACCTCTCCGGCGTGGGGGCCGGAGGGCACAAAGAAGAGACGCTGGCACGTCGGGCAGCGCCACCGGGGCTCCCCGGTCGTCGCCGGCGCGGAGCCGGCCGAGCAGAAGGGACAGATCAGCTTCATCTTCCAGCGAGGATAGCCGGGCCGCGGGCGCGAGCGCAACGCCGCGGACCGACTCGGCGCCGGCCCGGGGTCTGCGGACTCCCGGTGCCTCGCTCCGCGTCGGCGGTGGCGACCGGCCAGGAACGAGCTCCTCGGCAGGAAGCCTCTAACCCCCACCGTGTTCCGCACCGATAGGGTCCGTGGGAACTCCCGCGAGTCGAGCCATGGACCTCACTTCCCCCGCACGGACACCTGGCGCCCTGGCTCTGATCGCCATCGCCCTGGTGGCTGCGGCCGAGCTGAGGGCCGAGGTGGTGGTGCGGCGCGAGCCGTGGAGCCTGTCGATCGCCCCGTACGTGTGGCTTCCCGTTCTCTCGGGCACGCTGAAGTACGACGTCCCCGGCGCCGGGTCCGGCGGACCCGAGGCCGAGCTGAAGCCCACCAGCTCCGCGGCGAAGCTCGGCCTCCCCACCATGGTCTTGCTGGAAGCCCGCAGCGGCCCCTGGTCCGTGGCCACCGACTTCGTCCATCTGAAGGCCTCGTCGGTGAAGTCCCTGGTGAAGTCGGTGACGTTCGACGACGTCGCCCACGACCCGATCTCCGCCGCCCTCGACGCCGGGACCGAGACCTCGATCGCCGGGACGCTGTGGTCGCTCACGACAGGCTACACGGTCCTCGAGGACTGGTGGGTGCACGGGGACCTCACGGCGGGCATCCGCTACGTCGGGCTCGCGGCCTCCCTGGACTGGAGGCTCTCCGCGACGGTCAGCGCGGGACCCGGCGGGACTTCGGTCTTTCCGGTGTCCGGCCGGATCAGCGAGTACGCGGAGTTCTGGACCGGTACGGTCGGAGTGACCGGCCAGCTCGATCCTGGGTTCGGCCCCTGGACCGTGCCGTACTGCCTGGACGTGGGCGCCGGCTCCTCGTGTACGAGCTGGCAGGCGTTCGCCGGCCTGGCCTACCGGGCCTGGTGGGGAGACGCCGTGGTCGGCTATCGCCACCTCTCCATCGACCAGGACGAGAGCGAGCTCGTCGACACCGTCACGTTCAGCGGCCCGCTGCTGGCGGGCACGCTGTACTTCTGAGCCCGGCCGCCTGCTGTGACTGCGGTTGCGGTCGGGGAGCTTCGGAGTGTCCGGCTCACCTCGAGGGACCCGTCCAGCACTTCGCACCGTGACCTGTTTCGACGATCAGTTCAACCCCAGCGCCTTGAAGACGGCCTGGCGCATGTCACCGGAGATGGGATCCGCTCCTGTGGCGCGATCCCATTCGTGCGAACAGCCGCAGCAATCAGAGGTGCGACCGCTTCGAGGCCCTCCAGCGTCAGCTTTCCTTCCAGGTACATCACGTACCACGCCCGTCTCCACCGTAGAACCCGCTCGCCGTCCCGGAGCTTCAATCGGTCGAGCGTGTACTCGGCCTTCGTCTTCAGCTTCCGTGGGATCGCGTCAGTGACGCACATCTGGAGAGATGGAAGCAGCACCTCGAACCAGTCAGAACCGACCTCGAAGGGATCAAGTACCGTGTCGTCCGCGTCCTGCTTGCAGGCGTTCAAGGTGGCCGACGCGAACCGGTAGTTGCTCCATTCGTAGGCAAGATCCGGGAAGTTCCGGAAGCAGAGGTAGTGATCGACCGTTCCGCCGGTTGGATCGAACATCGCTGCATAGCCGCAAAGCCCGCGGAAACCGTCCTCGAGAGGCGGAAGGTAGGGTGTCCAGTAGCTCGTTGGTCGGGTGACCGTCGGATGCTTGCGAAGCCACAGACGTCCCTTCTGGCGGACGTCGGCATCGAATCCGGCAGGTTCGGGCACCCGTCTGACTGGGATCATCTCGGTTCCCCGCGGCGGTGGGTCGTACGCACACCAGCGGAGCCTGTCGTCACGATCCAGCGAGGCCAAAAGTCGTCGTGAGCGGGCAGGAGTTTCCGGAGAGTGGCATCTATTTGGCTCTTGGTCTTGAGACCGGCCGGCAGGGCGGCCATGTCCCCGCGCATCAAGGCCTCCGCTGCCTCTATCGCGTGTTCGGCCTGGGCCGATCGCGCTTGCTCCAGCCCGAATACCTCGGAGACCAGCCAGTTGGTTGCGTCTCCTTGCTTGGCCCAGGCTTCCTGCCGCAGGACGACGCGCCGGTCGACGAGCGCCAGATGGAACAGAGCGTCGTGCTCCTCCTGGAAGATCGGCTCCAGCGAGGCCAGCACCATCGGCGAGTGGGTCGCCACGAGCACCTGGATTGCGCCTGCGGACCCTCCGCCCAGCGTCTCGAGCGTCTCCATCAACGCAGGGATGATGCATCGTTGCCAGCGTGGGTGCAGGTGCGTCTCGGGCTCATCGATGAGCAGCGTGATGCGTGTCTCCGGGGCCTTGCCCAACAGCGTCGCCGTGGCGCGATGCTCGTGCCACGCCCAGACCAGGAGGTACGCGAGCGCCAGCACCCGGCGAATTCCAGCAGGAGCCAGGACGATCGGGACCGCCTCGTCTCCGAGCCGCAGTGTGGGCCGGTCGTACCCCTCTCCCAGGAAGACGCGTCTGGGCGAGCCCGGTCTCAGCGGCAGTTCAGGAGGCGAAAGACGCTCGAGCGCGCCCACCAGCGACGCGAACTGCGGCTCCTTGCCCTTCTGCCAGCTCACCCAGTCGCGTTCGAGGCCCTCACAGACCTGCACGCCGCCCACCTCGAGTCCACTCCAGATCTGTCCGTGATCGAAGTGATAGGCGGCAGGTCGTTCCGGTGTGTCCTTTCTCCAGTAGTTGCGCGAGGGGTCCCACACCGAAAACCCACCGTCGATCCGGGCGTAAACCACCACGCCGGGGATTGCCGGGCGCTTAGCCTCGCCGGGCCACTCCTGGCGATCCGCCCGAAAGGTCGACTGGACCGCAGCGGCATCCTGCTTCTTCCCGCGGATCACGTAGGTGATGCTGGCCCGGTGACGACCGAGCGGCAGTGCGGGTATACCCGCCCACGTCCTGGTCAGGGCCCACCAGGCCACGTCGAGCAGAAACGTCTTGCCCAGACTGTTGTCGCCCGTGACAACGTTCAATCGCTCGGCAAACGAGATCCCCATCTTCGGGGCCGGTCCCACACCGCTGAGCTCCATCGATCGAAGCATCGCGTTCTTCTCCTCCAAGTCCAATGCCCGTCAATCGGGCCGACCGAGCACGACCGGACGGTGCCCGACATGAAGAACGAGGCCAGGGACCCATCAAGAGACCCGCAAGCGGTCGCTCGGCTCGTTCTGACCTCGCTCTCTTCCTGCCTTCCTGGGTTGCCGCGTCATCCCGACCGGTCTCCTCGGCCCAAGGACCTTCGCGCTGTTCCCAGTTTCCTGTCGTGGCCCCCTGAGTCTGTGCGGACCTGCTGGCGGCGCCCCCGCGCGAGTCCACGGGAAGTGCAGGTCGGTTGCGGGGCCTCGAGAAGCTCCCGACAGCGGTTGCCTGTTGCTCGATCGCCGGGAGTTCGCGGAAGAACGTCTCGAGGGCCAGCATTGTCCTCGAGCAGGGTCGCCATAGTCTGAATCTCGTCGGCCAGGTCGGGCTCTTGCTCGAGAAAGGGGGCCTGATCTCGAACGACGCGACGCGCCCGATCGAGCTCCATCAAGCGGGGCGGAGTGAGAGTCTTCCTCTCGCCCAATCGGGCGACGACCAAGCGCAGCTTGAGCAGAAGTTCGAGATCGATCGCAGTGTCGCTCATCGGATGTCCACCGGTGCTGCCACCTGGGATAGCGCTCTCGCCGTCTTCGGGGCGGTGATCGGGATAGCGCGTGAAGCGTGGCAAACCTCACCCTGTGCGGGCCCGGTGGATCTGGCCATGGTAGCTGACCGATGCTCATGAGGCAAGCCCAGAGGAGCTTGGACCCACTTCCGCAAGGCATGCGCCGGGAATCCTCTGAAGTCGTGGAGGGTCGACGGCTCTCCTGGATGGTTTCACGCCCGGGCACGAACGAATCGGCCGAGATCGCCTCTTGTGTCCGGGAGCAAGAGGATCGGGATCGAGAACAGGGAAAGCTCGGCGAGCGCTGCACGCAAGCACCCTCGCGCTCGACTACCTGCCTCCCGCCGGCCCGGCTGTCGACCCGTTCGACCCGGACCGCTCCATCCACGAGTAGACCAGCGGAAGCACCAGCAGCGTCAAGAGCGTCGACGTGACGAGCCCCCCCACGACCACCACGGCCAGCGGCCGCTGCACCTCCGACCCGGGGCCCGAGGCGAAGATCATCGGAGTGAGCGAGAGCACCGCCACCGACGCGGTCATGAGGACCGGCCTGAGCCGCCGCTCGCAGGCCGTCACGATCGTCCGGTCCAGCGGCGTCGCCGGCTCCTCCTCCCGGAGCGTGTTGATGTAGCTCACCAGGACCACCCCGTTCAGCACCGCCACTCCGAACAGCACGATGAACCCCACCGAGGCCGGCACCGAGAGATACAGGCCGGAGACGTACAGGGCGAAGATCCCGCCGGGCAGCGCCAGCGGCAGGTTGAGCAGCACCAGGGCGGCCTGACGCGCCGAGTCGAAGGTGGCCAAAAGCAGGAAGAAGATCAGCAGGATCGCGGCGGGAACGATGATGGTGAGCCGCTCGAGAGCCCGTCTCTGGTTCTCGAACTGGCCGCCCCATTCGAGGTAGTACCCCTCGGCGAGCTTGACCCGGTCCCGCACCCTGGCTCTGGCCTCGGCCACGTAGCCGCCGATGTCGCGACCGTCGATGTTGCACTGGATCAAGAGCCGCCGCATCCCGTTCTCCCGTCCCACCTGGACGGGCCCCTCGGTCACGACGATACGGGCCAGCTCCTCCAGCGGCACCCGCTGCTCCGCCTTGGGCACGTCGACCAGGATCTTGCCGATGTCCTTCTCGGAGCTGACCCGGAGCGCGCCGTACCGGAGCACCAGGTCGAAGTAGCGATCCCCCTGGACCATGCGAGTGGCGGTCTTGCCGCCCAGCGCGATCTCGATCACGTCCTGGACGTCGTCGAGCTCCAGGCCGTACCGGGCGATCTTCTGCCGGTCGATCCGCACCTCGATGTACGGTTGGCCCGAGATCTGCTCCACCATGAGGTCCGTGGTACCCCGGATCCCCTTGAGCACCTCGGCGATCTCGTTGGCCTTCCTGGTCAACACGGTCATGTCGTCGCCGAACAGCTTCAACACCAGCTGCGACCGGGTGCCCGCCACCAGCTCGTCGATGCGACACTGGATCGGCTGACTGAAGCTGATGTTCAGCCCGGGGACGGTCTGCGCCGCGGCGCGCATCCTGTTGATCAGCTCGGTCTTGGCCGCGGCGCTCAGCCTGGCCGTCGGCTTGAAGATCCCGACGTACCCTGTGCTCTCGACCCCCCTGGCACCGATACCGATGCCGGACCAGCCGGTCCGGGAGACCAGGGTCTCCATCTCGGGGAACTTCATGATCACCTTCGCGAGCTCTTGCGTCATTCCCAGGGAGCGCGTCAGGGAGACGCCGGGCAGCATGGCGCAGTCCATGTCGAACGCTCCCTCGTCCATCACCGGCAGGAACTCCCGGCCCAGGAACGGATAGAGCGCCACGCTGGCCCCGAACAGGAGAACCACTGCGAACAGCACCTTGCCCCTGTGACCGAACGCCCACCTCAGGACCGGCAGGTAGAACGTCAGGGCGGCCACCATCAGGAAGCCCTCGGTCTCCGGTTCGGGCTTGAGGAACCAGTAACACAGCACCGGGACCACGAGGATCGAGAGGATCAGCGAGGCCATCAGGGCGATGAAGATCGTCACGGCCAGCGGGATGAACAGCTTGCCCTCCATCCCCTCCAGGGCAAGCAACGGAAGAAACGTCAGGGCTATGATGAGCTCGCCCAGGATGCTGGGGCGCCTCACCTCCAGGATCGCCCTGAGCACCACGGAGATCTTCTCCTCGTGGGGGCGCATCTCCGACAGGTGCCGACGGACGTTCTCCACCTGGATGATGGCGGCGTCGATGATCATGCCGATGGAGATGATCAGCCCTCCCAGCGACATCAGGTTGGCCGTCATCCCCGTCTCCTTCATCACGATGAACGTGGTGAGGCCAGCCAGCGGCAGGGCCAGCACCACCACCGCGGCGCCCATCAAGCTGCGGAGAAAGAGATACAGCACGATGACGACGAAGAGGACGCCCAGGGAGAGCGCCTCCTCCACGGTCTTGACCGCCTTCTCGACGATCTCGGATCGATCGTAGTACGGCTCCAGGTGAACGCCCCGGGGGAGGATGCCGCCGGCGTTGATCAGCGCCACCTTCCGCTTGACCTCGGCGGTGACGAGCCGGCTGTTCTCGCCCTTGAGCATCATCACCACGCCGCCCACGGTCTCGTCGGTGCCGTTCCGGAAGGCGGCCCCCTGCCTCACGGCCTGGCCGGCCACCACCTCCGCCACGTCCCGCACGCGGACCGGAGTGCCGTGCTGACTCTTGAGCACGATCTCTCCGATGTCGTCGGTGGTCCGGGCCAGACCGATGCCGCGGATCAGAAACTGCTGCGAATGCCGCTCCAGGTACCCGCCGCCGACGTTCTTGTTGCCCCGCCTGACCGCCTCGAACACGGCGCGCAGGGTGAGGTCGTACTTGAGCAGGCTGTCCGGATCGATCAGGATCTGGTACTGCCGGATGTACCCTCCGAAGGAGTCCACCTCGCTGACCCCCGGGACGGTCTTGACCAGAGGGGTCACGACCCAGTCCTGGAGCGTCCTCAACTGGGTGAGATCGTCCCTGGACAGCGCCCTGCCGGATCGACCGTCCCACTCCAGGGTGTACTGGAAGATCTCGCCCATGGCCGTGGCTACCGGGCCCAGCTCCGCGTCCACCCCGTCCGGGAGGCTCTCCTTGACCGAGAGCAGGCGCTCCATCACGAGCTGCCTGGCGAAGTACACGTCCACGCTGTCCTCGAAGATCACGGTGATCGACGAGAGCCCGAACCGGGAGACGGACCGCGTCATCACCAGGCGCGGCAACCCCCGCATGGCCTTCTCGATCGGGTAGGTGACGAACTGCTCCATCTCCAGCGGCGAGCGGCCCGGGGAGGTGCTGATGATCTCCACCTGGATGTTCGTCACGTCGGGGAACGCATCGATCGGGAGATGGACCGCGCACGTGCCGCCGATGGCGAGGATGGACACGACGAGCAGTCCGGCCCGGAGGCGGTGTTTCAGGGAGGTCTCTATGAGCCGCTCGAGCATCGGTGCACCTTCTTGACCGGTGGGTCAGTGGGCATGGCCGTCGCCGCCCATCTGGGACTTCTGCAGCTCCGACTTCAGCACGAAGCTCCCGTCGGTGACGATCTGGTCCCCGACCTTGACTCCGGCCAGAATCTCCGCCACCGTGGCATCCTTGTCGCCCACGGAGACCGGCCGCACCAGGAACTTCTCGCCGTCCTTCACGAACACCGACGGCTTCCCGTCGATCTCGATGATCGCGGAGAGCGGTACGACCACCGAAGCGTCACGGCTGTCCACGGCGATCTTCACGCGGGCGAACATGCCCGGCTTGAACAGCCCGTCCGGGTTGGCCAGCACGACCCGGCACCGGGCGGTGCGGGTCTTCTCGTCGAGGGTGTCGGCGATGTTGGTCACCCGGCCGGCCCACGCCCGGCCGGGGTACGCCACCAGCTCCACCGACGCGCTCTCCGACGGTCGGACAATGGACAGGTCCCTCTCGAAGATGTCGGCCAGGATCCACACCTGCGACAGGTCCGCCACCGTGAAGAGCGAGGTCTCCGGGCTGACGCGTTCCCCCAGGGTGAGGTGCTTCTCGATGACCACCCCGTCGAACGGCGCCTTCAGCGTCCAGATCGACAGGTCCGCGGGGGGGGTCCGGGCCAGCGCCGTGATCTCCGGACCGGTGACGCCCAGGATGGAGAGCCTCCTGACCGCGCTGGCCAGACCCACCTCGGCGGTCCTCGAGACCTTCTCGGCCTTCAAGAGCTCCAGCTCGCAGGTGTAGGCGATCTCCTCGAACGCTCCCTTGTACTCGGCCCGGGCGGTCTCGAACGCCCGCTTCGCCTCGAGGTAGTCCTTCTCCGGCGACACCTTCCGCTCGAGCAGCATCTTCTCCCTCGAGTGGGTCGACTCGGTCAATCGAAGCGTGGAATACGCTCCGATGAGCCGGCTCTTGTCCCTGCCGATCGGCAGCCCCTCGAGCCGTCTCTGAGCCTCCAGCGGCGACGGGTTCTGCCGGAGCACCTCGAGCATCTTCCTGGTGTTGTCCCGCACCTGCCTGGCCCGGTCGTACTCCACCCGGGCGATCTCCTGGTTGTTCAGCGCCTGGAGGTACTCCACCTTGGCGGTGCCCAGATCGACCGCGTCGATCTCCGCCAGCACCTCGTTCGCCTTGACCCGATCGCCCAGGGCCTTCTTGACCGCCCGGGTGAGCCCCTCGACCCTGGGGTGCAGGTGGGCCAACCGGTCGGCGTCGGCGGTCACGGCGCCGGTCAGCACGAGCTGGTGGGCGATCCGGCCCGTGGCCGCCGTCTCGATCTTGAGCCTCGCCGAGGCCAGCGCCTGGGGGGTGAGCGTCACCGACTCGACGTGCTCGTGGCTCTCCTTGTGCTGGTGGCCCGCGTCTTCGGCGACGACGGTCCAGGGCAGAACGAGCGCCAGGCCGGCCGCGAGGATCGTGATGGTGCCCGTGGGTCTCATCTCGGATCGGCCTCCTTGGTGGGAGCACCCGAGGGGCCGGCGGCGCCTCGCTCTCCCGTCAACAGCTCCCGGGCGACCAGCCCTTCGAGCCGGGCGAGCGCCCGGTGGTACTCCACGAGGGCGCTCACGTAGTCCAGGCTCACCTGCGCCAGCGATCGCTGGGCATCGATCACGTCGATGTAGCCGGTCTTCCCCAGCCGGTAGCCGTCGCCGGCCAGGCTCGCGGCCTGCCGGGCCGCGGGCAGGACCTGGCTCTCGAACGCCAGGATCTGGTCCTGGGCCCGGCACGCCTGGGTCAGCTCCGAGACCAGCTCCGACTCCAGCCGCAGGCGAGAGGCGTCGAGCTCCTTCCCGGCCCGGGCGATCCCGGCGCGGGCTGCCCGGGCGCGGTACCGGCTCCGGTCGGAGAGGGCAACGTCTGGCTGATCGACGCGGCGTACCGCCTGGGCTGGTCCGGGTCCCGGTCGTCGTGGGCCACGCCGACCCCGAGCTCCAGGTCCGGGATCCTGGTGGCCCGGGCCCGACCGAGCTCCTTGCTGGCTACCACCTGCTTGAGCCTGGCCGTCTCGATCTCCGGCGAGACGGCGAGACCGAGAGTCCTCAGCTCCTGCAGCGCGGGCAGCGGAGGCCTCACCTCCAGCGCTCCCACCGGCGTGGTGGGCAGGGTCCCCTGGATCCCCATCAGCGACGCCAGGGTCTGCTGACTCGCCTCGACGGTGTGGATCGCCCGGGCCTCCTCGACCCTGGCCTGGGCCAGCAGCACCTGGGCGCGGGTCCCCTCGAGCGGAGCCACGACCCCGCCCCGGACGCGCTGCGACACCACGTCGTGGAACTCGCTGGCCAGCGCCACGAGCTTCCGCGTCACGACCAGCCGCTCCAGGGCTCCGAGCGCCTCGAAGAACGCCTCCTTGGTCCGGGCCATCACGGACCACACCCGCCGCCGGGACGCGCTGCGGGCGAGGGCCAGCTCGCCGTCGGCGATGCCGATGGAGAACCCTCTCTTTCCCCCGGTCGGAACGGTCTGGCGGACCATGGACGTCACCAGGCCCTCCCCTGGATGGAAGAACCGGCGGTACTCCTCCGCCTCGATGGAGAAGGTCGGGTCCGGGAACAGCCGCTCCTCCCTGGCTCTGCAGCGGGCCTGCTCCACGGCGTGCCGCTCCGCCGCGACCTCCGGGTTGTGCTCCAGGGCCGTCGCCAGCGCGCGCTTCAGATCGAGCGGACCGGCCGTCCCCGGGGTCGCCGCGAGTCCGCCGGCCCCGGCTCTGGCCTGGTGCGGCTCCGGTCGGATCAGCTCGAGCTGGGCGGGCTGGCCCGCCCACAGCTCCGGCCCGGACAGCACCATCGCCAGCGCGCACCACCATCGAATGTGCACCATGGAGACGTCCTTTCGGAATCCCGGGGCCAGACCCGCCGCGGCGAGCGGCCATGGGTCCGTGCACCACGAATGGACCGCGGTCGGCCCGATCGCTCGACAGGTCGTCAGGGAGGAGCCGGAGCCGGGCCAGGAAGGATCGAAGACGGTCAGGCCGGGACGGGGATGGGCGGGCGGAAGAGCCGAGGCGGAGGCCGGGACAGCACGGCAAGCTCGAGGTCGACCTCCAGGTAGCTGATCGGGAACGCCTCGAGCGGCCGATCGGCCACGATGGGTGCCAGCACGAGATGGCAGACGCACAGGCAGTGGGCGCCGTGGTGGGTCCCCGGGTCCCGGGCCGATCGGTCGGGCCGATCCCCGCCGGGTGACCCGGAGTCGTGGCAGAAGCTGTCGGCCGGACCGCAGGTCTCGGCCAGCTCCGCCACGCCGAAGGTGACGCAGAGCAGAACGAGGGCGGCCGCCATGGCCACGGACAGCCTCGTCGTCCGCTTCATGGAAGCCATCGTACCACAGACGCCTCGGGCCGACAAGGAGCCAGGGGCGCCAGACCTTCCTCGCCGGGATCGCCGCATTCGCCGATCCCGCGGGGCAGCAGGAGCTCGTCCGACTGTGGACGGAGGTGTTCGCCGCGAGCCGTCCGTCTTCCGGCGCGCAGGACGTCGCCGACCTCAGGTCGCCTGGAACGGTCGAAGATCCCTCGCCGTCGTGCTCGTCATGCTGGAGTTTCTCCTTCGAACTGTCGATGACCATAGGGGACCCGAGCGAGTCTGCGGAGAATGGTTCCTCCGTGCGATCAAGGGTGGATCAGGTTTGGCGCGAGCGTTGGTCCGCAGGCGCTTCAGCGCATGCCTCGTCGCGATGTCCCTGATGGTCTCCGGCCTGGTGGGGTGCACCGAAACCAGAGGCCGCTCCGGGACGAGCAGGCACCCACCCGGAAGTTCGTCATCGCGCAAACGAGCGTCCACCGCCGGTACCCTGTGCCGGGACCGGGCCGACGGCGTCCAGTGCGTACGGCAGGATTCGCGTGGCGACCACAAGGCGCGTGAGCCGCGACACGAACGTGCCACTGTCGCCCCCGTGGCCCCGGGTCGGCCGGCCGGTCGAGACGCCAGGAACGTTGGCATGCTGATCCCGAGCGCCTCTCCCCGCACCGAGACATCCTGCCGGGCCGAGCCGCTCCTCGGGGCGATCATCCGCAGAGCCGACGACGAAGTCACCCGTCCGGGCATCATCCCCGGGGAAGGGCCTTCCGCGCCGCCCACCGCGAAGCCGACACCGTCTACCCGCGACACACTGACGCTGGCGGAGTCCTCCGGCGGCTATGACACCTTGCGCAGACGAAGACCCGATGACGACGCGGCTCGGCCGCCCTCTGGACCCAGGTTGCCCGCGCTCGCGAGTCCCGCAGGCGGCTCGTTGGCCGTCGCGAGCAGCACGCCTGCAGCCCACCCGCTTCGCCCCCCGGCAAGCGGAACGGCGAGCGGAGCCGTGCGGGCCAGCCCCGCAACGACCGCACCAGCCCCCCGTTCATCGGCGAGCCCCTGCCTTCCCACGACCTCTCCGGCTGGCCCTTCGGACCCGTCGCCGTCCACGGACGAGCGCAGAGTGGCCGGGCTCTACCGCCGCTCAGAGCCGACCCTCGGCTGGACCGGACCGCGCCAGCGCTACAGCTACCTGGAGGTCAAGAGGGCCAAGGAGAGCCCCGATCGATGGCGAACCGGCTTTCCGGACTACACGGTGCACACGAGGGGCCGCTGGTTCGACCCCTACAACCAGAACGTCCTCAAGGGTGACTACCCCCTCATCGGGAATCGCACCTTCCTGGTGGTGACCGGCACCAGCGAGACGATGATCGAGGGGAGGAACCTGCCGACCCCCTCCAACATCCCCGCCAGGCGGCCCGGTGAATTCGGTGTGTTCGGAAGGCCCGGGCAGCGCGCCTTCGTTCAGCAGTTCGGGCTCTCCATCAATGTCTTCAACGGGGACACCGCGTTCGAGCCGCCGCTCTGGCAGGTCCGGTTCACTCCGGTCTTCAACGTGGACAACACTCTGGGCCTGGAGGAGGTCGGGAATACCGTTCCGGATGTGCGACAGGGCGTCGAGCGCAGTCGTCACGCCGTGGGGATCCAGGAGCTGTTCGCCGAGATTCGACTGGGTGTCCTCTCCCCGTACTTCGACTTCGTCTCGCTCCGTCTCGGGCGACAGCCGTTCCTGTCCGACTTCCGCGGCTTCATCTTCAAGGATGACAACTTCGGACTGCGGATCTTCGGCAACCTCGGATCCAATCGGAGCCAGTTCAACCTCGTCCTCTTCGACATGGTGGAGCACGAGACGAACAGCGAGCTTCTGCGGAGCGGCGCCCATGACCGTTCGCAGTGCGTGTTCATCGCCAACTGCTTCCGCCAGGATGCCTTCGACCTGCCCGGGTACACGGCAGAGATCTCCTTCCACCGCAACATCGACCGACCGTCGTTCAAGTACGACGAGAATGGAGTGCTGGTCCGACCCGATCCGGTGGGGCTCTTCAAGGTCCACCGGGTCGAGGCCGACTACCTCGGCTGGCTGGGCGATGGACACATCGGCCCGGTCAACGTCTCGCACTCGTTCTACCAGGTCTTCGGCCGTGACTCCCACAACCCCGTCGCCGCGCGAGCCGTGAACATCAACGCCCAGCAGGCCTCTCTCGAGGCCTCCGTCGATCACGACTGGTTGCGGTACAAGGCCTCGCTCTTCTTCGCCTCCGGAGACGCCAGTCCGAACGACAAGACCGCGCGCGGGTTCGACGCGATCATCGACAGCTCGAATTTCGCGGGAGGGGAGTTCTCGTTCTGGGGCCGACAGTCGCCACGGCTTCAGGGTGTGAACCTCAAGCAGCGCGACAGCCTCATCCCGGATCTTCGATCCAGCAAGCTGGAAGGCCAGTCGAACTTCGTCAATCCGGGGTTGAGGCTGTGGAACGTCGGTGTGGACGCGGAGGTCACACCGAAGCTCAAGCTGCTGGTCAACCTCAGTGGGCTGAGCTTCGACCACACAGAGCCACTCGAGCTGTTTCTGTTCCAGACTCCGATCCCTCGTGGAATCGGGCTGGACTTCAGCCTGGGAGCCCAGTACCGGCCAGCCTTGAACCAGAACATCGTCTGGAACGCAGGTGTGGCCGGACTCGCTCCCGGCCCGGGTTTCACCGCGATCTACGAGACCGACCGGACACTCTATCAGGCGTTCACGGAGCTGCGGCTTCAGTTCTGACGCCGATCGTGCCGCCGCTGCGGCGCCGACCAGAAGGGAAGTGACGATGCCCGGGCCCGTGATCGATCGGCGCCTGACCGCTCCGCGCAGCTTTCAGGCGCTGTTCATGCTGGCGCTGGCGGCCTGTGCGCTGCTGGGGGAGCCGATCCTGGCCGGAGATCCGCCGGCCGACAAGATCGTCGCCGGTTCCCCCGCGCCTGTGCCCGACCTCCCGGGGCGGCCAGCCACGGGCCTCACGACCGGTTCGTCGTCGAGAGCCATCGAGGCTGCACCCTCGCCGATACAGGAGGTCGCCGATCCCTCCGAGCGGTCGGACCCCGGATCGATGGGGTGCGTGGGGTGCCACACCGGAGTCTCGGACATGCATGCCCAGAAGAAGGTGGGGTGCGTCGACTGCCACGGGGGCGATGCGTCGCAGGTGGTCGTCCCGGGCAGCCGCCCGGACTCCCGGCCGTACCTCGAGGTCAAGCGCCGGGCCCACGTGCCGGCTCGCTTTCCGGAGGCGTGGCCGACCTCGGCGAACCCCCAGCGAACCTACACTCTGCTCGAGAAGGAGAGCAAGGAGTTCGTGAGGTTCATCAATCCCGGCGATCTTCGGGTGGCACAGCAGACCTGCGGCACATCGCGATGCCACGCCGACGAGAGCGGCAACGTGGGACACAGCATGATGACCCACGGGGCGATGCTCTGGGGTGCGGCGCTCTACAACAACGGCAGCATCCCGCTCAAGAACCCCGTGTTCGGCGAGAGCTACTCACCGGACGGCAAGCCCCGGCGGCTCTCCACCGTCCCGCCGCCGCTGGCGGAAGAGACCTGGACCAAGGGCGTCCTCCCGTTCCTCGATCCCCTTCCACGGTGGGAGATCACGCAGCCGGGGAACATCCTGCGCGTGTTCGAGCGCGGAGGGAAGCGCAAGCTCGAGGTGGGCTTGCCCGACCCGAACGAGGATCCAGGCAGGCCGGACAAGGGTCTCTCCCCGCGCGGCCTGGGTACGGCCAACCGCACCGATCCGGTGTTCCTCGGCCTCCAGAAGACCCGGCTCCTGGACCCCATCCTCTCGATGCTCGGAACCAACGATCACCCTGGAGACTACCGCTCCAGCGGGTGCTCGGCGTGTCACGTGCTCTATGCCAACGACCGCGATCCGGTCCACTCGGGTTACCTGGCCAGGTACGGAAATCTGGGCCGCAGCGCCACCGCCGATCCGACCATTCCCAAGAACGAGTCGGGGCATCCGGTCAAGCACCGCTTCACCAACGCCATCCCCTCGAGCCAGTGCATCGTCTGTCACATGCACCCCGGCACCAACGTCGTGAACAGCTACCTGGGATACATCTGGTGGGACAACGAGACCGACGGAGAGCTCATGTATCCCAGGCAACAGCACTACCCCACGCCGGACGAGGTCGACCGGATGCTCGATTCGAACCCGGAGTCGGCCTCGCTGAAAGGGTTCTGGTCCGACCCCGACTTTCTGAACAGGCTCACCGACCTGAACCCGAAGCTCAAGCACACGCAGTTCGCCGACTTCCACGGCCATGGCTGGGTCTACCGGGCGGTCTACAAGAAGGATCGTCAAGGCATGTTGCTGGATGCCGAAGGCAGAAGGATCACCGAGCAGCCCCTGAAGGACGCCGGGGGGAACATCTGCAAGGGAGCGGATGGAAAACCACTCCTGGATCAGAAGGCCAAGCCGGTGGCGGACATCTCCCGGGACCTCTGGAAGAAGGCGGTTCACCTCAAGGACATCCACCTCGAGAAGGGCATGCACTGTGTGGACTGTCACTTCTCCGTCGATGTGCACGGCAACGGCAAGCTCTACGGGGAGACGCGCAACGCCGTGGAGATCGCCTGCCACGACTGCCACGGGACCCACGACCGGAGAACGTCGCTCCTCACGAGCGGTCCGGCGGCACCTCCGGGGGGGACGAACCTCGTCGGGAGCAGAACACCTTTCGGGAGCAAGCGTTTCGAATGGGTGGGAGATGAGCTCAAGCAGCGCTCTCAGGTCACCGAGAGCCTGGAATGGACGGTCGTTCAGGTGGCTGACACCGTCGATCCGAGGTCCAGGTTCTACAACGAGAAGGCCCGGCTGGCCAAGACCCTCCAGAAGGACGGACACACCTGGGGGGACGCTGCCACGCCCGAGGCGAAGCTCGCGCATGCCAACTCGAGAATGACCTGTTTCGCCTGCCACTCCTCGTGGATGACGTCGTGCTTCGGTTGCCACCTGCCGATGAAGGCCAACCGAAGGAAGCCCAGCCTTCACAACGAGGGCGTCCAGTCGAGGAACTGGACCTCGTACAACTACCAGGTGGTCCGCGACGACATCTACCAGCTGGGTATCGACGGCACCGTGACCGGCAACCGGATCGCTCCGGTGCGCTCGTCGTCGGCGGTGGTGGTCTCGAGCCAGAATCAGAACCGTGAGTGGATCTACTCCCAGCAGCAGACCGTCTCGGCCGAAGGGTTCTCCGGTCAGGCGTTCAACACGCACGTTCCTCACACGGTGCGCGCCACGGAGACCAAGGGTTGCACCGACTGCCACGTCTCGATGGACAACGACAACAACGCGATCATGGCCCAGTTGCTGCTGCAGGGCACCAACTTCGTGAACTTCCTTGGACGGTACATCTACGTCGGCGAGGGAACCCACGGTTTCGAAGCCGTCGTGGCCACCGAACGCGACGAGCCGCAGGCGGTCATCGGCAGCCACCTCCACTGGCTGGCCTTCCCCGACCCTCATGCCAGGCACGTCCGGGCGCGTGGGGAGCTCACGGAAGCCTACTGGCACGGCGGGGCGGATGTGCGCTCGCTGCAGCTCCGCGGTGAGTACCTGTATACCGCCAACGGGGAGAGAGGCTTCGAGGTATTCGACGTGGCCCAGGTCGATCACAAAGGGTTCTCCGAGCGCCTCGTGAGCGCTCCGGTGTCGCCGTGGGGCCAGCGAACCCATGTCCGCACCCGGTACGCAACCGCGGTGGCACTGCCGTCCACCCTGGCCGTGGATCCGACCCGACCGCACCGACCGGAGAACCAGGAGCAGCCGGTCCACCCCGTCTACGGCTACGCCTATGTGACCGACAGGTACGAGGGGCTCGTGGTGATAGGGGTGGCCACGTTGCTGGACGGCAACCCGATGAACAACTTCCTCGGGCGTGCCGTCACCTTCAATCCGGCCGGCGCCCTGGATGGGGCACGCGGCATCACGATCGCCGGAATCCACGCCTACATCAGCACCCCCAAGGGTCTGGTGATCGTGTCCCTGGACGACCCGTTGCATCCCCGGGTGGTGGCTCAGGTCGGCCGGCCCATCCTGTGCGGGCCGCGGACGGTGGCGATCCAGTTCCGCTACGCCTACGTCTGCGACGAACAGGGTGTCAAGGTCCTGGACGTCACGTTTCCGGATCATCCCAGGGCAGTGGCGGGAGGGTCCATCCCTCTGGCCCACGGCCCTCACGACATCTACCTGGCCCGGACCTACGCCTATGTGGCCGCCGGACGAGAAGGCCTCATCATCCTGGACATCGAGAAGCCGGAGGAGCCCAAGCTCTCCCAGGTCTACACGGCCGAGGGCAGGATCGTCGACGCCCGTGCCGTGAGGGTGGGGTCCACCAACATCAGTCTGTTCGCCTACGTGGCCGACGCCCAGACCGGGCTGCATGTGGTCCAGCTCACCGATCCGGAACGAACGGCCGGGCACCTCGGCTTCTCTCCCCGTCCGAGCCCCAGGTGGATCGCACGCTACAAGACGAGAGGTCCGGCCATCGCACTGTCCAAGGGGCTGGACCGGGACCGCGCCGTGGATGAGAGCGGCAACCAGATCGCCGTCTTCGGACGGGTGGGAGCGCGGCCTTTCAACAAGGCGGAGATGGAGAGACTCTACCTCCGGGGCGACACCGTGTTCCGGGTGAGCAACTCCCCCACCGAGCCGCCGCAGCCCAACCGCGGTGTCTCGGGTCGCGTGGCCGGGCCCCAGCATCCTGCCGGGCCGGGCAAGACGATCCTGCGGCTGCGGCCGGAGTGAGGGGCGCGGCGGGGTGGTGCTCCCTTGCGGAGTCACCGTTGCGTGGCCGGAGCCACCGAGTTAGAGTGGGACCAGGGGGGGGGGATCGCCCCGGAATCGGAGGAGGGACAGGTTCGCGGCTGCCGAGACGGGCACCACGATCGGCAGCGGCATGACGCCGGCACATGGCGGGAGTCGCGACTTGCCGGGCCCCGACCCGGCTCCCGCCGCGCCCTCCACGCAGGCCCCCGGGCGCCTTTCCGCGGGAACGTAACACCCTCGCCTCCCGCTCCGAAGGCGGTTTGTGTCCGGGCTTCTCGGCACGATCGGTCGTGGCGCCGGATTGCGCTCGATCGAGTCGGGCGCTGGAGTCCCGGAGGCCGGTTCACCGGAGAGGTGACGGTGTGGCTCGAGAGCGTACCGCGAAGGCGCTGGCGGAGAGGATCGACCTCCGGTATGTCCGCGACGAGAGCCCGCTGGGGCGTCGCCTGCGGCTTCTCTGCTGGGGAGTGTGTCTGGGCGGCCTGACGTGGGCGGTCGTGCTGGCGATCACCAACCGGTTCGACATCTACTCGCCCGGCTCGCTCTTCGACAGCCACCGCCGCGTCACCACGGCCTGTGGGGACTGTCACTCACTGCCGACCCGGGTGGGCGACACTCTGGCAACCGCGAAGCTCCGGCTGTTGCCGAAAGACCGCGGCCCGCGTCTCACCGGCGCACTCGACCGGAACTGCATCGGTTGTCATGTCGACAGGGATCACCACGGCGATCGGTGGATCCACCACGACAATCAGACGTTCGCCCCCTCGTGCGCGAGCTGTCATGTCGAGCACGAATCGCGGGCCTCCCTCGTTCGGGTGGAGGACCGGTCGTGCACTCAGTGTCATGCCGACCTGAAGACGAAGACGGGGAGGGCCGGGTGCGAGAGGGTCGTCGAGAGCTTCCGTGACCGAGGCCATCCGGAGTTTGCCGTGCTCAGGAGTCGGTCACCGGACACGTCCCGGATCTCGTTCGGGCACCGCTTCCACTTGACGAAAGGGCTCAGGAACCTGGCCGGCTTCCTCGAGATCCGTGGCTTCGGTGGTGCCAACGCGCGTGACAGCCTGACCTGCACGGACTGCCACACTCCCGACCGGACCGGGCGCCGGATGGAGCCGGTGACATATTCACGCCACTGTGCTGCTTGCCATCCTCTCGAGTTCGACGACCGGTTCGTGAGCTCCGGGAACCCCGGTCGCGCCGAGGTCGCGCCACACGCCGACCCGATGATCATCCACGGGTTCCTGGTGGCGCGTTTCAACGAGTATGTCGGCAGGCACCCCGGGGTGCTCGGTGGGGGCGATGCCGTCGAGGAACCCGGGGCGAGACCCTGGCGGCCCGTCCGGTCGCGTCGCTCCCCCGATGAGTGGGTGAGATCTCAGGTGGAGAAGGCCGAGAGGGGCCTCCTCCTGTCCCAGCGCTGTGCCGTGTGCCACCATGTCAGCCTCTCGGCCCCGGACGCCGGTGGACCCGGGCCGTTTGCCATGCGCGTCCGGCTGGCGCCCGTCGGAATGCCGACTCGATGGTTCCGCCAGGCCCGGTTCAGCCACGCCGCCCACCTGGCGACCCGCCGATTGGAATGTGCTTCGTGTCACGGGATGGCCTCGACGTCATCGAGCACGGCGGACGTGAACCTGCCCTCCATCCAGATCTGCTTCAAGTGCCACGTGGAGAAGGGTACCGCAGGAACTCGTTGCGTGGAGTGCCACGTCTATCATGACCGTACCGGCAGGCAACCCAGCCCGGGAGCGCGGCCGGCACCCGACAAGCCACCGGAACGATCCGGACCGTGACCCCGGGCTGCGTAACGACCGTAAGGAGTCGCCATCGATGTTGAGCCGGCCGGAATCTCACGGGGTCGAAGGCTCGGTCGGCACCGCCAACGGGTGCCAGGTCAGGGGCCCGCTGTCTGCCTTGCCGGCGGATCTGCCAGCGGCTCGGGAACGCCAGGGTCCGGCGCCCGGGCGCTCGAAATCGACGCGGAACCTCCTCGCGCTCGGTCTTTCGATCCTCCTCCTCACGGCATCGAACGCGGTAGCCCAACCAGAAACCGGGATCTACATCGGAACCAGCAGGTGCACTGGTGCCGGCTGCCATGGCAGCGCGATTCCAGACTCCGGGGGGCGGATCGCGCATGACGAGTTCCAGATCTGGGCCCAGAAGGACAAGCATGCGCAAGCCTGGGCGGTGCTGGAGCTGCCGCTGGCTGAACAGATCGTGAGGAGGCTCGGACCCGGGTGGCTGCCGGCCTCCCGGGAGAAGCGATGTCTGGCATGCCACGATCTGAGTCCTCCCAAGGAGAGGCAGGACAAGGAGTTTGCACCCGTACGGGGAGTGAGCTGCGAAGCGTGTCACGGCCCGGCGAAGGCCTGGCTCGAGGTTCATAGCGCCAAGGACCAGCATCAGAAGAGCCTGAAGGCCGGGCTCTACGATCTGCAGAATCCGGTGAAATGCGTCGAGCGATGCCTGACCTGTCATCTGGGAACCAGGGGCGGCTTCGACCACGAGGTCATCCCGGAGCGCATTGTCGACCACACGCTCATCGCGGCCGGTCACCCCGACCTCACGTTCGAGTTCGAGCTGTTTGCCCGCAACATGCCTCCGCACTGGAAGTCCGCCGCGCCCCAGCAAGCGGGTGACGGGCTCAGGCAAGGCAGGAGCAGGCTGCCCCGTTGGTGGGGCCCCTTCGACCGCTTCCAGGAGATCAGGATCTGGGCCATCGGGCAGGCGGTACAGCTCAGGGAAAACCTCAGGCGGATCGCCTTCCGCGCCAGGACCAAACCGTGGCCGGAGTACGCCGAGCTCGACTGCGCGGCCTGCCACCACTCGCTCACGACCGCGTTCTACTCGAGTCTCCCCACCGACTCGTGGCGCCAGAAGGAAGGCTACGCGGGTCGGAACCCGGGCTCCGCTCCGTTGAACCTGTCCCCCTTCGCGGTGTACCGCAAGCTGCTGGCGGTCATCGCGCCGGATGGAGCCAAGACGCTGGTGGCGGCGGTGTCGAGCCTCGAAAGGACCATGAGTGCGGTCGGTGCCAGCAAGGAAGAGGCGGCGGAGCTCGCCGAGCGGGCGGCCGGGCTGGCGGATGGGCTGATCGCGAAGGTGAGTGGCGCGACGTACGATGACAACGTGGCGAACAGGGTGCTCCTGGCCATCGCGGCAGACGGTGGTTCGATCGCGCTCATGGGGCACCGGGCCGCCATCCAGGCGGCGTGGGCACTGGACCTGCTCGTCAGCGTCGGAGTGAAGAGTCGGAGAATCTCGAAGGACAGGGGCAGGGAATCGAAAGCGATTCTCGACCGGATGTTCCGCCAGCTCGAGAGCGTATCGGATTACGACGCATCGAAGTTCAGAGATCTGATGGCTCAGCTCGACGCGTGCCTCAAGTGAAGGTCGGCATGGAGACGGTCACGGGCAGGGAGGTCCCGAGCCTTCGCCCATGGGGTGGCATCACGGCGGTCGCTTTCTCCGCGCTGCTGGGTGCGGGCATGACGCTGGCTGCCGAGCCTCCGATCTACGTCGGTCCGGGAAGATGCAGCGGACGGACCTGTCACGGAAGCCCATCTCCCCGTTTTGAGGCTCGCGTGCGTCAGAACGAATACTGGATCTGGATGGGAGTGGGTGTCGAGAAGAGCAGGCACTCGCGGGCCCATGCGAGCTTGAGAACACGCCTCTCCGAGCAGATCACCAGAGCCCTGAGGCTGCCCACCGGTGCTGACCGGTCGCCTCGCTGTCTCGCGTGCCATGACCTCGACGCTCCTTTGGGTCTGCGGGGCCGCTCGGCGGTCGTCGGTGATGGAGTGAGCTGTGAGGCCTGTCACGGCCCATCCAGCGGATGGATCGAACCTCATGCGAAGCCCCCCGCTCGGCAGGGGCCCGCCGGGTCGCACCCGAGGAACCTGGAACTGGGGATGCATGACGCCAAGGACCCGGCGAAACGCGCCGAGAAGTGCATGAGCTGCCACGTGGGGACGGCAGAGCGGTCCGTCGACCACGAGCTCATCGCGGCGGGGCATCCCGACCTGGAGTTCGAGCTGACGGCCTTCACGGCGAACATGCCCCCTCACTGGGCCGGTGACAGAACTCCCCGCGGCGAGGTCGCCTTCTGGGCCACCGGCCAGGCGGTGCAGCTCAGGGAACGCCTGTCACGGCTTGCCGGGCGCGCCCGGAAAGGGACCTGGCCAGAGTATGCGGAGCTGAACTGCACGGACTGCCACCACCCGCTGAAGCGGGCTGCCGGATCGTGGCGCCAGGGGAGGGCACCCACGGGGAGAGCCCCTGGTTCCGTCTCGTACAACCTCTCGGGCTATCCCGTCCTCCACAGGCTCTTTCTTCTCGTCGCCCCCGAGGCGGCCATGGCGCTCAAGAGCGACATGGACACCCTGGGCATGAAGATGAGCCGCGTGAACCCCGACAGGGCCGGTGTGGCAGCCACCGCCGCTCGAGCGGCACGTCGGGTCGACGCCATGGTGGGCAGCGTGAAGAGCGCGACCTACGACGACGCTCTGATTCACCGGTTGCTCGTGGGGATCTCCGGTGACGGGGAGTCGGTCACGCATCAGGGACACGGCTCCGCCCTGCAGGCGGCCTGGGCCCTCGACGTGCTGGTCCGGGCGCTTGCGACGTCGGCGGAGAAAGCCGCGGAACCGGATCCCCGGCCCCTTCTGAAGGCCATTCTGAGGGAGATGTTCCGGCAGCTGGAGACTGTCTCGGACTACGACGCTCCCAGGCTCGATCAGCTGTTCTTGAGGTTCAACCAAAGTGTGAGGTGAGTGTCACGCATGTCCCAGGTCGACTACCCCGTCTACGAGACCCGGATACTGCCCGCTCTCCGGCGCATCCAGGACAAGCACGGCTATCTGGAGCCCCAGGAGCTGAAGCGACTCTCGAAGGCGATGGGAATTCCCCTTCACAGGCTCCATGAGGTCGGCAGCTTCTTTCCCCACTTCCGGTTGTCCAAGCCGCCGCGTGTCACTCTGCGCGTGTGTCGCGACATGGCGTGTCATCTCGCGGGCTCCGGCCAGATGCTGCAGGAACTGGGCAAGATGGCCGGCGAGGAGATCAGGGTCGAAGGCACGTCGTGCCTGGGACGCTGCGACCGTGCGCCTGCGGCGTCCGTTGCCCTGGCCCGCCACGAGATCACGGCCGGCCACGCCCACCATTCCCACGTCGAGCTGTACTACCTGGGCCGTTCCTCCGATGAGCTGGAGAGGATCGCAAGACAGTGCCTCGAGGGCCGTCACCCTGCGTCCGATCTCGATGCGGATCTTCCCTGCCACGCCGCGGACTGGACGATCGACCTCTACCGCGGACGGCCGTCCACCTACTCTGCCGTCTTGAAGGCGGTGGCCGCGCGCGACGCCTCGCTGGCCAGGGCGACCGATCTGCTCCTGACGAGATTCAACTGGACCCGGGAAAGCGTCGAGCAGTTTCGACTCTCCGCGCGGAGACGGGCCCCCTCCGACAAGACCCTGAGCGAGACGGTTCTCACGGCAATCCGCGCATGGCAGACAGCGGACGGGTGGGCCCAGACGCCCGAGCTCGGCAACTGGAGCGATGCCTTGCTCCAGGAGCTGGACCGTGGAATGGACGACGCGACGCGTGGGGCCGATCTCCGGGGCCTCGGAGGTGCTGGCCGCCCGGCCTCGACCAAGTGGCGAGACGTGCGGGACGCCATCCGCACCGCGCGCCTGCGAAGGATGGACGATCGAGGCTTCATCATCGTCAACGGAGATGAGAGCGAGCCGGCCACCTTCAAGGACCGGGAGCTACTGCTCCGATCGCCGCACCTCATCATCGAGGGCGTGATCCTGGCCGGCCTGGTCACGGAGGCCACTCAGGGGTTCATCTACATTCGCCATGAGTATCCGGAGCAGATAGGCTCGTGCGAGGAGGAGATCCGGCGCGCCGAGTCCCTCGGCGTCTGTGGTCTGGTGGCGCCGGCCCTGGGGCGCCCGTTTCCCCTGTCCGTGTTCGTGAGCCCCGGGGGCTACATCTGCGGCGAGGAGAGCGCTCTGATCGAGGCGATGTGCGACCGTCGCGGAGAGCCGCGGAACATGCCCCCCATGCTCACGACGAACGGGCTGGACGACCAGCCCACCCTGGTCGGCAACGTGGAGACCTTCGGCTGGGCACCGTATATCTGGCAGCATGGCGGCCAGAGCTATGCCGATCTGGGGCTGCACCCCTGGCGCGGGCGGCGCTTCTTCTCCATCTGCGGTGACGTGGTGAGACCGGGGGCCTACGAGGTGCCGATGGGCCTGCCCCTGCGCGAACTGGTCCACGGCGAGTCGTACGGCCGAGGTATCAAGGGTGGCAAGAGGCTGAAGGCGATCGCCCCATCAGGCCCTTCAGGAGGCTTCGTGCCGGCGGTCTTGACGGCGACTTCGGGGCTGCCTCCGGATCATGTCACCAAGGCGTTGTGGCTGAGCCTCGCCAGGCGGCGCGGTCTCGACCCGGCGGCCACCGAGCTGGACATCCTCGACCTGGAGCTGGAACTCGCCGTCTGGCGCGCGCTCAGTCCCTCGGGAGCGCTGGGAGCGGGGCTGTGCGTCTACGCGGAAGGGCGAGACATGGCGGACCAGGCCGTCAATGCGATGGAGTTCTACCGCAACGAATCGTGCGGCAAGTGCGTCCCGTGCCGCCTCGGCTCGAGGAAGATGGCTGCCCTGGGCGATAGCCTCCTCAAGGGGCAGGTCGACGTGGCGAGATGGCGGGACGAGCTCCTGCCGCTGGTGAAAGATCTGGACGACACGATGGCGATGACGTCCATCTGCGGCCTGGGCCGATCGGTGACCGTTCCCTTGCGGTCGGTGATCCAGTACTTCGCTCACGATCTGTCACGCTACACTGCGCCCGCGAGCCCATCTGACGGCGCCCCCGCACCCGGGCGCGACGAGGGTCGGTGATGGCGACGTTCGATGATCCCGATGGACAGCTCGTCCGACTCGATGCGCCCACCGAGGCCGACTACGAGAAGGAGGTCACCGTCGAGATCGACGGACGGAAGGTGACCGTGAAACAGGCCGAGCCGCTGAGGGGGGCAGAGGGCAACGTCATCCTGGATCTCGAGGGGCGCACGACGCCCAGGCATACCACGGTCTTCGATGCCGCGGTCCGGGCCTATGAAGAGTACAGGCGTGACTGCGCTTCCGAGAAGGGGCGGCCCACTGCGGAGCCTCCGGGCCCTTCGGCTGCACAAGCCCCCGGCGCTCCGGGGTGGCGGGAGTTCCCGATCCCGGTGCTCTGCCACCAGCCGCACATGAAGCCGGTGGCGGTCTGCCGGCTGTGCGTCGTGCACGTCTACGGTCCGGCAGGTGGCCGGTGGGTGCCGGAACGGAGGCTCACGCCCGCTTGCCAGCGTCAGGTGAAGGACGGGATGAGGATCTTCACGAGCAAGGCTCCCGGGCCCGAAGGTGACCCCGTGCGCAAGGCGGTCCGCGTGCTGATCGAGATGCTCGCGCACGAGCACTTGAAGCCAGCGCCAGCTCCGGCCCCTGCGGCGGAACTCGCGCCGTTCAACGAGCTGAAGCAGGTTGCTGACCGATGCCTGCTGGACGGTTCGCGCTTCGATTTCGACGTGATGGAGGTGCCTCCACCGGCACGGCCCCGGTCGAATCTCGACGCCTCTTCCCCCGTGTTCCTGGTAGATCACAGCGCCTGCATCCTCTGCGACCGGTGTGCGCGAGCCTGCGACGAGATCAAGGCCTATCACATCATCGGCCGGAGCGGGAAAGGGCCGACGACCAGAATCGGCTTCGACCTCGACGTCCCGATGGCGGAGTCCGGCTGTGTGCAATGCGGCGAGTGCATGGTCTCCTGTCCGACGACCGCGATCACCTTCAAACCGGTCGCCACGGTCAAACCTGCCACCGGAGCGCGGACGGTCGAGCTGCTCACCGCCGCGGAGCTGATCGTCGACCCCATGCTCGCCGGGGTGCCTCCGAAGTTCCTTCTCTGGCAGGAAGGCCTGGTCGTCAGGCGGCGCTTGAAGGCCGGCGAGATTCTATGCCGCCAGGGCGAGCCCGGCAACTCGGCCTTCCTGATCAAGAGCGGTCGCCTCGGGATGATCGCCTGGCCAGAAGACGCTCTGGCTTCGGGTGTGGGAGGTCTGCGCCGCTGGTTCAAGAAGCCGCCGGAGCCACTCGGCCGTTTCCAGGTGGGCCCTGCCGATGTCATCGTCGGCGAGATGGCCTGTGTGAGCGGCAACCCACGCAGCGGCGATCTGGTCGCGGTCGAGGACGGCGAGGTCTGGGAGCTCCGTCGAAACGTCCTCGATCGCATCCTGCGCTCGCCGGCCCAGCGAGCGAGATTCGAGGGAATCTACCGCAAGCGTGCGCTGGATGCCGTGTTGCAGAGCGCGGAGGTGTTTCAGGGGCTGCCTCCCGACGAGTTCGGGCGCTGCGTCGAGTTCCTGAGGCCTCGTCTGTCGTTCGTCCGGGTGAGCCCGGGACAGGTCTTCTTCAAGCAGGGCGACCCGGCCGACAGCATGTGCCTGGTCCGCCTCGGTCACGTCCGCGTCGCGATCAGTCAGTTCGGGCGAGAGGTCACGGTGCTGTTCAGCGGTCCGGGAACGGTCATCGGCGAGATGGGGCTGATGGCGATTCCTGCCGCGGAGGCCCTGAAGTCGGTGGACGAGATCGACCGGGTTCTGAGCAACGCTCTTCTCGGCAGCGGTGCGGCCGATCTGTCGTCGGCCATTCCCACCGGCCGGCGGAGCGCCACATGCTCGGCCCTCGACCACCTGGAGATGGCGCGTATCGGGCGCGCGGACTTCCTGGAGATGCTCCGCGCCTTCGGGTCTGTGCGCCGCCGGCTGATCCAGCTGTCGGTCGATCGGCTCCGGGGAGATCTGCAGTTCGCCAGCGAGGCTTCGCTCGGCGAGGCGCGACGGGAGTATGTCGCGCAGGGGCTCTACCAGGGGCAGAGCCTGCTCGTCCTCGATCTGACGCGCTGCACGCGATGCGACCTCTGTACCCGGGCCTGTGTCGACCAGCACGGCTCCGAAACGCACGGAGTGCCACTCACGCGGCTGGTGAGAGAGGGTCTTCGTTTCGGTGACTATCTCGTGGCCACGGCGTGCCGGTCCTGCAAGGATGCCTATTGCATGATCGGCTGTCCCGTGGATGCCATTCACCGGGGAAGGCACAAGCAGATCGTCATCGAGAACCACTGCATCGGATGCGGCCTCTGTGCCCGCAATTGTCCCTATGGCAACATCTTCATGGTCCCCAACGAGCTGCAGCCGAGGGACGTCCCCGACCCCGACCGCCCTGGCCGCACCCTTCGCGTGGCCCAGCCGAAGGCGGCGACATGCGACCTGTGCGATGCCGCTGGCCGTATCGACAGACCGGTGCCACGTTGCGTCTATGTCTGCCCGCACGACGCGGCCTTCCGGATGACAGGGGAGCAGCTGCTGGAGAAGGTGACCGGGATGGCCGCGCAGAAAGTGAAGGGCTAGTACAGCCCGATCATGTGACTGGAGTGGTCTCGAGCCTATGATCCTGGACAGGTCCCACATCAAGTGGGCCGCCGGTTGCGCCCTCATCGCCGCGGCGTCCACGGCCCATTACTCGCGATACGCCGCGGGGGAGCCCAGCGGACCCTCCGGTGGTACCTTCGAGGGCCTCTGCTATGGGGTCACCGCGTCCGGCCTCATCCTCTTCGCTGCTTCTCTGTCGGCGCGGCGCAGATTCCCTGGGTGGCTGGTCGGAACCGGACAGCACTGGCTGAAGGCACACATCTGGATCTCGATGCTTGCGCTGCCCGTCGTCCTCTTCCATTCCGGTCTTCGCGTCAGCGGCACCATGGCGACTCTTCTCGTGCTGCTCCTGGCTGTGGTCTCGGCCAGCGGGATCTTCGGTCTGGTGCTTCAGCGGTTCCTCCCGGAACGGATGATGGTCCAGTGCCCCACGGAGACCGTGTATGAGCAGATCGACCAGGTACTCCTGAAGCTCCGGGAGGAGGCGCGCCTCTCTGTCGAGGCGGCCGTGGGAGCTTTTCCCGACAGCCTCCCCTCCACGGTCGTGGCGGAGCTCCGCGGCGGCGGGATGCCGGCGTCGACATCGCTTGCCGATTTGAAGCCGGGGTCCTTGCCGCTCGTGGATTTCTACGTGAACCACCTGAAACCCTATCTTGCTGACCTGCCCAGCGGTCTGACAGACGCCCGCGCGCGAGCCACCCACTTCGAGCACGTTCGGCGGCACGTCCTGTCGAGTCTGCATCCGACTCTGGACGATCTGGCCAGCATCTGCCATGAGCGCTCTCAGCTGGAGAGGCAGAGGCGGCTCCATCTCTGGTTGCATGGATGGCTGTTCGTGCACGTTCCGCTCTCCATGTTGCTGGTGGTCTTGATGTGTGCGCACGCGGTCCAGGCCCTCAGGTTCTGATTCCCGGGCTCGACGTCCGGCACGCCCTCTACTGCTCGGGGCTCCGGCTGAACTTGAAGTAGGGGAGGCGGACGTCGTCGAGGATGAGCTGGTCGGCGCGGATTGCGGGCGGCGGAAGATATCCGTGGGCGGCCGCGTTCGTCACGACGTCGTCCTGTGCGACTCCGTCACCGGAGACTCCGAGGCCGGCGACCATCGCGCCATTTCTGTAGAGCGGCGTGCTGCCCGGGAAGAACACGATGCCGTTCCTGTTCGTGATGCTGGTGATGGGATTCATGGGTGGGATGGCGGCGGGCGGGCCGAAGTCGTTGCCCGGGTCCTGCCCCTGCGTACACGGGTACGCCAGATCGTGGAGGAACAGGGCACGGAACGGCCCCGGACCGGAGCCGTCGATGCCGGACGGGTACATGCTCTGGGCACCGAACCCGATCGTCCGGTTGGTCACCGCCGTTCCCGGGGGTACGCCGGGAAGGTCTCCGGGGAAGTGGGCGGTGTCGGAGAAATAGATGACGTTGCGAGCCTTCGCGGCCGCCACGTCGATCGAGAACACCGTGGCGTCGGGCATCCTGAACAGCGCCAGCAAGGCCCCTCGGGAGACGGTGGCGTTGCCCACGGCCTCGGCGACGGCAATCACCATGCTGGCCTTGCTGCCCGCGGGCAAGCGGATTGCCGCACGGGTCAGATTGGCCTGGCGGACGGCGGCCTGGACGATGCCGTCCACTTCGACAGCAGAGATCAGGGCGCCATCCGCGGGGCCGATCAGGTAGCCTTCCGGGGCGAAAGGCGCGGCAACCACGGGACTGTCGCGGACCCCGGCCACCGGGATGCCGGGGATCCCCCCCCGGAACGCCCCGCTCCCCGGGAAGTCGCCGGGCACCGTGCCGGTGGGTCGTTCGCCCCTGCCGCCAGCCGCAAGGTAAGGAAGGATGATGCCCCCCAGGAAGATCTTGCCCGGATCGGCCGCCTCGAGCTGGTAGCCGGTCGTGGCCGTGAGGCCCGCGAACTCGTTCACCGGGTCGGCGGAGCCGGACACTCCCACGCCGCCCACCAGTCGGTTGTTCTTGTACAGAGGGAAGCCCCCGGGGCGACAGATGATGCCGGGGCCGGGATCGGTCCCCGCGATGTTCGTTGCCGGCGGAACGAAGTGGGCCGCGTCCACGTAGGGGACGGTGAGTGGCCCCCCGGTGAGCGGACACCCGCGGTTCGTGTGCTCGATGCCGAACAGGTCCGCGGAAGGCGTATTCAAGACGTTCTCGGGAAAGTGCTCCCGACTCAGGAAACGGATCAACTCGGAAGAGAGCGGCGCACTGTCGTTGGAGAAGAACGCTCCGGTGCGGGCCAGGCCCACGGCCACCTCTTCGGTGGCGGCGCTGGCCGCCGTGGGGGCCGGACGGGAGAAGACTCCCAGGATGTTCCCTTCGCGATCCACCACGGCAATGGTGATGGGCGAATCGGAAACCGCGCGTGCGGCTCGCTCCACCACGATCGAGACATCCAGTCCCGTCAGCCCGGATGCCGGGCCCTGCGCCACCACTTTCGTGTTGATGGTCCCGGAGCCGCCGTCCCCGGGGCCAGGCACGCTGCAAGCGGCCAGCAGCAGGGAGAGAGTGCCGAGGGTGACCCCGATCGCGAGGTTGCTCGCTCGACTGGGCGAATACGGCATGCAGCATCTCCCGGGTCCTGGAGGCGGACGACACATCCCGGTCCACGCGAAGGCAGGACGAGACGAGAGCGACAGGGCTCATCTCCATGATCGGCACCTCTGCGAGGGAGATTGACGGCCAGGACCGCGCCGTCCCGGCGCGCCGGGGCGGTGAAGCCGAGGTCGACCTCCTCCGCCAGATCACAGACCGGGCTGGGCGGATCAGGTGGAGGATCCCGGGAGCGCCTCCGACGTTCAGTGGTTGGTCAGGAACTCCACGGAGAAGACCAGCGCCCACAGGGCGTCGGCCCACGCCTTGACCTGGTCGGGTCCCCAGGCGCCAGCCGGAGCCTTCGGCATCCTCTGGAGGAACCGCTGCTCCTCGAAGCGCTCGGGCTTCCGGGAGAGCACCCGCAGGCGCTGCAAGCGGCCAGCACCGGGGCGTCCTGCAGCAGCGCCGCGAGCTCCGAGCCCATGGAGGCCGGGTCCGGGGGGAACCCGGCGGCGCGGCCGTCCTCACCCTCGGCGGCCTCCGGCTCCGCCGCGAGATCGAGGATCCCCTGGATGTCCGACGCCAGCACGGAGGTCACGCGGTCCTGGTGAGCCAGCACCCGGGTGAGCTCATCCTCCTGCTCGACCGCGTCGCGAGCTCCGCGGCCGAGCCGGGCGGTCTGGTCCCGGCCGGTCACCGCAAACAGCGAGGCCACGACCTGATGGGGCGCCAGCGGCCTCACCGACGCTGTCACGCAGAGCCGCGCCCTGGCCGCGGCCGCCGACCGCGGCCGTTCCAGGTGGCGGGTGCACGGCATGGTCTCGTCGGCGAAGTAGAACGAGGCCACGGCCTCGCCCCGCCCGGTCGTCGCCGTGGTGTGGTCGACGGAGCTCGCCGACGACACCTCCGGGTCGGTGGTGGCGCTGGTCTGGCCCTGGGACGCACCGGCAGGGGGGCCATCCAGGGCGCCCAGGCTCGCGGCGGTGGCCAGCCTGGTGGGGGCGACGCCGCCGAGCCCGTACGGGGTCGACAGGACCGTGGCCCTGACCAGCCAGCGGACGCTGCTGTTCTCCCTGCCGAACCCCTCGGTGAGCCCGGCCAGAAGCGGCTCATGCACGCGATCGACCGGGTGGGCCACCTCGTCCACCGGCTCCACCAGCGGCGTGCCCAGGAGCATGGAGAAGACCCTGTTCACCACGGCTCTCCCGACGAACGGGTTCTCCGGACCGGAGAGCCAGCGGGCCAGCGCCTCCCTCTTGCCGCCCTTGGTCGACGCCGGCCTGGGCTCGCCGGGGAACCGGGCGACAGCCCGCTGCCCCGGCCTCGCTCCCCCGGGTCTGGAGCATTTCACGTACGACGGCACCGAGACCGACTCCTCCTCGCCGGGCAGCGGTATGGATCCGGTGGCGGCGAAGACGCCGGGGCTTCTCGGGTTCATCATGGCCCGGCGCTCCCGGTGCAGCCGATAGATGTCGCTGGCGGCCCAGTCCACGCCCTTCACGTTGGGCGCTCCGACCGGGCCCACGCCCATCCTGTGGAGGCGGTCGAGCAGCTCCACGGTGCGATCGACTTCCGCCCTCACCCACCTGTGGTCGACCCCCCGCGGCGTCATCTCGGGCATGTTCATGACCAGGTCGTAGAGCGTCCGGACCTTGCCGGCCCTGAACGCCTCCAGGAGCTTCCTGGGGGCCGAGATGTGCCGGGGCACGCCGAAGAAGCCGGCGAGCCCGTAGAAGTCGTCGACGGTCCAGCCGTGGACTTGATCGTCGTGACACTGGGCGCATCCGAGCCGGATGCCCAGCATGCCCCTGCCGATGGCGCCGGCCACCTCCATCGGCGCCTCCCTGAACTGGGCCCGGAACGCCGAGGCCCGGCCGGATCCGGTGACGAGCGAGTGGAGAATCCGTGGCCACGGCCGATCCGCGTTGATCTCGTCGCCCAGGAACCGCTCGAGGTTCCTGCCGGTCTCGTCGGACCACTCCTCGCCCGGGAGGAGCAGCGTCCTGGCGAGCTGGCGCCCCCAGTGGCGCCCGAACGAGGGGGACCGGACCAGGGAGTCGACGACCCGCTGCCGGGCGCCCGGCGTCCGGTCGGCCGTGAATCGATCGAGCGCCGTCCGGCTCGGGATCGTTCCGACCAGGTCCAGCCAGGCGCGGCGGAGCCAGATCTCCGGCGGCGCCGTCGACGCGACCGTCGCCCCACGAGCCGCCCAGAGCGCCTGGAAGTAGCGATCCACATCGGCGGGGCGCTGGACCGAGACGGCGGTCAGCGCGGGCCCCGGAGCGGTGGTCGCCGGGGAGGCCGGTGCGGTCAGCCCGGGCCGGGCGGGCGAGGGGCGTGGAGAGACCGGAGCGGTCGCTGCGGGCGTCCCGGCAGGCGCCGGTCGGGACGACGGGGGCGCGGCGACGACCGACGAGAGAAAGAGCGTCAGCGAAGCGAGACCGATGAGTCGGAGGTCGGGTCGAAGCATCGCCGTCATCTTGACGCGGGACGGCCGGAAACGCAAGACCCGGCGCCTCGCCGGGTCCGAGTCGCGCCCCCGCGCGCGACCTCGATCCGGATCCCCTCCACTTCCTTCGTGAGCGTTGATTCGGGCAAGAGAGTGATCACAGCCCAAGCCCTGTGAAACAGGCGCCGGATCCTGAGCCCCTTCGATCAGCCGCCGGCCCGGATCGCCACCATCTGGATGTTGGTCATCTCCTCGATGGCGAACCGCACGCCCTCCCGGCCCAGCCCGCTCTGGCGGTTGCCGCCGTAGGGCATGTGATCGCAGCGGAACGACGGCGTGTCGTTCACGATGACGCCGCCGAAGTTCAGCTTCTTGATGGCCAGCAGGATCCGGTCGATATCCCGGGTGAACACGGCGGCCTGGAGCCCGTACTCCGTGTCGTCGGCCTGCCTCAGACCCTCCTCGAACTCGTCGAACTCCATCACGACCGCCACCGGGGCGAACGCCTCGTCCCGCACGACCCTCATGCCCGGCGTCGCGTCGGTGATCACCGTGGGCCAGTAGACCGCTCCCTCGCGCCTGCCCCCCTCGAGGACCCGGGCGCCCGCGGCCCTGGCCTCGGCGACCCACCCGTCGATCCGCTGGGCCTCCTTGACGTCGATCATGGGGCCCACGTCGACCTTCTCGTCCAGCGGGTCGCCCACCACCATGGTCCGGGTCGCCGCCAGGAGCTTCTCGACGAACGGCTCCACGATCCGGCAGTCGCAGTAGATCCGCTGGACCGAGATGCAGACCTGACCGGAGTTGTAGAACGCGCCCACGGCGCAGCGCCTGGCCAGGATGTCGCGACCCACCTCCTTGGAGCCGGTGAACGTCACCTTGGCCACCCGGGGATCGGACACCAGCTGCGGGCCGAGCTTGGCCCCGGAGCCATGGATCAGGTTGATGACGCCGGGCGGCGCCCCCGCCTCGGCCAGGACCTCGCAGAGGATCACGGAGGCGATCGGGGTCCAGGCGGCCGGCTTGAGGACGATGGCGTTGCCCGCGGCGATGGCCGGAGCGACCTTGTGAGCCACCAGGTTCAGCGGGAAGTTGAACGGCGCGATGGCGGTCACGACGCCCACGGGCCGCCGGAGCCAGAACCCGAAGTACCCCTCCCCGGCGGGCACCCCGTCCAGCGGGATCGTCTCTCCGTGGATCCGCTTGGCCTCTTCCGAAGCGACGGCGAAGGTGCTGACGGCCCGATCCGCCTCGATCCGGGCGAACTTGAGAGCCTTCCCCGCCTCGGCTGCGATGGTCCGGGCCAGCTCCTCTTTCCGGGCGGCCAAGAGCTCCGACGCCCGGGCCAGCAGCCGGCCCCTCTGATGGGCCGGCATCGAGGCGATGACCGGCGCCGCCTTGTGGGCGGCCTCGATCGCCCTGTCCACGTCCTCGGGCCGGGCGATCGGCAGGGTCGCGATCGTCTCGCCGGTGTATTTGTTCAGCACCGGCCCCGTGGAGGCCGTGCTCACCCACTTTCCATCGATGAGAAGCTTGTGCTCCATCGCCGGAGCCTCCTTCGCCCCGGGGTACCCCGGGTGCCTGTCGTCCACCGGAGCTCAGGATAGCAGGGACGTGGCGGGGAGCGCCAGGCCCGGGGGCGGCGGGGATGCTCCGCCCGTTTCGCGGAGCCTGGCCTGGGATCTGGCCGTGGCCTGGATCGAGACTCGAACGGTGGAATGTGGAGGGGATTCATTTGAAGTCGCGCTCGGGAGAGAGAGAGGGAAGAGGAGGGGATCCGGATCGAGGTCGCGCTCGGGGGCGCGACTCGGATCCGGCGAGGCGCCGGGTCATGAGGCGCCGGATCGGCGATTGCCACGCTGCTCCCGCCGGTGATATAGTTGCCACTTCTGCCGGCCGGAAGGTCGTCGAATGGCCGGCGCTGCCGGGCACCGTCTGGCCTGACGCAAGGCGTCAAGACGGACCCGCGAGGTCGTCGTCGAGGCCATGGCACAGGTCGAGAACCGGGATCCCTCTCGCGATTACAGGGTCGTCCCCTGGACCGATCTGGGAACGATCCCGGGGCTGGCCACCCTGCCAGGCCAGACCATGGCGGAGCTGGAGGCGGAGCTGAAGGCTCTGCCCGACGGGATCTGGGGGGTGGCGCTGGTCCACGGTGAACGGGTGGCGGCCACCGGTCTCGTGGTCGACCGGGAGATCCCGTCCAGGGGGCTGCGCCGGCTGGCCCAGCTCACCCCGGACCCGGGCGAACCGGCCGAGGAGGTGCTCCGGCTGGTGCACTGGGCCGAGGAAGACGGCCAGCGGCTCGGGGCGCAGCACCTCCACGTCTCGCTTCCCAGGGAGAAGAAGCTGTCGGTGCTGCTTCAGATCCGGGGCTACCGGCTCGTCGAGACCTTCCTCCAGCTGCGGCAGGACGGCCTGCTGCGACGCACCCCTCCTCTTCCCGATCGCGTCCAGGAGCGAGGGATCGAGGCGGTGGACGTGGACGCCTTCCTGGCCGTGTCCAACGAGGCGTTCAAGAACATCCCGGGCTCCCTGCCTCTCACGGCCGCCGACTGGGAGCGGCTCGCCTCGAGCCCGGAGTTCTTCCCGGACCTGGTCAGGGTCCTGGTCGACCCGGAGGGTCCCATCGGCTTCCTCCGGGGCACCCTGGCGCCGGACGGCAAGGGCGAGGTGGAGGCGATCGGCGTGTTGACCAGGGCGCGGGGCCGGCATCTCGGCCTCTACCTGCTCAGACGGTGCGAGGAGCTGCTCCGGTCCAGGGGAGCGACCCACGTGGAGCTGTTCGTGGCGTCGTCCAACTCCCGGGCCGTGAAGCTGTACCAGTCCGAGGGCTACACCGTGGTCCTCCGCCACGACATGTGGGGAAGGAAGCTCGACCTGGAACGAGCAGTCTCCGGTCGGGCTTGATTTGACCTGCCGGCCTCGGATCGGTATCATCGAGCGCAGCGACACACCTCCGAGACCATGTCCCCTGAAGGAGCAGCCAATGAGCGACCGATCCGACCTGCTGGACGCCCTGACACGCGCCGTGCTCGAGGGCGATGACGAGGCCGCGGCCCGGCTGGCCCGCCGGGCGCTGGAGCTGGCCGTGATGCCTCTGGAGGCGATCGAGGGAGGCTGTCTGCCGGGCCTCGCCCAGGCCGGCAAGCTCTGGGAGGAAGGGGAGTACTTCCTGCCGGAACTGGTCAGCTCGGCCCAGGCGATGAAGGCGGCCATGGGAGTGTTCCAGCCCGCCCTCGACAAGGGCGCGGCGACCCGGTCGTCGGGCCGGGTGGTCATCGGGACGATCCAGGGAGACATCCACGACATCGGGAAGACCCTCGTGGCGAACCTGCTCGCGGCGAACGGGTTCACCCTCTTCGACGAGGGGGTGGACGTGCCGGTGGACCGTCTGGTGGAGCGGGCCCGACAGGTCGACGCGGACCTGGTCTGTGCCTCGGCGCTGCTCACCACCACGATGGTGTTGCAGCGGGACCTGGTGCAGGCGGTCCGGAAGGCCGGGCTCAAGGCCAGGGTCATGGTGGGAGGGGCGCCGGTGACCGAGGGATGGGCCTCCGAGATCGGCGCCGACGGCCACGCCGACAGGTACGTGGAGGCCGGGAGCCACATCATCCACGCGAACACCTTCGGGGCCAACCCTCCGAAGCTCGCCGCCTCGGGCCTCACCGGGCGGTGCCGGGAGGTCAACCGCAGGGCCGTGGAGATCGCCCGCCAGTCCGCCGACGGCAAGGCCCTGGTGGCCGGCGACATGGGCCCCACCGGATTGCTGCTGCCGCCTCTCGGCCAGGCCTCGGAGGCCGCGTTCCTCACGGCTTTCCAGGAGCAGACCGCGGCGCTGGTCGAGGCCGGGGTCGACCTGATCTCCATCGAGACCATGTACGACCTCAAGGAGGCTCTGATGGCGCTCGGCGCTGCCCGGTCCAGCGGGCTGCCGGTCCTCGTCTCGATGACGTTCGAGTTCCGTCGCAAGGGGTTCTTCACGATCATGGGCAACCCGCTGGTGCGGTCGCTCACGACCCTGGCCGAAGCCGGTGCGACCGCCGTGGGCTTCAACTGCAGCGTCACCTCGGACCGGATGGTCGCCATGGTCACCGAGGCGGCCGGCGCCGTGAACGCACCGCTGGTGGCGCAGCCCAACGCGGGTCAGCCCAGGGCCACGCCGGAGGGGGTCGTCTACGACGCCTCCCCGGACCGCTTCGCCGCGGACCTGGCCACCATGGCTTCGTCGGGCGCCCGGCTCCTCGGCGGCTGCTGCGGCACGGACCCGGAGTTCATCCGGCGGGCCCGGGCCGTTCTGGACCGGCCGGCCGGGTCATGACGCAGGCCTCCTGGATCGTGGACCTCTCCGTGGTCGTGCCCCGCGACGAGGTGGAGCGCTACCTGGGGTACGGGTCGCCCGGAGCTGTGACGCAGCGCATCAAGAAGCGGCTCGACGAGCTCTGGGAGAGCTGCGAACGGATGGTCCGGCCCCGGGGCGCCTGTCGCGCCATCGACGAGGACGAGGCGGGGCGGATCGGCGTGCCCGGCTCCGGCTCCATGACCGCCCTGGGGCTCTGCACGATCGGACCCGCCCTGGAGCTGGAGACGACCCGCCTGGCCGCCGCCGGCGACATGCTGGACGCCCTGCTGATGGACGCCTTCGGCTCCGCCGCGGCCGAGACGGCGGCGGAGGCGCTGGCCGTGCTGATCGGGCCGCTGGGGTGCGATCGAGGGCTGTCGCCCCGACCTCGATCGAGCCCCGGCTACGGCGACTGGCCGGTGACCTCCCAGGAGGCGCTCGTGGCGCTTCTTCCCGCCCGGGAGCTGGGCGTGGCGTTGACCCCCGGGTGCATGATGGTGCCCCGGAAGTCCGTGAGCTTCGCGATCCGGTTCGAGGAGGGTTCCGGGGGCGCCGGCCGCACCGGTCGCGCCTGTTCGACCTGCGCCCTCACCACGTGTCCCTACAGGGCCCGCCGCGGCGCGGCGCCGACCCGGGCCGGTTCTCTGCAATGAAGGAGGAATCGACAGTGACCGCCACCAGACCTCGCGCATGGATGTTCACCCCCGACGAGGTGGAAGCGATCGTGGGGGACGCGTTGAAGACGCTGGAGAAGACCGGGGTCTTCGTGGAGAACGACGAGGCCAGGGCGCTTCTCGACGGCGCCGGGATGCAGCCCAGGGAAGGCCGGATCAGGGTCCCGGAGGCCCGGGTCCGGGAGGCGCTCGGCACCGTGCCGCCGTCGATCAGGTTGTACGACCGGGACGGCGCGCTGGCCTGCGACCTCGCCGGCGACAACGTCCACTTCGACCCGGGGTCGGCGGCGCTCTTCTTCCTCGACCCGAAGACCCGCCGCCGGAGGGACCCGACCACCGACGACCTCGTCCGGCTGGCCTGGGTGGTGGAGAGCTGCAAGAACTACGCGGCCCAGTCGACCAGCCTGGTCCCGGGCGACATCCCCGGTCCGATGCGCGACCGGTTCAGGCTGTACGTGGCGCTGATCCACTCGAGGAAGCCGGTGGTGACCGGTACGTTCGACAAGGATGCGTTCGCCGTGATGCGGTCCATGCTGGAGGCGATCCGGGGTGGGGCAGAGGCGCTGGCCGAGAAGCCGCTGGCGATCTTCGACTGCTGCCCCACGCCGCCGCTCAAATGGAGCGATCTGACCACCCAGGCGCTGATCGACTCGGCGCGAGCCGGGATCCCGGCGGAGATGGTCTCCATGCCGCTGGCCGGCGCAACCTCGCCGGTGACGCTCAGGGAGATGGTGGTCCAGCACTGCGCCGAATGTCTCTCCGGCGTGGTGATCCACCAGCTCGCCAGGCCCGGGGCGCCGATCGTCTGGGGCGGGTCGCCCTCGGCGTTCGACATGCGTCACGGCACCACGCCCATGGGGGCCATCGAGACCATGATGGTGGACATGGGGTACGCCCAGGTGGGGAAACGTCTGGGCCTGCCGACCCACGCCTACATGGGCCTCTCCGACGCCAAGACCGTGGACTGGCAGGCCGGCATGGAGAGCGGCATCGGGTCGGTGCTGGCGGCGCTGGCCGGGGTGAACATGGTCTCCGGGCCGGGGATGCTCGACTTCGAATCGTGCCAGTCCCTGGAGAACATCGTCCTGGGGAACGAGATCTGCGGCATGGCGTTGAGACTGGCCCGGGGGATCGTCCAGAGGGGGACCGTCCCGGCGCCGGATCTGCTGGCCGAGGTGGTGGCCCGGGAGCAGTTCCTGGGCCATCGTCACACCAGGGAGAACTACCGGGCCGAGCTGTACCTGCCCGGACCGGTGGTGGACCGGGCGACCTACGGCGGCTGGGAGAAGGCCGGGGCCAGGAGCTCCTTCGACGTGGCGGTGGAGCAGGTGGCGGCGATCGTGGCCAGGGGCTGCCCGGCTCCGCTGGACCAGCGCCGCCGGGGGGCGCTCGACGAGCTGATGGACCGGGAGACCCGCAGGCTGGGGCTCTCGCCGCTGCCGCCGGTGTGAAAGACCCGGCGCCTCGCCGGGTCCGAGTCGCGCCCCCGAGCGCGACCTCAATCCGGATCCCCTCCTCTTTCTCTATCCCGAGCGCGACCTCGATCCGGATCCCCTCCTCTTCCTCCCCGGGTCTGGATCCAGGCCGAGCCTCGCGAACCAGGCGGAGGCTCCGGGGTGACCTCAGACCGGGTGCTGCTTCGCCAGCTGGACCGTGTTGTGCAT
>JACQZM010000451.1 GCA_016213885.1 Candidatus Rifleibacteriota bacterium | reverse complement strand
CTGGGTCACGTGGTCCACTGGGACATGCTCGTGATGACCGCGTCATCGCTGGTGCCCATGATCCTGTACTGCATCTACGACGTCTGCTGGAGGTTCTCCAGTGGAAAGGACAGCAAGAACAACCCGTTCCCTGTGATCGCGCTGACCGCCTACATCTGCTACGTCATCGCCGAGTACCTCGTGCTGTTCCTCTCGCGGGTGCGGGAGTACTACGCCGACCGGTACGCAGCCGAAACCACGAGGAACCCCTCGCTGCTCTCGGCCGCGCTGGTGAAGATCGCCTACGGCCTGGTCACCGCCGAGGCGGTCCAGAGGAACCAGGCGAAGCAGGCCAAGGAGGCGGGCCAGGCCGCGGCTGGCAGCGCCATCGGCACCGGCGCGATCAGCGCCCTGGGGATCTTCGACGCCCGTTCCGCCAAGGGGCTGCTGGCGGCCTCCAACTTCTCGACCAGGGAGCAGAGCGAGGCGCTCCTCGGCGCCATGCAGTGGGACCTGTGGAACCCCTGGGCGCTGTACCACGAGCTCCACTCCACCCATCCGCTCCCGGCCAAGCGGCTGGACCACCTGGGGCGCCTGGCGTTCAGTCACGGCCAGAAGCCGTTCGTCCTGTTCGACAGGGAGCAGCCCGAGAGCTACTGGGACGAGTTCTTGGTGGACGTGGCGGTGGTGTTCCTGCCCCTGGTGCTGCCGCTGGCGGCGATGGCCCTGGGCGCCGCGCTGGGGCTCAGGGGCGAGCAGATCGGCGGCCTGTTCCTGATGGGGCTGGGGCTGGGCGTGCTGCTCAAGACCTGGTACTCCTATCCCGGGGGGTACATGCCCTACTCGGTCTCGGCGCTGCTGTCCCACGTCAAGGTCTCCCAGGTGCGGGCCGTGCCGGCACGGCTCGAGGGCGTCGGCAAGGGCGTCCCGGGGCTCGTCTGGGGCGAGGACCTCGTCATCAGGGACCGCACCGGGATGGTGATGCTCGACTACGCCCAGCCTCTGGCCATCTTCGAGTGGATCTTCGGCCTGGGCAAGGCGCGGAAGCTCCAGGGGAAGCGGGTCAAGGCGACCGGCTGGTACCGGAGATCGCCGGTGCCATACGTGGAGCTCTCCACGCTCCAGGAGGAAGGCTCTCCGGACGTCTCGACCTGCTACGTTGCAGTTGCCAAGCAGATCTGCGGCGCCATGCTGGCCGCCGCGGGGCTGGTGCTGTTCTTCGTCTGACCGACCGTTCGACCCGACAGGAGGAGCCATGGCCGATTCGGACAAGGGGTTGAAGATCACCGTCGTGAAACCCGATGAGAAGACCCTTGCGGACCTGAAGGTCCGCACGTGGCCGATCTGGACCAAGGAGCCGTCGACGTTCGACTGGCACTACGACGACCGGGAGGTCTGCTTCCTCCTGGAGGGGGACGTGACAGTGAAGACCGCCCAGGGCGAGGTGAGCTTCGGCGCCGGCGACCTGGTCACCTTCCCGGCGGGGCTCGACTGCGCCTGGCACGTGAAGCGTGCCGTGAAGAAGCACTACAACTTCGGCTAGACGCCTGCTCCAGCAGGCTCCTCGAGGCTGAAGACGACGAAGCGGGGCCACCCGACCCGACAGGCTTCTCGCTCCTTGGACAGCTCGTCGATCCGGCCCGTGATCCTTGCGCGCTTCTTCGCCATCTCGTCGACCTTCATCTCGAGCGCCTCCCTGTCGAGGTCCTGGAGGGTCTCGGGCAGCTCGGAGCTGGCGACCTTCCCGAGATCGACTCGACCCTTTTCGGCCGCCGTCACCAGGTCGGCGTCAGATCATTCCCGGGTGCGACCGGATCGTCGGCGAGCGGCCAGGTCACCGGGCTCCGGAGCCTTCGACCCGGGTGCTCCGGATGTGCTACAAATGAGCTGGTTCCGACATCAACCTGGTGTGCGGGAGAGATCCGCCGCATCATGCCGGGATCCCGGCCTGGTACAGTACGGGTCGACCCGGGGACGAGTCCGTGACACGGCGGGCCGCCGGGTCAGAGCCACCGACAGGACGAGATGAGCCAGGACAGCTGTCCGATGTGCGGGGCCTCGCTGCCCGAGGTCGAGCCGGCCGGAGGCGGCTCCCGGTGCCCTGCCTGCAAGATCGCCTTCGACCCGCTGGACGGCGACCGGCTGACCCTGCTGAGCCGCTGCACCGAAGGGGTGCCGACGACGGCCGGCGCCATCTGCCTGAACGAGGGTTTTCTCAAGCGATTCCGGATCGAGCGCACCCTGGGGATCGGCGCGATGGGCATGGTCGTCAGCGCCACCAACCTCGAGAGCGGACAGCTGGTGGCCGTGAAGTTCATGAAGCGGCTCGGCGACCCGGGGCTGCTGGCCCGCTTCGTCCGCGAAGGGCGCCTCATGTCGGAGCTCCGGCATCCCAACCTGGTGGAGGTGTGGGAGGTCGGAGAGATCGAGGGCCACCCCTACTTCGTCTGCGAGTACCTCCAGGGCGGGTCCCTCCGGGAGAAGCTCCTCAAGGAGGGCCGGATGGCGTGGAGCGTGGCGGTCCGGATCATGCTCGACGTGCTGGCCGGACTGGAGGTGTGCCACGCCCGCGGCGTGGTGCATCGGGACCTCAAGCCGGGAAACGTGCTTCTGACCAGCGACGGGAGGGCCAAGCTGGCGGACCTCGGGATCGCCAAGGACTACGGCAGCGCCGAGCCGGCTC
>JACQZM010000450.1 GCA_016213885.1 Candidatus Rifleibacteriota bacterium | reverse complement strand
GATAACGGCCTGTCTTGGCGTGGGACTGATCGATGGCGATCTGGATCGCCTTGTGGTTGGCCCTCATCTGCTGGAGCCGCGCGTTCTCCACGGACCCGTCGTAGATTCCGTAGACGCCGCCGACCACGGTCGCGAGGATGGCCACGACGACCAGGACCTCCAGGAGCGAGAACCCGAGCCGCCGGCTCGTGGACATCTGTCGATCCGCCTTCCACCAAGACTCTCTTCTGTAGCTTACCATCGGCCTTCGAGCCGTTTCAAATGCTTTGACTCATGACCAGGACCGGGTGATATACTCCGGGGCGAACAGATGCGGGTAGCCTCCGAGTCCCGAACGCGGGGCAACGGCTGGGGCTTTGCGCCCTCTCCAGCGCCACAGCGACAGTCGACCTGCACACCGGCCGGTGGCCCGGCGAACGACTGCTGCCTTCATCCAGACCGCTGGTGGCCTGGGCCCGCAATGGGGGAATCCACCAACAAACCTGCTAGCGGGGGGTTCGTCGCCCTCGGCGTGGACTTCGGATTCTCCACGGACGTGGGTCGGGTCCGTGCACGCAACGAGGACAACTACTTCGTCTGCGACCCCTCGGCCCATGACGTCGCCAACCGCGGTTTCTTCTTCGCGGTTGCGGACGGCATGGGCGGTCACCAGGGCGGCCAGACCGCGAGCACCCTCGCGGCGGAGGTCATGGGTGAGTTCTTCAACGAGGCTCCCCGGTCCGGCGAGCCGGTGGAAGAGTACGTCAACAAGCTCATAGAGCGAGCCAACGACACGATCTTCAACCGGGCCACCAGCGACCCGGACCTCGTCCGGATGGGAACCACGCTGACGGCCGGTCATCTGGCCGACCGGAGACGCCTGACGCTCTGGCACATAGGCGACTGCCGGGCGCTGCTGGTCCGCGGCGGACAGTTGCGGCAGGTGACCAACGACCACTCGCTGGTCGCGGACCAGCTGCGCCAGGGGTTCATCACGGCGGAGGAGGCGGCGTGCCACCCGGCCCGCAACGTGATCACCCGGGCGCTGGGCACCCGCCGAACCGTGAAGGCCGACGTCTACAAGGAGGAGCTGGAACCTGGCGATCGCCTGCTGATCTGCTGCGACGGCCTGCACGGTGTGCTCTCCGAAGATGAGCTGGTGAAGGGCATGCTGTCCGCCGAGAACAGCGAGGCCGCCTGCAGAGCCCTCACGGACAGGGCCAACGAGCTCGGGGGACCGGACAACATCACCATGACGATACTCCATCTCTTGCGGCCCCGGAGCTTCTGGAACTGGGTCAAGGGCGTCTTCTCGCAGGGGCAGCCATGATCTACGAGCCGCTCATCGAGCAGTTGAACGACCCGTCCTGCGAGGTCCGGGGAGTGACCTGCTGGGCGCTCGGCGAGCTCCACTACAGGGAGGCCACCCGGCGGCTCACGAAGCTCTTGAAATCGGATCCCTGCGAATCGGTGCGCTGGACGGCGGCGCAGGCCCTGGCCCGGATCGGCGACGCCTCGGCCGGTCCTGCTCTCGTCGGGGCCCTGGAAGACCCGGAGCTCGTGGTCCGCATGGTGGCCGTGTCCGCGCTGGGAAGGCTCAAGGATGAGAAGTCCGTGGAGCCGTTGAAGCGCGCCCTCGAGCGACCCGAGAACACCCTGTGCCGGGGGCAGATCCTGGAGGCGCTCAGGAGGATAACCGGGGTCGAGCATCGCTACCTGACCGCGGAGGAGCGGAAGATCGAGAAGTACCTGGCCGAGGTCCACGAGAACCCGGAGAGCGGACACGCCCAGTACAACCTGGCCGTGGCGTACTTCCACCACAAGCAGTACGCCCTGGCGCGGCGGCACTGCGATCTCGCCCGGAAGCTGGGCACCGGAGTGCAGTGGCTCGAGCGGGCAGGGGAGCGGCGAGTCCGCCCGACTGCCCGACGACGACGGGGACGACTCTTGCGGGGCTCCAGCTCGACCTCTGCGCGACCCGGCCCCGGACGACGACGGCGGGCCTGTTTCCGGCCCGTGAGGATGGGTGTCCCATGGTGGTTTCCAGGGTGTCGATCGCGGCTCTGGCCCTGGTGGGCCTTCTGCTCGCGGCCGGAAGCTCCTCGGCCCAGGGTCGCGCCGTGGCCATGCTGGCCGATCTGGACGGCACGGCGCTGGTGAAGCGCGGGGCCAAGGCGGACACCTTGGAGGCCTACGTGGGCCTGGAGCTGTTCGCCGGAGACAGGCTCCGGTCGGAACGAGGGTGCAGGGTCAGCCTCTTCTACGAGCAGGCCGGTCTTGCCAGGATCCAGGTTCCCGCGGGGGCTGATGGCCTCGAGATCGGCAAGGTCCCGCCGCCGGTGGAGAAGCCGGGCTTCTGGTCCGGTCTCGAGAAGAGCCTCTCCGGTCTTCTGGGCGATCGGAACGCGGTGGACCGGGCAGAGATCGGGGCGGTCCAGTCCGGGTTCATCCTGATCAGGCCGCAGGTTGGACAGGTCAGTGGGGATCGGCAAAAGAGCGACACCGCGGGAGGGGGCCCGCCACCCGCCGAGGGGAAGCACGCCGCCGATGCCCTGTCGGAGGAGACCGAGAAGCTGCAGGGCGCGCCCGGCTCCGGTGCGGCGCCGGGGTCCAAGGCCAGAGAGTCGAACCTGGACGTCGGCGCTCTGCGGTCCCCGCCGCAGGCGACCTCGGTCGCCGATCCCGGGGCCGATCGGGAGACCGGGCGAGCCGCGCACGCCGAGGAGCGAGCGGCTCCCCGGGCACCCTCCGGCCAGGACGAGGGAGTGACCAGGCTCGTCCGCTGCAGGGTGATCAAGACGATCGGCACCCCTCCCGCTCTGCTGGCGGTCTCCGGGATCGAGGCAGCGCCTCGACGTGACCTGTTCGGGCGCGACGGCGAGCGGGCGCTGGGGCCGCTCTCCAGCTCGGACCGGCTTGCCGACGGCCTCCCCGTTCTGCTGCGAATCTCCCCCGCGACGCCGGACCAGCCCTCCTGGAGCCTCGTCCTGGAGGTCGCCCCGCAGCAGGAGTGGGCCGTGGTGCGCGGCGTGGTGGAGCGGTTGAAACAGTCCGGCCCCGAGGGCCTTCTCCTGGCGGGCCGGGTCATGGAACGTCAGCGCTACCTGTTCGCCGCGCTCGTCTACTACTCCCGGTACCTCGACCAGATGCGCGCTCAGGGCCGCTCCGATCGGGCTCTCGCCATGCTGTGCCAGAAGGTCGGCGAGCTGGCTCTCGCGGCCGGGTCGTGGCCGTCCGCCCGGGACGCCTCCGCATCGCTGGCCCGACTGACCGGCTCCCGACCCGCCAGATAGCTATCGCGACCCGGCACGGACTCATGGCAGACCGCCTGGACACGACCCTGCCGGGAGGCTCCACCACCCGGGCCAACGGGCTGATCCTCCTGGCGGCGACGATCGCCCTGATGGTGCTTGGCTGGGCGGTCCAGGATTTCCTGCTGCTGCCCATCCCTGGCGACGAGACGCTCAGGGATCTCTTCGTCAGAAGTCGCGCCGTCGACGGCGCCGGCCCGGACGAACCGATCGTCATCGTCCGCTTCGACGACGAAACGCTGGCGCGACTGGCGACCCCCTGGGCGAAGTTCACCCCTCTCCACACCCGGCTGGTGCGGACCCTGAGCGAAGGCGGCGCCACCGTGATCGCCTTCGATCTCGGTCTCGGCTTCCTGGAGGCGACCGACGAGGGTCAACGGTTCCTCGCCGAGTGTCGGAGAAGCGGCAACGTGGTCATGGCCACGGACCTGGCCACCGAGAGAGCGGCGCTCCAGCTACCCGAATCGGTCCGGACTCTGCCGGCGCTGAGATCGCTCCGCAGCGGGTTCGCCAACTTCTGCGCCGGTCCCCCGGGGCCGTGCAGACGAGCCAATCGAGGCGAGGTGATCCGCGCCGTCGGCCTCACGGCGAGCACCGGGCCGGGCAGGCGTCTCTCTCTGGCCCTCGAGGTCGCCCGGAGCTACCTCGACCTCGAGGCCGATCGCCTCGCCGTGGTGCCGGGCCAGTGCCGGCTGGACCGGCGCTTGGTGCGGCTGGAAGACGGCCTCTTGCGGATCGACTACCCCGGGGCCCGCTACTTCCCGACGATCGCCTACGAGAACGTGGTGCTGGGCAAGGTCCCGAAGACGCTCTTCCGCGGCAAGGCGGTGCTGGTGGGCTCGTACTCCCTGGCGCTGCGGGACTCCCACCAGACGCCGCTGGGTGAGCTGCCGGGCGTGGTCGTCCATGCGTCGGCCGCCCGGACCCTGCTCAAGGGGTCCCCGCCGATCGCTCTCCCCTGGCCGGTCGGCTGGCTCATGATCGCCCTGGTCGGAGCGGCGGTCGGCCTGGCTTTCGCACGTCTTCGGGCGGCGCTGGCGCTGGGGCTCTCGCTGCTGCTGCCGGTGCCGCTCTACCTGCTGCTGTTCGCGGCTTTCCGTTCCGGCATCTTCATCCCCGGCGCCCACGCCCTGGCGGCTGGACCGATCCTGGGGATCCTGGGGTGGTCGATGGTCCGGCAGACCTGGCCGGCGCGACGCGGTGCGACGATCGCGGAACGATCGACGTCGCTCGCCCTCCGGGACGTGCCTTCCGCGGCGTCCAGCGCTCAGGATCTCTTGCTCACGGTCGCCCGCGCGGTCGTCTCCGATCGCTACTCCGATCCCCGGCTCCTGGGCCGCGGGGGGATGGGCATCGTCCTCGCCGCTCACGACTCGACGCTGGGGCAGGATGTGGCCATCAAGGTCCTCTCGCCGCTCCTGATCGATCGACCGGAGGCTCTTCGTCGATTCATGCGGGAGATCCGGACGCTGAGGGAGCTCGACCACCCCTCCGTGGTGAGAATCCTGGAGGTCGGCGAGGACCTGCGGACTCCCTACTACGCCATGGAGCTGATCGAGGGGCGAGACCTCAAGGAGGTGCTGGCCGAGGCCGGACGGCTGCCGCTCGACAGGGCCAGACCTCTCTTCCGGCAGCTGTTCGACGCCCTGGCACATGTCCATCGGAGAGGCATCATCCACAGGGACATCAAGCCGCAGAACCTCATGATGTGCGAGTGCGACCGGCTCAAGCTGCTGGACTTCGGCCTGGCGAGACTGTCGGAAGCCACGGTGCTGACCCAGGACGGCGAGATCCTCGGCACCCTGAGGTACATGAGCCCCGAGCAGATGAACGGCGCCGAGCTCGACGCCACGACCGACATCTTCTCGTCGGCCCTGGTGGCGTTCGAAGCGCTGACCGGAACCATGCCGTTTCCCGACCTCGGGAAGATTCTGAACCACACGGTGGCGCCGACGCCGCTGGTCGATCGCCGCCCCGATGCGCCGGCGGCGCTCTCCGCTCTGCTGTCGAGATGCCTCTCGGCCGATCGCTGTGGGCGGCCGGCCTCCTGCGAGGAGGTGCTGGAGGAGTGGGACCGTCTCTTCTGACCGGGCCAGCCGCAACAATCGGGTCACGGAGGCGGTAGGAGAGGAAGAACCGGGCCGCACGGACTGGCGGCCCCGACCGGAAGAGGTAGACCTGGTGATGACGCGGATCGCGGCCCTGATCGCCGGAGTCACCCTGGCGCTGGTCTTCACCGGGGTATCGCTCGCGATGCAGCAGCGACCGGCCAGCGGACCGGTCCTCGGCCAGGCGCTCCCGGACCCGGACGCGAACACGGTGGTTCGCGTCGCCGACGATCTGGGCGTCCGTCTCGACCTCGTCGTTCCCCGGGGCGCGGCCCGGGTCGTGGTGCTGCCGGGTCCGGACGCCTCCGACGGCGAGGCGGGCTGGGTCGTGGTGTACGACGCGGCCGGCGCCGAGATTCTCCGCCAGAGGGAGACCGTCGGTGTGGCCGTGCACCTGAAGGCCCAGGGGACGCTGCTTCGACGGCTGGCCGACGAGGCCACCAGGGGCATCGAGGTGCGTCTGCCCGCGGGGACCTCCCGGGTCCGCCTGGTGAGCCAGAACTACGATCACGACTCCCTGCCTCGGCAGGACGGCCGCCTGGTGGCGTACGGCCCCCGCGGAGAGGTCCTGGCTGACGAACCGGGGCTCGAGCTCGACATCCTCACCCCCTGAGGCGCCCCTGCGGTCCAGGTTCACGTAAGGTCGAGCAGCCCTCTCTCGATGGTCGCCGACTTGTTGTGCTCTTCTACGCCCAGTGTCACGTACTGGCCGGCACCTGGAAGGCGTTCGAGAAGTAGGGCGAGGGGTTTCTCGGCGGACCGGCAGGCAGAGGCCTCCATCATCCGCTCCAGAACCGAAGCTATGCCCCCCGACCACGTGGTACAGTTGTTCCGGATCAGTGCGATCCGGAGAGTAACGTCATGGGCGAGAGACTGACCTGGGACGAAATCAAGAAGAAGTACCCGGACGAGTGGGTCATCATGCTCGAGCCGGAGGTGGATGAGTCCACCACGACCCTCCTCGGCGGAAAGGTCTTCGCCCACGGCAAGGATCGAGATCGCATTCACAAGCGCCTCAGGGACGTCGAGGGTGACTTCTCGATCCGTTGGACTGGCCAGATACGGTCGTGCGGTGTTCTTCCGCTGCGGAAGGTGAAGCCCAGGAAGAGAGCGGCATGACTTGGTCCGCCCCGTTCGACCCGTTACGGAATCGATCTGATCATCCAGCAGAAGGCGAATCCACGGGTTCTCCTGTGACGGTGTGGTCCGTCTTTCGGCGAACATCTGGTCGCGCACCTGCGCTCTCGCAACAGGCTCTGAGACTACGCGGCATTCCGTCCCTTCTTCAGACTCCGGGCCGGGGTAGAAGTCCCTCCCCAGAGGATCCTCAACGACGATCAGCTCCACGATATGGCTCCACCCCAACCCTGCTTGCTCTCCAACGCGCTGAACTGGTAGCCTTCTTCTTGGCAAGAGTCGGTGTCTTGCTCGAGTGTAGGTGTTTCCATGGTGTTGACCTTCGAAGTCGATCTTCCCGACGACCTGGCCAGGTTCCGACTGCCGCAGGCGGTCTCAGCCCGGTTACAGGATCTTCTCGACCGTCAGGAGTCGGGCCAGCCACTCACGCAGCAGGAGCGCGACGAGGCCCAAGGCCTGGTCAACCTGGCGGACTTGCTCACCTTGCTTCGACTGCGGGCAGAGCGACCGAGTCGATGAGCGACCTGTCCCCCAGGCTGCGTGCTGAGGTCGTACTCCGCGCGGGCGATCGGTGCGAGTACTGTCGGTTGTCCCAACTGGGCCAGGAAGCGCGCTTTCACGTGGACCACGTTGTGCCCCGAGCGGCGGGTGGGCAGACCACGGTCGACAACCTCGCTCTGGCGTGCGTTTCCTGCTCATTGGGGAAGTGGGCCAGTCAGACGGCCATCGACCCCGACTCCGGGGCGGAGGCGCCCCTCTTCAATCCGCGAACTCAACCTTGGCCCGAGCACTTCAGCTGGGAGGGTGACCGGGTGGCGGCGCTCACTCCGACGGGCCGGGCTACGGTGATCGCCCTGGCGATGAACCGACCGTTGATCGTTGCCATCCGTCAAGAGGAGGCCATCCGGTCGAGCTAGGGCTCCTGGCCTCAAGCTCCAAGCAGGCCCTGGCTCCGAGCCCTCACCGTCCGCCTTCGCCCTCCACCCTCCTGGGCCCCCAGAGGCACATCCCCGCCGGCACGAAGAACAGATCGTGGACCAGCGCCGCCGCCCGTCGAGCGGGGGAGCGGGCGATCAGCCCCCGATCGCACGCCTCGTGCTCTTCAGCTCCGTGACCCACCGCGCCGCCTCCCGGACGAACCGATCGTGAGAGGCCACCACCACCACCTTGCCCGCCCGGGCCAGGCGATCCAGCACGGCCATCACCCCCGCGGCGTTCGCCTCGTCGATCTGCGACGTGGGCTCATCCGCGAGCAGGATGTCGGGGTCTCTCACCAGGGCACGGGCCAGCGCCGCCCGATGCACCTCCCCGCCCGAAAGCTCCTCCGGCGTCCGATCGCCCAGATCCTCGAGCCCCAGCTCCGCGAGCCTCGCCCCGGCGGCCGCACGCCTCGACGCCGACGAGATTCCATCAGGAACCATGGAGAGCGAGACGTTCGCCCAGAGAGGAACCCCGGCCAGCAGGTTCGAGTTCTGAAAGAGAAAGCCGACCCTCCGCCTCCGGAACAGCGACAGCTCCGGCTCGGACAGCCGGTCCAGCGGCGTCCCGTCGACCAGGACCTCTCCCGTGGTGGGCATGTCCAGGCCGCCCAGGAGCGACAGCAGGGTCGTCTTGCCACAACCGGACGGCCCCCAGATCACATGGAGCCCACCCGCCTCGAAGCGCTGGCTCACACGGTCGAGAGCCACGACCACACGGGACGAGGCGGGGTGGTAGACCTTTCCGACGCCGCGCGCCTCGAGAACGCAGGGCGCCGGCCCGGATGCACCCTCTCCACCGGCCGCTGCGGTCCGGTCCGTCCCGTCGACCGTCATCGCAGCGCCTCCACCGGTCGAGCCGTGGCCGACCTGTATGACGTGTAGACCAGCCCGGCCGACAGGAGGATCGCCGCCAGGGCGAGAACGATCAACACCGGCTCGGGGGCGAACCTCGCCGGAATCTCCGACACGCTGCCCTGCTCGAGCCCGGCGATGAAGAGCTGGGCCACCAGGGCCCCCTCGAGTAACCGCACCCAGCACCAGGCCAGCAAGAACGACAGGCAGGTGGACAGGACGGACATCGCGGCGGTCTCCACGGCGGCCATCTCGATGACGTCGACGACCGAGAAGCCCAGAGCCTTCATGAGCCCGATCTCCCAGCGACGGGTCGAGAGCCCGAACCCGGAGGTCACCAAGAGGGCCGGAACGAGCACGCCCAGGGCTACCAGGTACAGCGCCTGGAACGTCCCTCCCTTGATCGACAGCCCCCGGTCCACGTACTCGCCGACGAGCTTCTTCGTCTGGATCCTCAGCGGGTGGCCGGTCGTCCTGAGATCGTAGGCCACCTGGAGGAGTCGTCTGGCGTGCCGGTCCTCGCCGGGTCGGACCCAGATCTGGAGGTCGAAGACCCGGCCCGGAGTCTCGTACAGCTTCTGGGCGTCCTTCAGGCTCAGCATGACGAGCCGGGACGATGCGAGCCCGGCCCGGGGCGACAGCACCCGGCCGACCCTCAGCGTCAGCTCCCCCTGGTCGGCCAGGGAGAGGTAGCTGCCGGCCACGATCTTCAGGTCCGCGGCCAGGGCCGCGCCGACCCACGCCTCGCCCTCCGGCGGCACGGGTAGCCCATCGGAGCGCCCCAGACCGACCACGGTGAGCAGCCTGTCCGAAAGAAAGGTCCGACCGACGATGCGCCCCCTGGCCCGACTCACGTCGGGAAGCCGCCGGCAACGCTCCACGAGAGCCTCGGCAACGGAGCCGTTGCGGCCGTACTCGTAGCCGGTCACGAGCAGGTCTGGACCCTCGTCCACCGACGCGATCGACTCTGCCCGGACGCCCTCGAGGATCGCCATCCCGACCAAGAGCGGGGTGAACACCGCGACCAGGCAGCCGACCGTGGCCCAGAACCGTACCGGGTGCCGCACCGCCATCTCGAGCGCCAGCCACAGGAGCGTCCAGTGTTTCATCTCGCGGGAGCGCTACGGCCGATCGCTCGAGGAGCGGGACGGCGTCGTCACGACGAACTGACCGGGTTGCGGCTCGGGGAACCGGGAGACCGGGCCGAGGTGGTCCGGGGCGTAGCAGGCGCCCCCTGGAACGGGCCACGAATCAGCCTCGCACGTCGGATCCACCCGGGGATCCAGGGCGTGGAAGGTCCAGGCGGGCGAGCTCACCGCCCCGAGCCCCAGTCCGGACACGGCTCGCTGGAACAGCAGCACCTCCCGCGACCCGGCCCGTCTGCCCTCGCCCCGGAGGATCGCCGACGTCAGGGCCACGCAGACCATCACGAGCACTGCGATCCCTCGGCCCCGGCCCTCGTGACCCACCTGAGCGACCACCCTCCAGTCGTACCGGACCGACCGTGACCGGCGCTGTCACGGACGCTCTCCTCTCCCCGGCCCGCGTCCCCCGAGCGGCCCGGGGAGCCCCGCGTCAGGAGGCCGGCCGCCTCCGGATCGAGACCCAGCCGACAGCGGCCACCGCGAGGAAGACCAGGCTGGCCGTCTGGGAGACCGAAAGGCCGGCCAGGATCGCAGGCCCACGGTCGTCGCCCCTGTACATCTCCACCACGAACCTGAGGCAGCCGTAGAGCGTCATGTACGTCAGCGCCACCGACCAGTCCCGGTGAGGCCGCCAGACCATGCGGTAGAGAACGATGAAGATGATGAGCAGCCCCATCGCCTCGTAGAGCTGCGTCGGATGCCGCCTCATGCCCTCGAGGCCGAAGGCGCAGCCCCACGGCAGATCGGTGGGACGCCCGTAGCAGCAGCCGCCGCAGAAGCAGCCCAGCCGCCCCAGCAGGTGCCCGATCGCGATCGGCATGGCGCACTCATCGGCCAGGTGGGACTTCTTGATCCCCTTGGCCACCCCGAAGAGGCCGACGGAGACGATCGACGTGATCAGACCTCCGTAGAATACGCCGCCTCCCTTGAGCGTCAGGAGATACTCCGACGGGCTGGCCTGGACCTTCTGCCACTCCGTCAGGATGTACGTGATCCGGGCTCCGGCCATGGCCGACACGAAGATGACCAGGTAGAGGGTTCCGAGGAACTCCGGGGTGTACCCCAGCTCGAGTCCCCGGAGGTGGCCCAGCTGGATCGCGAAGAAGAACGCCAGGGCCAGGAAGAACCCGTAGGAGGGGATGCTGACGGTATGCCCCAGGAACGGTATGGTGAACGTGACGAGGATCGGCAGCACGAACTCTCCTGGCCGGCCTGCTGCGGTCGCGACAGCCCCCGCCCCAATGGTATCGGGCGTCCGGGCCGTTGTCCATGCCCGGGTGCAGCCAGGATCCCCCACCTGTTTCGCGGAGTCGGGCCTGTGATCAGGCCTCGCCCTTTCTGCAGAGTCACGAAGGAAGTGGAGGGGGTTCACCCTTGTCGATCGAGGCATCGGTTGGCCCGGCCGCTCCCTTGCGGACCGGGGCCGCTCCTTCTAGTATGTTCCGCCAGGCCGGAGAAACGCCGCCGCCCAGCGCCTCCACCGTCCGGCGGCGCAGCACTCCGGCCACGATGCACCAGGAGCCGGCAAGATGACCGACGTGCGCCCCCTCTACCTGCCCCCCCCTTGCCAGGATTCGCCAGACTGCGGAGCGGTGATCATGCGAGACGGATCCACCGCCTCGATCCGGATCGCCCAGCCGCTCGACCGGGACGCCATCAGCGCGTTCTTCAAGAACCTGCTCCCGGAGGCTGGCCGGGAGAGGTTCTTCAGCCTGGCGGAGAGCGACAGGGAGGCCCTGGACATCCTGTGCAACCCGTCGGAGCCGCGGAAGCAGCTCACCCTCATCGCCAGCCGGATCGTCGACGGCACGAGCAGGATCATCGGACTCGGCTCCTATGTGGCCGTGGAAGAGGCCGGTGCCGAGCTGGCCATGGCCGTGGGCCAGACGTTCCAGGGCATGGGGCTGGGCACCTTGCTCCTCGAGAGGTTGGCCCTGCTGGCGGTCAACCACGGGTTCGTCCACCTGCTGGCCATCTCACACTCCGAGGCCAGTCCGCTCCTGGGGCTCTTCCGCAACTCGGGGTTCGAGCTGGCGGAGAGTTCCGAAGACGGTCGGGTCCGGGTCGACCTGTCGGTGGTTCCCCGCCAGGAGAGCGTCGCCCGCACGGAGATGCGGGATCGCCTCTTCACGGCGGCGTCGCTCAGACCGTTCTTCAAGCCCCGATCCGTGGCCGTCGTGGGCGCGTCTCGAGAGCCGACCGCCATCGGCTACAGGCTCCTGGAACAGGTCGTGACGCACAGGTTCCGCGGACCGGTCTACCCGGTGAATCCCAAGGCCACGGAGATCCTCGAGTTGAAGGCCTATCCGTCGGTCAAGTCCATCCCGGACCCGGTGGACCTGGCGTTCATCGTGGTCCCGCCGAGGGCGATCCTGGCCGCCATCGACGACTGCGCGGCCCGGGGCGTCAAGGCGCTGGTGGTGATCACCGCCGGGTTCGCGGAGCAAGACCAGGAGGGCCGGAGGCTCCAGCAGACCGTGGTCGACCGGGTCCGGGGCTACGGGATGCGCATGGTGGGTCCCAACTGCCTGGGCCTCTTGAACGCCGATCCGGCGGTCAGCCTGAACGGCTCGTTCTCACCGGTCTTCCCCGCGTCGGGAAGGGTGGCGATGTACTCCCAGTGCGGCGCTCTGGGAATGGCCGTGCTGGGCCACACCATGCGCGTGGGCCTGGGGGTCTCCGCGTTCGTCAGCGTCGGCAACAAGGCCGACGTCACCGGCAACGATCTGCTCCAGTACTGGGAGGAAGACCCGGGCACCGACGTGATCCTCGCCTACCTGGAGTCGCTCGAGCACCCGCGTCGGTTCGCCCGGATCGCTCGCCGGGTGAGTCGAAGCAAGCCGATCGTATGCGTCAAGAGTGGACGCACCGCGACCGGCCGACGCGCCGCGGGCTCCCATACGGCGGCGCTGGCTTCCAGCGAGACCGGCACGGAGGCTCTGTTCCGCCAGGCCGGCGTGGTGCGGGCCGAGACCCTGGAGGAGATGTTCGATCTGGCCGGGCTGCTCGCGACCCAGCCGCTTCCCGAGGGAAGGCGGCTGGCGATCCTGACCAACGCCGGGGGGCCGGCCGTCCTGTGTGCGGACACCGGTGAAGCGGGGGGGCTGATCCTCCCGGAGCTCTCCTCCCAGACGAAGGAGCGCCTGTACGCGTTCTTGCCGTCCACCGCCAGCGTCGCCAACCCGGTCGACATGATCGCGGCGGCGGGCCCGAGCGAGTACGAGCGGGCGATCCAGGTGCTGCTGACGGCCAGCGAGGTGGACTCGCTCATCGTGATGTACGTCTCCCTCGGCGACGAGTACCTGAACCAGGTGCTCCAGGCCATCGACAGGGGCGTCACCAAGGTGCGCAAGGAGTGCAAGGCCCACAAGACCGTGCTGGCCTGCATCATGGCCGGTGGCGTGAGCAACCAGCCGCTCCAGGCGGGTGAGGAGAAGATCCCGACCTACTTCTTCCCCGAGGCGGCGGCCCGGGCACTGAGCAAGGTGACCGACTACGCGGACTGGCGGAAGAAGCCGCTCGGGGTATGTCCCAGCCTCACCGGCATCGACCCCGGCAAGGCCCGGGAGGTGTGCCGGAACGCGCTCTCGACCCGCGGCGAGGGGTGGCTCTCCGCGGAGGAGCTGCGGAGCGTCCTCGTCGCCTTCGGCCTTCCGGTCCCGCAGGGAGGCGTGGCCCGATCGGCCGACGAGGCGGCGGAGATCGCGCGGCGCATCGGCTACCCGGTGGCTCTGAAGATCGCGTCGACGACCATAGTCCACAAGACCGAGATGGGGGGAGTCCGGCTCGGCATCAAGGACGAGGAGCAGGTGCGACAGGCCTTCGAGGAAACCCGGATGGCCCTGGAGCAGGAGGGGCGACTCCACGAGGTCCAGGGCGTGCTGGTCCAGCCGATGCTCGCCGGGGGGGTGGAGGTCATGGTCGGGGTGACGGAGGACCCGCTGTTCGGGCCGCTCATCGCATTCGGCCGGGGCGGCGTCCACGTGGAGATCCTGGGAGACGTGGTCTTCCGGGTGACCCCGCTGACCGACGTGGATGCGCAGCAGATGGTCAGGGGCATCAAGGGCTTCCGGCTGCTCCAGGGCTACCGCGGGCACCCCCCTGCCGACGTGCCGGCGCTGGAGAACGTCCTGCTGCGCATCTCCCGGCTCGTGGAGGAGGTTCCCGAGATCGGCGAGCTGGATCTCAACCCGATCTTCGCCCTTCCACCGGGCAAGGGCTGCTGGATCGCAGACGCCCGCATCCGGGTCCAGGCGGTCGTGGCAGGGCGGCCGATGCGGTACGTCCTGCCCTCTCCAGCACGGTAGCGGGTCGGGAATCGGGGCCCGCGGGCCGGCCCCGGGCAGGAGCCACATGCACAGCACACGGGAGTTCCTCGGCACGTTGCCCCATCTCTCTTCGATCGACTCGCGCGGCCTCGACGATCTCCACGCGAGGTTCCGGGAGGTGACCTATCATCCCCGGCAGGGGATCCAGGCCCAGGCCGCGGCGTCGGCAGGCCTCCACGTGCTGATCGCCGGGTGGGTGAAGCTGTTCCGTACGTCCTCGGATGGCAAGGAGCTGCTGATGGCCCTGGCGGGCCCCGGGGACCTGTTCGGCCCGTGCTGCGCCCCGTTCTCGGGAGACAGGAGCCTCTGCTCCGCCCAGGCCCAGACGCCGGTGAGGGCTCTCTTGATGAGCCACCAGACCTGGAAGCTCACCGTGGGCCAAGACCTGGCGCTCGCCGGTCCGATGCTGGCGACGCTGTCGGGCAACCGCCGGGACTGCACCGAGCTGGCCCCGCTGCTGGCTTTCCACGGCGTGGAGAGTCGACTGGCCAGGTTTCTGCTCTCGCTCACCCGGTGGTGCACCCCGGGCGCCCCGGAACAGGAGATCCCCAGGGTGCTGTCCCAGGGCGAGATGGCCAGCGCCATCGGCACGGCTCGCGAGGTCGTCACCCGCTTGCTGGGCGGCCTCGAGGCCCGGAACCTCATCGACCGGCGGGGGCGACGGATCATCGTCAAGGATCCGCGGGGACTGGCGAAGCTGGCGGGGTGACCGCCTGTGATCAGGCCTCGACCTGGCTGCGGAGTCACCTGATGAAGTGGAGAAGATCAGGTTGGAGGTCGCGCTCGGGGGAGAGAGGAAAGAGGAGGGGATCCGGATTGAGGTCGCGCTCGGGGGCGCGACTCGGACCCGGCG
>JACQZM010000062.1:2865-8897 GCA_016213885.1 Candidatus Rifleibacteriota bacterium | reverse complement strand
CTGGGCCATCCTCGGGTCTGTGATCACCCGGAGGATGCGGCTGCGCTCCTCCGCCGCCGTCTTCACGTTGACCGTGAAGCGGTCCGACGGCTGGTAGCGTCCCCGGATCTCTCCGGTGTTCACCACGTCCTCGCTGCCCAGCAGCCGGTCTTTCTCCCTGCGGTTCATGACCGCCAGGCTGCCCGACGTGGACCGGCTCCACGCCAGGTCCGCCATGCCCGAGAGCGTCAGGGCGTCCCGGACCGGCAGTGCCGCCGGGCTGACCTGCGACACGTTCTGGGCGTTCACCGTCCACTTCACGCGCTTCGACCGGGAGTCGCCCAGCGACAGCGCGAGCGACGTCGTGTCGCCGGCCGTGGGGTCGCTGCCCCGATCGCTCGCGGTCTCGGCTCTGACCTGGGCGACGAGGCCGGCGATCGGCCGGGTGATCGCCCCGGATCGCACGCGATGTGTCACCTTGACCGGCGGGGCGCCTGGCCGGCTCTGGTCGTCCAGGTCGTCACGATGACGCACCGCGATCCGGGAGTCGGGGCCGAGGTTCAGGGTCAGCACGTTGCCGACGGCGGTGAAGTCCCTCCGGGTCACCGCGGGGTCGTGGCTCGGATTGGTGCGCGACACCTCCGCCAGGCTGTCGAGGAAGAGCGACCGGGTGAGGTCGAACCGGGAGTTGAACGTGGTGAGCCGCAGGTTGGAGCTCAGGTCGTTGACCTCGCCCAGGCGCACGAACTCCCGCTTGCCCACGGCCTGGAACCCCGGCCCCAGGTACTGGTGGGCCAGTCGCAGGTCCAGCCGGCCGCCCTTGTGACCGAGCGCGACGTCGCAGGCGGTTCCCCGGACCGTGGCGCTCGAATCGAGCCTGAGATCGGTCTGCTGGATCGAGGTGGCGACCTCTCCGGAGACGATCCAGCCCGGCGAGAGCTCGCTGAACAGGTCGGCGCCGACCAGGGTGAGCCGCTCGGGCGACCGGGTGGTGGTGGGGCTGCCCGCCGCGGAGGGGACCTCGTCCTGGCTCATGACCACGGAGACTCCGACCCGGTCAGGGGTCTGTGGTCCGGTCTTCCTGCCCTTGCAGGGAGCCAGGCGGTACCGCTCCCTCAGCCCCACGACCGTGGTCTTGAACAGGCTGCCGTTGCCGGTCCCCTCGTACTCGACCGTCAGGGTCGACGTCGGCTCCACCGGGAGCAGCCGGCGGTTGAGGATCAGCGTGCCCTCCTCGAAGTCGAACTCGTAGTCGGAGCCGCGGACCAGGAGTCGACCGTCGAGCTGGACGATCTCCGAGCCCTGGACCACGGGCCTGTTGCGCAGGAGGTACTCCTGCTGGCTGCCCCTGCCCTTGAAGAAGTCGCGGGTGGACTCGCCCTCCGGCCGGCCCACCAGGCCGGTCACCTCGTGGCGGCCCTTCCGGTACGTACCCACCAGGGCCAGCGCCTTCTTGTTGAAGAGCAGGTAGCGGGTCTGGGGAGCCTCCAGGGTGAGGCGGCCCGCGGTCAGCGAGAACGCCTTGCCGTCGGCGCGGACGAGCAGCTTCCGGTCCTTCTCGATGTCGTTGGTGTCGTCGAGGCTCACGTCGACCGACACGTTGTCGAGCACGGTCCCGGTGACGTTCAGCCTCAGGCTCTGGGTGAAACCCCGGTCGGTCAGGAAGGTAGGGAAATCCACCAGGAACTGGTTCAGACTTCCGGTCACCGAGAACGAACGGTACTGGAAGTCCTTGGTTCCTGTGATCCTGAGCTCCGAGTATGAGGCTCCGGCGGTCCAGGAGAAAAGCAGTGCTGCGACCAGGAGCTGTATGGTGCTGCGTCCGCCCATGCGGGCAGGGGTGCTGCCACGCCGGCCTCCCGGAAGGGAGCACGGCACGGCGACCCCGGGCTACGTCCGGTTACGGGTCTCGGGTCGACTGCGGCTTCGTCTACGTCCGGTCCGCTCTCCGTACAGAGGCGGGGTCCCGCGCGGTTCACCTCCTGAGCCTGCGATCGCCTCGGCGACGCCGGCGGTCCATCGACGCTACTTCTGAAGCTCTCTCGTGATCGGGTCCACGTTGAGCCCCCACCTTCGGATCCGTGCTGCCAGCTCGTCGCAGTCGTAGCGGAAGCCGAAGCTCCACAGCTCCCTGAGGAAGTCGCCAGCGGCGGGCCTGGAGTACCACCTGGACCCGAACCGAGCGATGAGGATCTCCCTGAGCTCGGCCTCGAAGATCCAGCCACGGAGGAAGCGGGTCCCGTAGAACGTCTCCTCGAGGTCGTGCAGGAAGACCGCGGGCTCCGCCGGGAGCAGCAGCGCCTTCTGCTGCTGCTGGGCGTACTCGTCCGGCAGCGACGGGTCGCCCACGTCGTCCCTGGAGTGGAGCACCAGCTCGAACAGGAACCGGGCCGCGTATCGTCTCAGCAGGTACAGCTTCCGGAACTGGGTGAACTCCAGGAGGTCGGTGTCGCCTTGCGGGAGTTTCAAGAAGTCCTGGAGCCAGTCTTCGTTCAGGGTCAGGTACTCGAACAGGAACCCGTAGGTCTCGCCGACCGCCGGGTCGCCGAGAACGTGGAACTCGAACGGCTCGTTCTCGCTGGTGAAGCCGTGGTGCAGGGCGTGGGCCGCCTCGTGGAACAGGGTGAGAAAGTCGAAGGCGCTGCCCTGGGGCCTGAACACCAGGTAGACCTCCTGCGGCACCTGGACCGGGAAGCAGTGGGGTATCGACGACTTGGACGCGCGCTCCGCCGAGTCGATGACGATGTTCGTCTGCTTCTTGAGGTCCACCCCCAACCCCATCAGGGTGCGCTTCAACAGCGACAGGATGCGATCTTGCGGGAAGAGATGGTCGTAGCGGTGGCCCCGCATCAGAAGCGGAACATCGGCGGCGCGGACCTGGCCCAGCTCCAACCCCAGCGTATCCCTGGCGTAACGCTCCAGGTGAGTCGAATAGTAGCTCTCGCTCGCCCCGAGGAAGTTCTCGAGCTGGGTCTTCAGCACCGGGAAGTTCACCCGGGTCAGGTGCTGGTACAGCTCCGTGTACGGCATGGAGAAGAGCACCCTGGCCTTGGAGTGGAGCTTGTTCATCCGCTGCACTCTCAGCGGGTTGGAGCGGGCGATCACCTCCATCCGCGCGTCGAACAGCCGGGCGCGCCGGGCAGGGTCCAGCTCGTTGGACAGGTGCACCGCGGCCTCGTGGAACGACAGCTTCTGCCCGCCCACGTCGAGATCGGCGGTGGACTGGACCCTGGCGAGCTCCTGGTCCTCCGCGAACACCTCCGCGTTCAGGGAGTGCTCGCAGGTGAAGTGGAGCAGGTGCCTGAGCGGCTTCTCGCCGTCCGCCTGGGCATGGCGGTGGAGCTCGAACAGCTCCTTCACCGCCGAGTCGGTGAACAGCTCCCCGTACTTCCGGTAGATCGGCTCGATCGCCAGCTCTTCTTTGATGCCCGCGTGGTGCTGGTACTTCTCGAGAGTCAGCTCGGTCTGGAACTGTCGGGCGCTGGCCCTGTAGCTCGCTAGATCCATGGGTGGTTCTCTTTTCAAGCGTTCGCTCTGTACCGGTTATACCGGACCTGCCCGACAAAAGAGAAGAAAAACCTTGCGGGCTGCAGCATCGCATGCTGTTCGCCGACAGGACCTCCGTGGATCCGCATCGAGTCACCCCCTCGGATGGAACCGCCGGTAGTCGGAGAAGATCTTCTCCTTCGACAGGTGCGTGTAGATGACCGTCGTGGCCACGGAGGCGTGGCCCAGGAGCTCTTGCACGAACCTCAGGTCGGCTCCTCTGTTGAGCAGGTGGCTGGCGAAGGAGTGCCTGAGCACGTGGGGCGACGTCCGGTGCCGTATCCCCGCGACGAGCGCCGCCTTCTTGATGAGCTTGAAGCACCCGACCCTGGAGAGACGTCTTCCGCCGGAGTTGAGAAAGAACGCCTGCTCGCCGAGCCGGCGCACCAGGGCCGGCCGGCCGGTCTCGAGATACCGGGACAGACACTCCTCCGCCACGGTGCCGAACGGCACCAGACGCTCCTTCGATCCCTTGCCGTGGACCTTGACGAGCAGGTTCTCCAGGTCCACGTCGGCCAGATCGAGGCCGCACGCCTCGCTCACCCTCAGCCCGCACGAGTAGAGCGTCTCCAGGAGCGCCCTGTCTCTGGACCCCAGGGGCGTCGATCGATCGGGCACCCCCAGGAGGCGCTCCACCTCGCCCTCGGTGAGCGTGGACGGAAGCCGGCGGCCGGTCCGCGGCGGCGCGAGGCTGCTGGCCGGGCTCTCCGCGGCCAGATTCTCCAGCACCAGGTACTCGAAGAACCCCCTGAGCGCCGACAGCTTGCGACCCAGCGACGATCCGGCGAGCCCCCCCTCCCGCAGGCCGGCCAGGAAGTCGATCACGTCGGCGGTCTGCACCGCCGCTCCCTGGCCGTCCCGCCCCATCAGGAACCTGGCGAACTGCGCCAGATCGTTGGCGTACGCCTCCACCGTTGCCCTCGAGAGGCCTCGTTCCACCGACAGGTGGGCTATGTAGTCGTCCAGGTGAGAAAGGACCATCTTGGCAAAAGGGGGCCCGATGACCGTGCCTTTTGTCCCATGTATCGGCGTGGCGTCCGCATGAGAGAAGGGGAGCGATGCGAGGCTCGGGCAGGCGAGGATGAGCCCGGGAGTCCGGGCGAGCCTCGAACGGGACGGTCGGCCCCGGATCGACCCGGCTCGCGGGCGCCGGGGCTGGTTCTTCGGCTCATCGGAGCACGGGTCGGCGGTCTCGCCGGGGAGGCTACGGCTGTCCTGGTCGCGTCTCCGGCGCCCGGTCGTCCTCGCGCCTGATACGGGCTCCGACCCTCCCGAGCTTCTCTTCCATCCGCACGTAGCCTCGGTCGATGTGGTAGACCCTGGAGACCTCGCTGCGTCCCCTTGCCGCCAGGGCGGCCAGCACCAGCGACGCGCCGCCTCTCAGGTCGCCGGCCATCACCTGCGCCCCGGACAGGTGGTCGACGCCGTGGATGACCGTGCCGCTGGTGCTCTGGACCCGGGCGTCCGCCCCCATCCGCCGCAGCTCCGCCACGTGGAGAAAACGGTTCTCGAAGATCCGCTCCGAGATGGTGGACGAGCCGGCCGCCAGGGTCAAATAGGCCATGAACGGCGCCTGCAGGTCCGTGGGGAACCCGGGGTGAGGCTGGGTCGTGAGGTCGACCGGTCTGATCTGGGCCGGGCCCTTCACCAAGAGACCCGTATCCCTGGGGGCGACCTCCACGCCCGACTCCTGGAGCTTGGCGATGACCGACTCGATCATCGACACGGGAGCATCCTTCAGCAGGAGCTGTCCCCGGGTGATCGCGGCGGCCACCGCGTAGGTCCCCGTCTCGATGCGGTCCGGGATGACCCTGTGATTCGCCCCGAGAAGCGAGGTCACACCGGTGATCTCGATGACGCTGCCTCCGGCGCCGGTGATCTTGGCTCCCATGGCGTTGAGGAACGTGGCCAGATCCGCGATCTCCGGCTCCAGGGCGGCGTTCTTGATGATCGTGATCCCCTCCGCGAGGGTGGCGGCGAGCATGATGTTCTCGGTGGCTCCGACGGAGGGGAAGTCGAGGTACACCTCCGCGCCCCTCAGCCGGCTGCACGTGGCCTTGACGTACCCCTCGTCGGTCTCGATCCGGGCGCCCATCACGGCCAGGCCCTTGAGATGGAGGTCCACCTGTCGGACGCCGATGGCACAGCCGCCGGGCATGGAGACCCGGGCGCTGCCGTACTTGGTCAGCAGCGGTCCGAGCACGATGAACGAGGCGCGCATCGTCTTGACCAGGTCGTAGGGCGCGTCGTAGCAGCGCACGTCCCGCGGGTCTATCCGGATGGTGCCCGGCCCCTCCTGCTCCCACCGGCAGCCGAGCTTCTCCAGCACCTTGAGCATGGTGGTCACGTCCCTGAGCTCCGGGACGTTCGAGATGAGGCAGGGTCCGTCCGCCAGGAGCGTGGCGGCGAAGATCGGCAGGACGGCGTTCTTGGCCCCGGAAATGGTGATCTCGCTCTCCAGGGGCGTTCCGCCATCGATGACGAAGCGATGCATGTGCGGCCATCCT
>JACQZM010000062.1:0-2858 GCA_016213885.1 Candidatus Rifleibacteriota bacterium | reverse complement strand
AGCGCTCCTCGATTGCAGCCCCAGGGAGGAACGCCGCTCTGGAGGCGGGAAGCGAGAGTATAGATGGGGCACGGGGCCGTGTCAACACGGGTCTGGGGGCCAAGATCCGGCGCCTCGCCGGGTCCGAGTCGCGCCTGAGAGCGCGACTTCAAATCACGCCGTCGCCGGCCCGAGCAGACCGTACGCTACCAGTACTGAGGTGGCTCGCTGTCCCGGATCCGCGTCTCGTCGGCGAAGCGCCAGCGTCCGGGAGCGAACGACTCGATCCGGATCGACAGGGCGTCGATCCCCGCATCGCTGACGAGCGCCTCCTCATCCAGCCGGGAAACGAGGAGGTGGAAGCGGGTCCTCGGACCCTCCCTGTCCGACGCGAAGGCATGCGCCGTGACCGGATCCGGCAGCGCCAGGAGCTCGACCGGTCCGCCGGCGCCGGTCATCTCCTGCCTCACCGCCTTCCGGAGGCCGTCGCCGAGCAGTCGTTCCGCGGCGGCATGAGGGAGGAGGATGTGCGGGTCCGGAACCTCGAACCCTCCGTTCAACACCGCCGTCGTGACGAGCTGAGCGCCGTCGGAGGCCCTGATGCAGAGTCTGACTCTAACGGCCATCCGGCGGGCTTCCCTTCCCCCCGGACTCAGGTGACTCGACCCTGCCGACCCGCTCGTCGCTCGGTGTTTCCGGCACGGACGGAGGGCTGGCCGGGGGACGCCGGAGGGCGGACGGCAAGCGCAGGTAGCCGATGCGCGGCTTCCTGGCGCGCCTGGGAACGCGGAGCACGAGGATCTTGGCCTTCACACCTTCAGTCTAGCCCTGCCGAGTCGTGCCGACAAGTCGTCCGCAGGGAACGGGATCCGGCGGTCGACAGGGCGGGGGGGCCGGCCGAAAGCCGATTCCCGGCCGGACTCGGGCGCGCGGGTGCGTGTCTACAAGGCGTGGCGAATCGAGCGACCTTTTGTTCATCCGCTCGATGGCTTTGCTTGATTTCAGAAGCCCACGTGATTATCTTTGGTCGGTACGAGAGACGTCATCCACGTCACGGAGCCTGGACGGCGCCAATCATGATCATCTCCCCCAACCACAGACGATCGACGAGTGCGGTCTTCATTGCAGCCATGACCATGTTCGCCTCCCTGCTGGCCCCTGCCGCCGGCGCGGGCGAACCGATCGTGGTGGTGGTGAACCCTGGCTCTCCGGTCGACGAGGTCACCTCGGCGGTTCTCAAGGACATCTACCTCGGCAAGGAGGGCAGCATCGGCGGCTCTCCGGCCGCCCCGGCCAACTACAAGAGCAACACCCCCATTCGCAACGCCTTCGAGAAGCAGATGATGGGAACCGACCCGGAGGATGTGAACAAGCACTGGAAGTCGCAGAAGTTCCTGGGCTTCGGTGACAACCAGCCGGTCATCATGGGTTCGCCCGAAGCGATCAAGAAGTTCGTCGCCAGGCAGAAGGGCGCCATCGGTTACGTGCCACTCTCCCTGGTGGACGGCACGGTCCACCTGGTGAAGCGCGTCAACGGCCGGGACGTCACGAACGCGGCCGGCTATCCCTACCAGGCGCCCTGACCGCTCCCCGGCGCCGCCCCCCGGCCGGTGGTGGGCCGCGCTATACATCTATGTCGGGCGCCGGCAGGCACCCGGCCGCGGCTCCCGGGGATCGTCGAATCTGCCTCAACCTTCGGTTGACACCCCAACCGGCCGCCCGTATAATCAGCGCTTGCCGGCCGCTCTCGGGTCAGGCTGTCTTCGCCGTTCTGTTACCCCAGCCCATATGTCAGTCACGATCGACTACGACCTGCTCGAGAAGGAGCTCACCGCGTCCGACGAGGTGACTCGCCTGAGGGCGATCAAACAGATCATCACGCTCCCCGAGTTCGCTCAGGGAGAGGTGGTCCGGTTCGTGAAAGCCCTCTACGCCCCCCTCAAAGACTCCTCGGTGGCGGTCAGGTACTACGCCAAGAAAGCCTATTCCCGCCTGAAGCGGATGGTGAAGGGTCAGGATAGGCACATCATTCTCCCGGCCCTGATGGACGGCGATGCGCTCAAGGCCGCGACGCCAGCGCCGACGTTCGTCTACGGAAGCAGGGACTACTGGCTCTACGAGCTGAACTCCATCGACTACAAGGTCCGGGTCAAGGCGGTCATGGAGGTGTGCCGGTTCGGCACCGACACGGCCTTCAAGAAGGTCTGCGACCTTTTCGACGTGGAGACCCACGAGCACGTCCTGGCCACCCTCGTGAAGTACCTTCCGTTGCTCAAGCGGCCAGGCATCTTCGAGCGGATCGTGCCGTATCTGAACCACCCGGACTGGAGGGTGCGGGCCAACACGGTCGAAGGGCTCGAGAACCTCGGGGACGCCCGGGCCATCCCCCTCGTGATGCCGTTCCTCTCCGACCAGGACAACCGGGTCAAGGGCAACGCGGTGAAGTACCTGGTGAAGAGCCACCCCGACGAGGTTCGAAAGGCCCTCGCCGAGATGCTGGCCTCGCCGCACGAATGGATGCGCGACTCGGCGGTCTTGCTGGCCTCCAAGATCGACCTGTCCGTTTCTGAAGACCTGCTGCTCGCCGCCCTGAAGGACCCGTCCCCCGAGATCGTCCGGAAGGCGATCGCCGCGCTCGAGGTGAAGGCGAAGAGCCAGACGGTCATGAACGCGTTCGATGAGCTCGCCACCTCGCCGGACGAATCGGTCCGGACCGCCGCGGCGGCAGCCAAGAACGCCATGGCGAAGAGGCTTTAGCACTACAACGTAAGATCCCGTCCGTCGCGAGGCCGAGCGAGACGGAGGCTGGCAAGGAAGAGGAGCGAAAGGACCGGAGGTGTACTTGAACAGTACATCGAGGACCTTTCGCGACGATGACG
>JACQZM010000061.1 GCA_016213885.1 Candidatus Rifleibacteriota bacterium | reverse complement strand
GACGAGTCGAGCCTCAGGCCCCTGCTGAACCTGGTCCATGGGCCCAAGGTGGTGGCGATCGGCGAGATCGGGCTGGACTACCACTACGACTTCTCACCGCGAGAAGACCAGCGCCGGGTGTTCGCCTGGCAGGTGGAGCAGGCGGTCCGTCTGGCCAAGCCGGTGGTGGTCCACGTCAGGGAGGCGTTCGACGACGCCCTGGCGATCCTCCGGGAGGGCGGGTCGCCCCGCGGCGTGCTCCACTGCTTCACCGGCACCCGGGACCAGGCGAGGCGAGCGCTGGACGCGGGTCTGTACCTCTCGTTCTCCGGCATGGTGACGTTCAAGTCGAGTTCACGGCCCGGGTGGTGGCCCGGACGATGTCGATCGGGGAGCCGGAGCTGGCGGCGCTCACCACGGCCAACGCCTGCCACCTGTTCGGACTGCCCGCTCCGGCCGAAGGGATGGCGTGACGATGAAGGTGAACCGGGCGATCGCTCCGGTGCTGGGTCTGGTGCTGATCGGGGCGCTGCCGGTGCGGGCCCAGCTCGGCAGGGCCGGCGGCGCCCCGGTCACCCGGGCCGTGGTGAGCCCCGCCTTCTCCAAGGGGATCGGGCTCATCTCCGCCGGCAAGCACCGCGAGGCGGTCGTCCACTTCACCCACCTGACCGAGCAGTACCCCACCCTCGCGGAGGCCCAGGTGGGACTCGGGTTCGCCCAGGAGCGGCTGGGCCGCAACGACCTGGCGCGTGAGGCCTACGAGCGGGCGCTGAAGCTGGACGCCAGGGAGGTCAGGGCGATGAACAACCTGGCCTTCCTCCTGATCGAGGGCGAGCTCGACATCCCCCGGGCCAAGAAGCTCCTCGCCCGCGCCGTGCAGCTCGTGCCGGACTTCGCCTCCGCCTGGGACAACCTGGGGTGGGCGCACTACGCGACCAAGGACCACGGCCGCGCCACCGAGTACTTCAAGACGTCGCTCGCCAAGGACCCCAAGCACGCCCCGGCCCACTACCACCTGGGGCTCTCGTTTCTGCGGAGAGAGGACTACGCGGCGGCCCGACGGCACTTCGAGCGGGTCGTGAAGCTCGATCCGACCAGCGTGAAGGGGTGGATAAGCCTGGGGCTCTGCCTCCAGCGGATGGACCGCAAGTCCGAGGCTCTGGAGGCCTACAACCAGGCGCTCTCCCGGACGAATCGGAAGTCCGCGGTGGGGCGGGAGATCGTGCGGCTCATCAACAGCCTGGGGAGCCTGTACGGTTCCGGCAGCCTCCTGGACTCGCCCGGCTCTCTCTTCGGTCGGTACACCCCGCCCACGCAGGACTGGAGGCCGTTCTCGAACATGGATCCCATGCGCCCTCCCACCGGGGAGGCCCCGGTCGGCGTCGGGGCCGGGCCCGCGCCGGTCGACGCCCGGCCGCCCCGGCGGATCGTTCTCCCCGGCGGGGATCCGGCTGCGAGCCAGGCCGCTCCGGGTCCGGTGGGCCTTCCGGTCCGGTCGGCCCCCGCCCCGGTCAGCGCTCCCGAGCCGGTGCGCGCCGCCGTGGCCGTGCCGGTCGATCCCACCCCTGCGCCGATCGCTGCGGCGGAGACCCTGGTGAAGCAAGACCTGGTGGAGACCCACCTGAGGGTGGCGCGGCTGTACGAGCAGTACGGCCTGTTCAAGGATGCGGTCTCGGAGGGACAGACCGTGGTGAATCTGGCCCCCTGGTCGAAAGAGGCGACCGAAGCCAGGGAGCTCGTGACGCGCCTGGAGAAGAAGGAGGACGCCGACGTCCACCACCGGATCTACGGTCTGTTCAAGCTGGGCCAGCTGTTCTTCTCGGAGCGCCAGATCGAGCCTGCGATCCTCCAGTACGAGAAGGTTCTGGTCTTGAATCCGGGCCACCCGATCGCCTACAAGAACCTGGCTTTTCTCAACCTGAAGGCGGGCAAGCTGGACGTGGCCTACGAGCAGGCCAGACGGGCGCTGGAGATAGAGTCCGGGTTCCCGGAAGCGATGATGATCAAGGGGCACATCGAGGCCCGGATGCGGCGGTTTCGTGACGCCTACGACACGTTCCGCCGGCTGATGGAGACCTCCAGGGAGGGTACGCCGATCCATCAGTACGCGTCGGGGCTGTCCCGGAAGATGAGGCGGTTCATCGATCTCGAGTGAACGAGATGTCGCCACCGGGTCCGCCGGCACGTCCGGCCTGAGGATCCGGCTCCCGGTGGCCAGGGGCGCGGCGGAAGAAACGAAAAGGAGCGAGTCCGGTCCGATGGCATTCAGCATGATCACCTCCCGGGGGGTGACGTATCTGGCCAGCGAGCTGCTGGACCAGGTCCAGGGGGTCCGCCACGGCTTCGCGACCCGGGTGGGCGGGGTGTCGCCGGAGCCGTGGAACACCCTGAACCTGGGCTTCAAGACCGACGACGAGGAGGCGCGGGTCCACACCAACTGGGGCCGGTTCCTGGGAGCGCTCGGCCTGGCAGGTCGACCGCTGATGCACCTGACCCAGGTCCACTCCAACAGGGCGCTGTTCGTGAGCAGGACCCCCGACTCCGGGATCGTCGACGCCGGGGAGGGCGACGCGCTGTACACCAACCAGCCGGGGTTCGCCCTGGCAACCGTGGCGGCGGACTGCGTCCCGGTGCTGGTCGCCGCGGGGGCGCCGGCCAAGGCGGTGGCGGCGATCCACGCCGGCTGGAGAGGGATAGCCGCGGGGATCGTCGTGAACACGATCCAGCGACTCGCCAGCGTGGCCGGCATGGACCTGTCTCACCGGGAGTTCACCGTGGCCGTGGGGCCGCACATCAAGTCCTGCTGCTTCGAGGTGGGGCCCGAGGTGGTGGACCGGTTCCACGAGGCGTTGCAGCTCGAGCCCTCGGATCTGCGACCCGGCGAGCGAGACCGGTGCTACCTGGACCTCCAGGCGGTGCTGATCCGGCAGCTCGCCTCCTGCGGCGTCCACCCCGACAGGGTCGACGTGGTCAGGCACTGCACCCGGTGCCGGCCCGACCTCTTCTTCTCTTACCGGCGCGATGGTCCGTGCTGCGGAATGCTGGGAGCGGCGGTGTGTCTGGAATCGTGAGAGATCTTCCCTGCGATCCGGGAAGGTGGGCATCCAGGGCGCGGTGAGCGCCAGGGGAGTGGCCGGATGCCGATCGACCTGAAGAAGCTCGCCCAGGACGTGCTCCACTCCGACGTGGATCTGCGCATCCTTGCGATGCAGACGCTGCTCAGGCTCGAGGGTGAGCTGGTGAGAGCGAGCTCGACCCTGATCGGAGAGATCCGGCGAGACCTGGAGAAGCTGGTCGCGGAGACCGACGGCGACTCCAAGTTCTTCGCTCGCCAGTGTCTCGATCACATCAACAAGCTGTCGCCCACGGCGGGCCAGCAGAAGCCCGCCGAGAGCGGTCGCACGGCCCGGCCCGCTCCGCCCGGTCCTCCGGAGCCGCCACGACCCGTCGCTGCCCAGGCCCCCTCACCGCCGCCACCGCCGCCCCAGCAGGCGACCACGGACCTGGGGCTCCTTCAGACCGGCGACAAGGCGGCGCAGCTCGCCACCCTGGGGCAGGTGGCCCAGCAGAAGCTGAGAGCCGCCGCTCCGAAGGTGACCGCGCTCCTGGGCGCGAAGACCGCCGACGCGGAGGTTCTGGCCGCCGCGCTGTCGTGCCTGGCGAAGATCGGGCAGGCCGCGGACCTGGCCCAGGTCCAGCCTCTGCTCAAGCACGCCGACGGTCGCGTGAGAGCGAACGCCGTGGAGGTCGTCGAGGCGCTGGCGCCCAAGGAGCAGCAGGTATCCTGGCTCTCCCCGCTGGCGGAGGACCCGGTGGACCGGGTGCGGGCCAACGTTCTCAAGGCGCTGGGCACCGTGGGCCAGGAGACGATCTACACGGTGCTCGAGACCATGC
>JACQZM010000431.1 GCA_016213885.1 Candidatus Rifleibacteriota bacterium | reverse complement strand
TGTCTCCAGCGAGGCGTCGACTCGCCGCTGGCCCGGACCGTCGCCATGGCCGTGGCCGCGGTCCTGATGAAGAACGTGGTTCTCGTCAGGCCCCACCTGGCGACGCTGCTGTTCCTGCCCTGCACGCTGGTGCTGCTGAACTCTCATCGCAAGACCGTGTCGATCATTCCACTGGTGCCTCTGCCGGCGATCTTCGTGATCTGGGCCAACTGTCATGGCGGGTTCATCTTGGGGGCGATACCCTTCATGGTGGTGGGGCTCGACACGGTCACCGAGGCCTGGTCCGGGGCGCCCGGTTCGTCGAGGCGGCTGGTCCAGGTGATCGTGGTGGCGCTCCTGGGCCTCGTGGCCACGCTGCTGAACCCCCATGGGGTGGACCTCCTGGCGTTTCCCTTCAGGTTCGACCCACGAGCCGGGTTCCTGACCCTGGTGGACGAGTGGGCGCCTCCGGATTTCAAGCGGTTCCCCGCCCCGGAAGCGGCGCTGTTGCTCGTGGTGCTGGCCCCTCTCGTCTGGCCTGTCCGGCCCAGCCCGGGAGTGCTGACCGGCCTGCTGATCGCCCTCCACCTGGGGCTCCAGGCGGTCAGAAACCTCTTCCTGATCGGACAGTTCGGCGCTCCGACCCTCGCGGACGCTCTCTGGCGAGGTGAGGGTGAAGAGGGGCTGCTCCGGCGTCTCGCGGGCCGGGTCCGCCTGGTCGATCAGGGGAAGGGGCTCCTTCTGCCGGTCGCTCTGACGGCGCTGCTGGCCGTGCCCTGGGTCGGCTCACGGGAGTTCGTCGATGGTCGTCGTTTCCCCGTGGCCGCGGCGGATTGGATCGCGAGCAGCGGCGTCTCAGGGCCGCTCTTGAACGAGTACGATCAGGGGGGATACTTGATCTGGAAGCTCGGCCGCCGCCATCCCGTGTTCATCGACGGTCGTATCGAGATCTACTCCAAGCACGGACTTCTGGCCGACTACCTCGAACTGATCGATGCCAAGCCCGGGTGGGTGCAGGTGCTGGACCGCTACGCCGTCAACCTGGCGCTCCTGAGGGATGGCTCACCGCTGGCTGTGTCGATCGAGCGACTCCCGAACTGGCGGAGGCTCTTCACCGCTGACGGCCACGTCGTCCTCGGACGTACCGCGCCGGCCTCCGGAGGGCGTCCGGTCAACCCCATGAAAATGAACCGCCCCGAAGGCCCTTCGGACCTTCGGGGCAGCTGAGTGCTCGCCAGGCGAGCCTCTCTATCGAAACTGACCGACGGGGCCGGCCAGCAGAATCGTCTTCTCAGACCGGGCGGACGTTGGAGGCCTGCGGGCCCTTCGGGCCGTCGGAAACCTCGAACTCCACCGTCGCACCTTCGGTCAGGGAGCGATAGCCCTCTCCACAGATCGCGGAGTAGTGAACGAAAACATCGCGCTCCCCCGGTCGCTCGATGAAACCGAAACCCTTCTTGTCGTTGAACCACTTCACCTTGCCGCGAACCAGCACGAATTACACCTCCTACCCCAGGTGGCCGAGCCTCCTGAGGGAACTCAACTCACTTGTCATGCCTCTACACTACAGAAACAGACCAGCACAATGAGTTTAGTGAGAGCGAGATCTTATCATCGGCCTCCTGATCCGTCAAGTCCAAGTTCTGACATTTCCCTGCACCTTCTATCGGTATTCTGTCAGATCGACATTAGCTCCAAGATCGAACCAAGCCGTCCGTGCGACGCCGGTCCGATAGCCTCCCGGAAGCAGCCGGGACCGATCCTCCGCGGTGCTATACTGCAGCGATCCCGGAGCGTGTCCATGCGAACCTTGTTGTTCGTCTTCGCCGTCGCCGCGACGGTCGCGGGGCCGTCGGCCGCCGACCATCGAACCGTGCTGCGGAGGGCCGTCGCTGCCCTGGTCGCCAACCAGCGCCCGGACGGAGGGTTCGGCTATCGTTCCGACGGGATGAGCTTCGCCGACGCCACGGCCTGGGCGATGCTGTCGGTCGCGGGGCGATACCCCCCGGCCTGGGCCAGAGCGCGCGCGTTCCTGCTGAGATGTCGCCGCGGGCGGGCATTCTCGGCCTTTCCCGGAGACCCCGATCCGTCATGGATGACCGCTCCGGTCGCCCTGGCGCTGCTCGGCCAGGACCCGCGGGACGAGGCGGGGCTCGCGGCGGTCAGGTGGCTGCTGGACGAGGACCTGGCCTATGCAGAGCCGGCCCGGCTGGCTCCCGGGTGGCCATGGACCCCGGGGTGCGCCCCCTGGGTGGAGCCGACCTCCATCACGGCGTTGTGTCTGGGGCTCGTGGGCCGGGGCCGTGAGAAGAGGGTGCGCCAGGGGCTCGAGATGGTCAGGCTCAACGAGGCGAAGGGCGGAGGCTGGAGCCTGTACGAGACGCGCCCCTATCCGTACCACACCGCGCTGGTCGTTCTGGCTCACCTGGCGGCGGGACAGCCGAGCGAGCCCGCGGTCTTCCAGCGGGGCCGGGAAGCGCTGGTCAGGACCCTGGTGCCCCCGTCCTCGGGCCGTCCCCGCTCGCCGCTGGATCTGGCGTCTGGCGCCCTGGCGCTGGCCGCCGTCCGGGATCCTCGGGCCAGCGTCGCGCTGGATGCGCTGGTGGGAGCCGTTCGCCCTGACGGATCGTTCGGCGGAGCCCTGGAAACGGCCTTCGCCGTCCTGGCGTTCTCCCAGGCCCTGGACGACCGGCCGCTGTTCTCCGCGAGGAGAACGCCATGACCCGGAAACGCCTGCTTCGAGTGGCCGGGCTGCTGGGCCTCACGGCGATCGTCGGTATCCAGGGCGGCTCGTTCCGCAAGCTGTCGCGGTACCTCGACCGGTCCCGCTCCCGGGTGGCCCTCGTCCCCTGCGAAGGGTACGGAGCTGACCTGATCAGGCGGCTGACGCTGGCGCTCGATCTGGGCGGCGCCCCGACCGTCCAGGGGAAGATGGTCCTCATCAAGCCGAACTTCGTCGACTACACCCCGGGCAAGCCGATCAACACGGATCCGCGGTTCCTCGGCGCACTCATCGACATCCTCAGGGCGCGGGGAGCGCGGGAGATCGTCGTGGGCGAGGGGCCAGGCAACCGACGGGACGTGGCCTTCGTCCTGGGCGAGTCCGGGCTCGACCGGGAGCTGGCGACGCGGTCGGTACGGTTCGTGGACCTGAACATCGACGATCTCGAGGCGGTTCAGACCCGGACAATGGACCTCGGCACCGGATCGCGGATCCGGCGGCTGCTCCTGCCCCGCACAGCGGTCGACGCGGACGTCCTCATCTCGGTGGCCAAGCTGAAGACCCACCACTGGACCGGGGTCACCCTCTGCATGAAGAACCTGTTCGGCCTGGTCCCAGGTTGTATCTACGGGTGGCCCAAGAACATCCTTCATTGGAACGGTATCGACAGATCGGTGCTGGAGATCTTCGGCACGGTGCGACCCTCCTTCGGCATCGTCGATGGCATCACGGGCATGGAGGGCGACGGACCGCTGGAGGGCCGCCGGAAGGAACACGGCATCATCGTCGCGGGGACCGATCTGGTCGCCGTGGATTCCGTGGCGGCCCGGACGATGGGCGTTCGCCCGGACCGGATCATCTACCTGGCTGGCGCCGAGGAGCACGGACTCGGGAGGATGGACGTCGCCCGGGTCGATGTGGTAGGAGAGCCCTGGGAGCGACACCTGGCCCGGTTCGTGCTTCCGGCCCGGTTCGAGCACCTGAGGGGGTGAGGGTGGGCGACTCCCTCCGATCCCGAAGGCCGGGCTGCAGCACCGGGAGTCGGCACCGCGGAGAGCCGTGGCCTATGACTTGTTGGTGTGAAAGACTCTCCCGGCTCCTGGTCGTGGTCGGAAAGGTAGGTTGGCTGCGGTGAGCGATCCAACGGGAAGAGCCCCTGACCTGTCGCTCGTGGAGATTGCGGCCTCGGTCGTGGTGCTCTGGAGCATGGTGGCGTGGGGGTCGTCGGTCGACCCCTGGGCACGGGTCCGCGCGTTCGGGGGGCACTCGCCATTCCTGGCCGTGAGCCTCTCCATGGCGGTGTCGTTCTCCGCCTACGTGCTTCTGCTGATCACTGTCGGTGTGGATCGGTCGGCCAGGGTCGCCGGAGCGCTCCTTGGCGCGACGATCTGCAGCTCCCTGTTCCACACGCTGCTCTTTCTGAATCAGGACCGGCTGCTGATCTTCCTCCTGCCGTTCCTGGCGTCGGCCGCAGCGATCAGGACCCGGTGCGGCTTGCGGCGGGGCCAGGCGATCGCGATCTCGTTCTGCGTCGCCCTGGCCATGTTCGGGTTCCGGATGGTGACCTGGCCGGTGTGACCCCCGGGCCATCCCCCGGCGATACGGGGTGTCGCGGTCCGGCGCGTCGGCCTCCGAGTCTGCAGCCCCGGGCCGCTCGTGCTACCATTTTCATGGGTAGCTCTCGAGAACCCCACAGACCATGCCCAAGGGATTGCTGCTCGTCGTCTTCTCGCCGCTCACTGGCAGATCGGACGTCTTCGTCGAGGAGGCGTCGGTCGTCATCGGCCGCGGCGAGCAGTGCAAGATCAAGCTGGACGGCATGTCCGTGGAGCGAGAGCACGCCCGGATCGTCCGGACCGGCGAACAGTACGCCATCGAGGACCTGAAGTCGCGCAGCGGGACGAAGGTCAACGGGGCGCCGATCTCTCGTCACGAGCTGAAGGTGGGCGACGAGATCGAGATCGGGAACTACCTGCTCAGAGTCGAGGAGGGGACGCGGCAGTACGGGTTCCTTTCGGGAAAGGCGCCGAAGAAAGGACCGGCCGATGCGCCCGCGCCGGCTCCCGCCGCTCCCGCTCCCCGAGGAGCCAGACCGCCGGCCATCGACAGGGATCTGGAGCTCGACGCGTCCGATCTTCCCTTCGTCTCGAGGCTCGTCGGGGACTTCGGCGACCCCTCCCGGTCCGGCCGCGCCGACAAGCCGGCCAAGAAGCCCGTGCTCGCCGGAGGGCTCATCGGGGGCGACGAGGCGTCGTCTGCGCTCGTGTCACCACCGGCCGATGCAGGACTCTCCGACCGGATCAAGAACGTCCTCATCGGCGACGCCGAGTCGCAGCTCATCATCCCGGAGATCAACCTGGAGGGCCCTGACGGAGCGAGACTGGAGGGGGAGGCTGGCGACGGTCCCGAAACGCACCATGAGCCCGGACCGGACTCCCAGCTGATCGGGGAGGAACCACCGGCGCCGCCGCCTCCGCCCAAGGCAGGCGGCCCTCCGCCCGGCCTCGGCATCCTGGCCGGGCTCGACTCCAGCGCACCACCTCCGAAAGCACCGCCGGTGTTCGCCCAGGGGCCAGTCGGTCCGGGGCCGCAGGCCGGTCAGGCTGGCCCGGGCGGACCGTTCCGTCCTCTGCCGGGCATGCCGGGGGGGGTGTTCGGGGCAGGCGCCCAGCACGCCCAGCCCCCCCAGCCCCCCGGAACGGTGGGCCCGCCGGCGTCTCCCCTCGGTGTTCCCGGATTCGGCGGCTGGCCAGGGGGCGGGCAGCCGCCTGGAGTCGGCCCGGCGGTACCTGGATCGCCGGGGTTGCGACCCTTGGTCCGACCCGGTGGGTTCCCGGTCCCCCCTTCGTTCAGACCAAGCGGGCCTGCGGCCCCTCCACCGGAGTCGGCAGCCATGCCGCCGTTCCAGAGCCAGGTGGCCGCTCCGCAGGGATCGCCGGGGGCCGGCGTGGTGGACCTCTTCGGGGCGACCCAGAAACCACCCCAGGGAACCGGAGAGCCGACCTGGGGCCGCGACGGCGTGGGCAGCTACGACCTCCTGGAGTTCATGGATGTCGACGCGAAGGCGCTGCAGCTGGGAGGCCTGGAGAATCTGAAGCGGTGGGTCACGCTCAGGCAGAAGGCGTTCGACCCGAAGGCCCGGGAGTTCGGAGTTCCGCAGCCGCGGGGGATAACGCTCCTGGGCCTCCCCGGCTGCGGCAAGAAGCACATCACCAAGGCGTTCGCCCACATCTGGGGGTTCCGGATGGCCCGGCTCAAGCTGGAGCTCCTCATGAGCGAGGCCTTGGAGAGTTGGCTCCAGATCCTGTCCATGAATCTCCAGCAGGTCGAACGATCGGCTCCGCTGGTGCTGCTGGTGGACGACGCGGATCGGCTCGTCAACCTTCTGAACCAGTCCCACCTGCCGGGGTTGCCCGTGGCCTACCGTCTCATCAACACGGTCGTCACCTGGCTCAAGCAGAAGAGCTGTCAGGTCTTCGTGAGCATCACCGGCACCAACCTGGCGGCGATCCACCCGGACCTGCTCAGACGCGGGCAAGCCGTGGACGATGTCTTCTTCGTCGATCTGCCGACGCCGCGCGAGAGAGCCCAGATCTGGCAGCTGGTGCTCACCCAGAAGGGCCGCAAGGCGGGCGCCTACGACATCCCGGCCCTGGTGACGGCGTCGGAGGGGTACTCCGGCGCCGAGCTGGACCGCGCCGTCTCGTTCGGCCTGTACGAGGCGTACTCGGAGAACCGGGAGCTGACCTCCGGGGACATCTTCAGGTGTCTTTCCATGGGCAAGGAGCTGTCGGAACTGCGGGAGAAGGCGCCGCTCTTCGCTGCCCACGCCGGTCAGCCGGAGGACGCCGCCGGCGCCCAGAACGTGCGAGCCATGCGTCCCAGGGTCCCCGGGAGGCCCGAGGGAGGCCAGTAGGGAAAAAGTCTATCCATCCGGCGCCCGGTTCCGTCTCACATGTTGCCAACTCTTCGTTTGGTTATGTATTCTTATTTCCCAAGGTTTTTCTGACCTGCGAGCTCGCGAACGTCGTGGTTAAGGGGTGTGGCCCGTGAGGACAGTAGCGGTGGTCATGGCGGTTCTCGTGGCGCTGTCGATGCTGGGGACCCCGCTGTTAGCCCAGGGCAACAGCAACGGGAACGGGAACACCAACGGCAACGGGAACGGCAACGGGAATGGCAACGGGAACGGCAACGGCAACGGCAACGGCGGCGGGAACGGAAACGTGCCGATTCCGCCCAGGCCCCCGCCGATCTTGAACACGTACGGTCTGCTCATACCCGGGGTCACCGACGCCGACGTCCAGGGGTGCACCGCCGCCTGCGTCTCCAAGTTCCTGTCGACCCAGAAGCCGCCGGTGGGGTTCTCGTACGACGAATGGGGGCGTCTGATCGGCGGAAAAGACACCAAGGTCGAGGCCGTGAACGGCGTGGGTATCGACGGTTTCCGCGACAAGACCGAGTTCTGGCTCTCCCAGTCCGCCGTGAGGGACTGCGTCATCAACGCGCTGACCGGCAAGGGAGGCGGAGGGTCCTCGCGCTCTGACACGCCTTCCGTGTCCGGCCTTGGCCCGGCGACGACCCCGGAGAACGTGCCCAACCTGAACACGAACAACTCGATCAACCCCGGGGGCAACCAGAACAGCAACGGGCGCTAGCCCCGCGAGGAAACACGGCCGGTCGGCATGACCGGCCGTGTTTTCTTTTGAGCCGTCGAATCAGGGTGGGCCTCGCGCGCAGGGTCAACGCGCCAGGATGACCAGGATGATGCCCAGCATGACGAGGAT
>JACQZM010000430.1:18726-21116 GCA_016213885.1 Candidatus Rifleibacteriota bacterium | reverse complement strand
ACGTGGTCTGGCCGCTGGTGCCGTCGGAGTTGGTCGCCCTCACGACCACGACGGAGGGCAGACCCTCCGGGAGCCTGCTGACGTCCAGGCGTAGATCGGTGACCACCGTGGTCTGGAGCCCGGTCTGGGTCACGGTGACCGTCGGGATGTCGGTGCCGGTGGCCACGACCTCGTCCACCGGCGTGGCGATGTCGGAGGAGGTGACCGACAGGGTGACGATGTTCAGGTCCGCCCCCGGCGGGTCGCGTCGTCCGTTGAAGAACGGCGGTCGGGGCGCCGAAGGCGGGTCGCCCACGTCCAGCATCTCCGGGCTCTTCAAGGAGATGAAGAACCCCGGCACCCCATCGGCGTCGCCGTCGTCGGCGCCGTACTGGTTCGTCCGGAGGCCGATGAACTGGTAGTTGTCGTCGGGGCCCGACCTGGCCCAGTCGATGGTGGACCGCGGCCCGGCCGGACCGTAGAAGAACCGGATCGCCGGGCTCCACGCCGACCGGTTGCCCACCTGGTCCACGGCCTGGGCCGACACGGTCACGTTGCCGGTGGGGAAGCTGGTCAGGTTGAACGCCGTGTCGAACGAGAAGTAGTCCGGGATGTCGCCCAGGATGTCCGGGGTCGGCTGGGAGAACCACGGCGGGGCGTCGTCCAGCGTGGAGTCGTGGACCGCCCCCGACGGCGTGGCGTCGAGCTCCACCACGGCGTTGGAGCCCGGTCTGACCTGGCTCTGGATGCTCACCCGGACCCGCACCCGGCCGTGCTCCTCGAAGTTGTTCTCGCCGGGCCTCAGGTTGGTGATGCGGCCCCGGATCGGCAGGATCGGGGCGCTCGTGGCCAGCCCGTCGGCCGGGAACGTGACCGCCGGGACCCGCGGCGCGCTCACGTCCCGGATCACGTAGGTGTACACCGTGGGCCCCCAGTTGCCCGCCAGGTCCTGGGCCCTCACGTCGATCCTGTAGATGTCCTGGGGCGGCGTGGTGGGCAAGACGATGCCGTGACCCGGCACGAAGTCCATGGGCCGGACGAACACGCCGGTGATCGCCTGGGACGGCACCGTCGTGTTGATCACCGGCGAGACGCTCGCCGTGGTGTACACCGTGATCGCCACCGTGGTCCCCTGTCGCCGGTCGTCGGAGGCGATCCCCTGGAGCGCCCACTGGTCCCCGGGGATCGGCGACGGCGGGTTGGTGCCGTCGATGAGGAACGGGCTCGAGGCCGGGTAGGTGATCGACACCGACGGCGCCTGCCGATCCAGGTCCACGGTGACCCAGGAGGTGGTGGTCTGGGGGCTGTTGTTGTTCGCCACGTCCCTGGCCGTGAGCCTGACCTGGTAGATCCCGTCGGCCACGGCGGAGAAGTCGAGCGTGGGCAGCACGTAGTCGCCGGGCTGGAACGTGCCCGGGCTGGGGACCGGCAGGGCGAACGGTACGGTGAGTCTTGGGGCTCGTGATCGGGGTGATGGACCCGGAGTAGGCCACCGGCACGATCGTCCCCGTGATCGTCGCCTGCACCTCCGGCTGCGACGCCACGCCCGCGGTCCTGGGAATGTTGAACAGCCGGCCGGCCGCCGAGAGGGTGAGCGGGGCGGTGGTGCTGGTGTTGAACGTCACCCGGGCCGTGTAGGGTGAGAGCTGCGTCACGGTCCCGGGGGTCACGAGGCTGGTGACCTGCGGGTTGTTGGGCGGGCCCTGATCGCAGTTGATGAAGATCGGGTTGTTCGGCGCGGCCAGGAACTGGGAGGGGATCGTGGAGGTCTGGGCACCGTTGACCGCCTGGCCGATCAGCTGGTTCGTGCCCTCCCACAGGAGGTCGTTCATCGTGGCCGGGATGACCGCCAGCGCCAGGCCCGCCGTGGGATAGATGAACGAAGATGGGAACGGCGCGGGGAGCGGCTGGCCGTCTTGACGCACGAAGTTGATCGTGCAGGGGAAGTTGCCCGCCGGCCCGTTCGACAGCACCGAGAACCCGATCATGTTCCGGTCCTGTCTGGGCCCCTGGGTGCCGTTGTTCGGCTCCGCCCCGGTCGGGTACGTCAGGGTGAACGGCTGGGCCAGGGCCGGCGACCAGCACCGGAGAACGAGAAGGCCCGCGACCAGGAAGCCGGGCCAGATCGTCCTTCCGGTCACGAGGCCGAATGTCATCTCACACCCATCGCGGGGCTGCTTCGACGCCACCCGTCACGAGCGTGTCCGGGTGCCGTGGTCGAGGAGGCCGCGTCACGGAATGAACGAGATCACGTTGATGATCTGACCCACGTTCGTGTTGTTGTAGTTGGGATCGAGTCGCCGGGCGATGCCGATCTGGGTCTTGGAACCGGTCTGGTCGCCGGCCACGAACATGGCGTAGGCCAGCATGGCATGCACCTCCGCGTTCTTGATCCCGACCCCGTACTTGTC
>JACQZM010000430.1:0-18690 GCA_016213885.1 Candidatus Rifleibacteriota bacterium | reverse complement strand
GGGAGAGCCCCTGGAGATCAGCGCCCCCGCCAGTCCGACCCGGGCGTCCTGGTTCTTCGAGTCCGTGGCGAGCGCCTGCTCGAACTCCGCGATGCCGTCCTGGGACCCCTTCAGCCGCACGTCGCAGAAGCCCACGCCGGCCAGCGCCTCTGCCCTGTCCGTGGGGCTGGGCTGGTCGCCGAGGACCTTGAGAAACCCCTCCCGCGCCTGGGTGTACGCCCCGTTCTTGAAGAGGTCGAACGCCTCCTGGAGCTTCTTCTGGGCCCCTGCGATCGGCAGCTGGGAGTTCTTGATGTCGCCGACGATGAAGTCCCCCCCGGGATCGGACCCGCAACCCACCAGCACCCAGAGAAAGCCGACGATGAAGAGCTTCACACCGTGAGCCTTGCAGAGTCTCATGGGAGTTTCCTTTCGTTTGTCCCTAGCGATAGGTCTGGTCGGGCGTGCCGGCGCCGGCAGGGGCGAGCGGCATGGAGCCCGGTCCGCCCGCGCCGAGCTCCGCGGAAGCCCGGGCAAAGGTCATGGGCATCGCGGTGCCGCGGGCCCCGAGCGACGAGCGGCCCGCCGCGTCGGCGGCGGCCCTGGCACCGGTGAGGTCGCCTCTGAGCAGGCGGACCGACGCCAGCACCCGGTTCATGTCGTGGCGGCGCGGCCCGTCCAGCTGCCTGGGCCTGGCCTGGCCGATGGCCCTCTCGAGGGCGCTCTGCGCCAGGGCCAGGTCGCCGGGCCCGCGGCGCGCCGCCAGCCCCTTGGCGTACAGCACGACCAGGTCCGGCTCGTCGGGCAACGCGGCCAGCCCGGCCCTGGCGGCCTCGATCTGGGCCGTGGCGTCGCCGGCCAGCTCCGAGCACCACGCGATCCACGACTGCAGCACCGCCTTGCGGTCCGCCCGGGGCTCCGCCGCCAGCATCCGGGTCAGGGCGGCCCGGGCCTCGAGCGCTTCGCCGGCCTGCGCCCGACGAACCACCTGGTCGAACTCCGACCGGTCCTCGGCGAACATCCTGGCCGCCCGGCCGGGCAGGAAGTTGTGGATCGGCCCGGAGCCGCACCAGAGCAGCCCGCAGACCACGACCACGATCTTCACGCCCCAGCGCTGGGACCGGCTCCTGAGCAGGGGAACTCTCAGCATCTCCTCACCTCTACCGAAGGACGGCGATCTTGGTGCGATCGACGGTCTTGGCCCCGGCGCCGTGGGCCGTGACCTTCACGAAGTAGACGCCGCTGGGCACCCCCGACCCCTCGTTGGAGGCCAGGTCCCAGTCCACCGTGTTGGCCCCCGAGACCGTGGAGCCTGCCAGCGACCGGATCAGTCTGCCGGCCGTGTCGTAGATCTTGATGTTCACCGCCGTGGCCGCCGCGGTGAGGCGGTAGCGGATCTTCGACACGACCCGGCACGGGTTGGGGAACACGGTCAGCTCGGTCAACCCGAACGCCGGCGGGGCCACCAGGGAGTGGCCGGTCGAGACCACATCGAACCCGCCCGTGTCGGCCTTCAGCGCCGGCATCCCCGCGCTGACCGCCACGACGACCACCAGAACGACCAGGACCTTCATGCCCATGCGAATCGATCTCTCCTCGCGTTCGCTCTGCGTCATCACACCTTCTTCCTTTCAGTGTCCAGTCGAGTTCACCGCAGCACGGCTATCTTCGTGCGTGCCGTCGTCTTCTGTCCGGAAGCAGTCACGATCACCCGGACCGGGTAGACACCGCTGGCGACGCCGGATCCGTCGTCGGTGTCCAGCGCCCACTCGGCGGTGTTCTCGCCGGCCACGGCGGTGCCGTCGAGCCGTCGCACCAGCCGTCCGGCCACGTCGTAGATGCGGATGTCCACCCTGTCCGCCGCCCCCTTGAGCCGGTACCTGATCCTCGAGTACAGCCGCGCCGGGTTGGGGAACGGCACCAGCTCCGTGACGCCGAACCCGCCGGGGGCGACGAGCTTCTGCGACGACCGGGTCACGTTGCCGGCCCTGTCCGCCGCAGCGATGGCGAGCCGGTGCTCACCGGCCTCGAGGCGCGGCAGCCCCGCCGTGACGCGGCCGGACTCCCGGTCCACGGTGGCCTCGATCGGCCGGTCGTCGACCAGCACCTTCACCGACGAGGGCTCGAGGCCGGCGCCCACGTCGGTCACCGTGGCCGAGACCTCGGTCTGGCCCGGTTGGAGCCTGCCCTCGGGGCCGGGCTTCTCGATGGAGATGTCGGGGCCGACCGGGTCCTGCAGCAGGGCGATCGGGTAGAGCGTCGAGACCTGGGCGGCGATCGTCTCGCCGGACCGGGACTGGGGCACGTACTCCCACCGGTCGCCGACGCGCTGGAACAGCGACGACTTGGCGATCAGCCCCGTCTGGATCCCGGTGCCCAGACGGGTCAGGTCCACGGTCAGCTTCGCCGGCTTGTTGAACTGCAGGCCCACCGGACCGAACTGGTCCAGGGGCGCCACCGGCACCAGCCTCTGGTTCTTGGCGTCGGTGAAGATGCTGTCCTGGGACAGCAGGCTCCGGGCCCTGGCGATCGGGATGATCGACACCGGCTCGCTGACCGACTGCGGCGCCAGCGCCAGGCTCACCGCGGACGTGGGGTTGATGACGTAGGCCTCCGTGGGGCTCACCTGGACGACGTTCAGGGCGATGCCGAACGTGGCCGGGTTGCCCCACTCGTCCCGGGCGCTGACCGTCAGCGCTATCGGAGCGGTGGAGTAGGGGCTCAGCCGGTAGAGCCCCTGGAACGTCGAGTCGTTGATCCGGTTCAGCACCGGCGACTGCGCCGGCTCTCCGGGACGGGTGAACGTCGCCACCGGCAGGTCGATGAGCCTCGTGGGCAGCCCGCCATCGCGACGGTACCCCTTGATCAGCACCACCAGGTCGCGCTTGTCCACCGGGTTCTGGAACACGGCGGCCCTCAGGAACGGCCCGGTGTTCACCTCGTAGACCACCAGCCCGTGATTCGGAACGGCCATCAGATTGCCGGCGCAGTCCCTCCCGAGCTCGATCGCGAACTCGCCCAGGCCGTTGTAGTCGGGGCCCCGGCCGTTGTTCTCCGGGACCATGAGCCTCCCGGTCCAGACGTTCTGATCGCACGAGACGGTGGTCACCACCAGCGGTGGAGCGCTCTTGTTCTCCGGCACCAGCTTCACCGACAGGCCGGCTCCGCACCTCATGTTCTCGTGGAACGTGATGACCACGCGGTTCTCACCGGCCGTGATCACGCCCCGGGAGTTGGGCGAGGCATCCTGCACGTCCACGGCGATCACCCGGGGTGGGCTGGTGTTGATGTTCAACACCTGGTTCGGGGCGAAGTAGCCCAGCTGGAGCCCGCCGTCGATGCCGGCGGCCGACCAGAGGTACTGGCCGTCGCCGTCGTTGGTGAGGCCCAGGTTCACCTTCACGTTGGGTGGGCCTCCGGTGTTCTTGTAGATCTCGTTGCCCTTGGGGGTCCTGATGCGGATCTGGTAGGCCGACGCGCCGCTCACGCCGCTCCAGGCGAAGTCGACGAAGTTCGAGTTCGTGCACAGTCCGATCCCCGGGATCGACAGGATCGGAGCCGCCAGCCGGTCGGGCTGGAGCCAGACCGTGAACCCCTGATCGCGGAAGTTGCCGCACCTGTCGTACGACGAGATCGTGAGCCGGCCCCAGGTCGGGGTCGTGACGCTCACCAGGCTCACGTTCAGGGTCCACCTCCGCCGGGGCGGTGTGCCCGACGAGGGCACCGGCAGCGGGTCGATGGCGGCCGTGACGTTGGCGAACACCGGCACGGAGGTGGTGGGGTTCCCGTCTCTGTCGACGGAGATCAGGCTGGCCGAGACCCGGTCGATGTCCTTGCCGCCGGAGTTGTCACGGGTGTTTCCCGTGATCGTGAGCGCCGGGCCCGCCAGGGTGTCGCCGCTCTTGAGCTTGTCCACGATCAGGTCCGGTGGGAGAGTGTCGTAGGTGAACGTGGACGACACGATCGGGCTGGAGTTCCCGGCCCGATCGAACGCCTGCGTGTCCAGCCTGTAGATGCCGTCGTCGGAGCCGTCGTTCTTCAGCCCCACCGGAACGTTGTACTGATCGACGATCTCCAAGAGCACCCGGTCGATGTTGCCCACGGAAACGAACCGCAGCACGCCGCGGACCTCCGCCGGCGTCTTCTTGTTGTAGAAGGAGTTGGGCTGCTGGAGGTAGAGCCTCAGCGTCGACCGGTTCCGGTCGATCCCGGACTTGCCGCGGCAAGTGTCGGGCACCGGGTCGAGCATGGTGGCGTCGACGTGCCGCAGCGGGCCCACGGCGCAGCCGCCGTCCTGGGGCCACGTGCGGTCCACGAGAGGCGGCAGCGAGTCGTAGATGAACGTGCACCAGGTCTGGGGCGACGTGTTGCCCGCCCGGTCGTGGAGGATCACCCCGATGGCGTAGGTCCCGTCCTGGCTTCCATCGGTGGCCAGCGGGCTCGTGAACGTGTACCGGATCGTGCTCGAGGAGACGACCGACTTGGTGCCCGGCACCCTGGGCGGGGCGCGGCAGAAGTCGTCCACCTCGATCTCGGACGTGGCCGCGTCGAACTGCGGGTCGTTCACCGTGACCTGGACGAACGGCGTCGCCGATCCCCCGGGCATCGAGGTGGGGTTCACGAACGAACCGCACGCCGGCTGGAACTGCAGCATCCCGGGGAGGATCCGGATCGGAGTCGTGTCCAGGGTGAACGTCCGGACGATCTCGGCGGAGATGTTGCCCACCTTGTCCACGGCGACGATCCGGATGCGGTACTCGCCGTCTCCGACGAGCTGGGCCTGGGGGATGAAGTCGACGGTCTGCGGGTCGTAGGGGACCAGCGTCCCCGGGACCGGCGTGGGCGTGCCGGTGCCGACCGGGCCCTCCACGGTCACCCGGGTGCCCGCCGTGTCCACGCCGGAGAAGGCGCCGGTGCCGTCCGGCGGATCTCGCAGGGTGATGCGGATGGCGGTGGGCGTCCGGTTGACCAGCGTGGTGATCGTCCCGGGCTCCACGGAGACGACGGTCGGCGGCGTGGTGTCCACGATGAACAGCCGCGAGAACGCCGCGCTGGCCGGATTGCCGGCCAGGTCGCGACCGCCGGAGATGGTCGCGCTGACAGGGCCGTCCTGGTTGGTGACCGGGGTGAACGCGTAGGTCCAGAGGCGGGCCGTGCCGCTGGTGAGCCCCAGCTCCACGGCGCTGCCGCCGGACTGCTGGAACCTGACCGTCGGCCCGATCGACATCGGATCGGTCATCCGGACCCGCACCTCCGAGGTGTTGCGGCCCACGAAGATCGGCGGGTTCTGCTGCGGGGCCTGGATCCCGTTGATCCGGATCTCGTCCACGCCAGGCGGCGTCCGGTCGACGGTGAACAGGATCTGGGCCGAGGCGCCGGGGGAGGTGTTCCCGGCGGCGTCCACGGAGATGACCTGGATGGTGTACTGCCCGTCGGCGAGCTGGGGCGCGAGCTGCGCTGTGGTGGTGAACTGGCCGTTGGCGTCGTTGGGCGCCAGCGGCGACACCGGGTTGAACGTGACGCCCTGCGGCGCCGCCAGGAGGATCCGTGGCCTGGGGCACGCCGGGCTGGTCGTGCAGAACGGCCGCTCCGTCGAGATCCCCTGGATGTTGAACGTGGGCCCCGTGGTCAGGTACGAGCCCATCGTCGGGTTGGGCTGGAGGATCAGCGGCGGGCCCGGCGGCAACGAGTCCAGCGTCAGGACGCAGGCGAAGGTGGCCCTGCTCCGGTCCGGCGGCTGGTTGGAGTTGGTCGCCTGGACCGCGATGGTGTGCTGCCCCTGACCGGGCATGTTCAGCGTGTGGGCGAACTGCTCGTTGTCCGCCAGGCCCGCGGTCTGGCTCTCCAGGAACCCATCCACGAAGAAGTTCACGTTGAACGGCGGGAGCTGGCCGGTGACGGCGCCGCGGACCAGCACCGCCGGGTTGTTCACCAGGCCGCCGGTCGGCGGCTGGCAGCTCGGCACGACCGAGAAGGTCGGGGAGGGCGCCAGCAGCCGGGTCACCGTCACGACGACCGGGGAGCTCGCGTTTCCGGCTTCGTCCTCGGCGGTGAGGGAGAGCTGCGTGGCCACCCCGGTGGTGATGGTGGAGAGCAGCACGGTCGCCGTGTAGCTGCCCGGCGGGTTCGAGAGGATGGCGCCGGCGCCGATCACGGTACCGGTGGGATCCGTCGGGGGTCTGGGTTGCCGCACGTAGACCGTCCCGGTGAGCACCGGAGCGCCGCCCACGGACGAGACCACGGAGCCTCTGATCGTCATCGAGTCGCCGTAGACCGTGGCCGGGAACGCCGGGGAGACCGTGGTGGGCGGTCTCGGAGCCACGTTGTCGTAGAAGATCCTCACGGCGTTGAACACCAGGACCGGGGAGCCGGTGGAGCCGGTGGCGACCACGTTCCAGCTCACGACCCGCTCCGTGTTGGTCATGTCGTTCAGCACCAGGGTGATGGAGTTGGGGCCGTTCTGCAGGCCGGTCAGCGTGTCCCGGGCGCCGTCGTCCCTCTGGAACTGGACCTGCACCGGGGTCTGGAACCCGGTGAGGGTGAACGAGACGACGATCGACGGTCGATTCGTGACCCGGTTGTAGGGGGCCGGCGGATCCGACACCTGGATGGCGGTGACGGTCTGGCCGAGGCCAGCCCCGGCCAGGGTCAGCAGCCAGATCGCCCAGAGCCAGCGTTTCACGGGTCCTCCAACAAAAAAACCGGACGAGCAGCACGTTCTGTCGCGCTCTCCTTGATTTCATCGACAGGGTGCGCCGAGGTGTTGAGAGTTCGTACAAAGGAAGGCGGCCCGAAGGGGTTTCTGTCGTTGAATCCGGCGTCCGCCGTTGACTTCGCCGGCCGCTCCGGTATACCGTCGCTGGCACAGGAGGGCTCCGAGGTGGACGAGGTCTGCGGCGGGCGCCGGCAGCGGTCGAAACCAGGTCCGTGCCGGGTGGAGCGTGAGGCCCCCGGGACGATCCGGGTGTCGCTGGCGTACGGTCCGTCGATCCAGGTGCGCATCGCCACGAGGAGTCGATCCGGCGGGGCGACTGATCGGATGGTCCGCCGGTACTTCGACCGGTGCGGTTGCCTGGTGGGCGACCCGGCCCGGCGCGTCCCCGCCCTGGTCGAGGAGGTGGGGCGGCTGCGGGCCGGGCAGAAGGCCCGGATCCGGATCGACCCCGAGGTCGTCGGTCACGCGAAGATGCTGGAAGAGACCAGGGTCCGCGAGGAGGAGCGGCGCTGGTTCCGGGAGGAGGTCGCGGCGGGGCGACGCAGCCTCGAGGTCCTGGGGGCGAAGCTTGCGCCCTACCAGGAGGAGGGGGTGCTCCACCTGGCGTTCGCCGGCCGGGCGATCCTGGCCGACGAGCTCGGCCTCGGCAGGACCATGCAGGCCATCGCCGCCGCGCTTCTGGTCAAGGAGCTGAAGGGGATCTCCCGGGTGCTCGTGGTCGCCCCGGCCGCGCGCGAGCACCACTGGCTCAGGGAGATCCGCCGGCTCACCTCCGTGTCTGCCACGATGGTCGACGACGGCCCGGCCGGACGGGAGATGCTCCACACCGCCCCCGCCTTCTTCACGATCGTCGCCCACGAACGGTGGCTGCGAGACACCGGCCTGTTCGAGCGCCTCGCCCCCGATCTGGTCGTGTTCGACGAGGCCCACCGCGTCGGGCCCTGGCGGACCAGGGTGGCCCCCGCGATCCAGCGGCTGGGGTGCCGCTGGCTGTTCGTGCTGACCGGCACGCCTCTCGACTCCGACCTCGAAGAGCTCCACGGCATGCTCCAGGCGATCGATCCGCGGATCCTGGGCCCGCTGCCGGTGTTGGGCACCCGCGTTTTCCAGCTCCGGCGAGACGGCGGCGTCGCCAGGCTCGCGGGAGGCACCGACCAGGACGAGCTGTACCGCCGCATCCGGCCGGTGGCCCTGGAGAGGGCCAGGGAGGAGGTGCTCGCCGAGCTGCCGCAGAGGGGGACGTGCGACTACTTCGTCCCCATGCCGTCTGCCCAGGCTGGCCCGTACCGGAAGCCCCGGGCCATCGCGGCCCAGCTGATGGCGATCGGCGAGCGGCGGCCTCTGACCCCGGTCGAGTCCCGGCGTCTGGTGAGGTCGCTCCAGAAGATGCGCGGCCTGTGCTGCGCCCCGGAGCTCCACGGCGCTTCTGGCCCCGGGAGCCGGAGCCGACCGGGCGGGTCCAAGCTGGACGAGCTCCGGAGCCTGCTGACCGAGCTGGTGACCCGACGCGCGCGAAAGGTCGCGGTGTTCTCGAGCTCCGAGAGGATGATCGACCTCGCCGTGGAGCGGGTGGTGCGCCCTCTCGGCGTCGGATTCACGAAGATCGCTGGGGCGGTCGCGAAGCCCCGGGTCGACGGTCTCCTCGACCGGTTCCACCACGACCCCGCCTGTCTCGTGCAGCTGGCGACCGACGTGTCCGGCCCGGCTCTGGAGCTGGAAGCCGTGAACTTCGTCGTCAACCTGGATCTCCCGTGGAGCCCCGAGTCCCTGGAGCGGCGGATCCGGAGCGCTCACCGGCCAGGGCACCGCGGGTCCGTGACCGTCATCAACCTGGTCTCCAGGGACGTGCTGGAGGAGCGGATCCTCGACACGCTGTCCCAGCGGCGCCAGACGTTCCAGACGGTCCTCGACGCGCTGGACGGCGCCGACGACCTGGTCTTCTCCAGGGACCGCGGCCTCGTCGCCCGGCTCCAGCAGTTGCTCATGCCGGGGGCGGCGCCGCGGAGGCCGCTGGCCGACGACGGCGCGGACCGACCGGCGGCCGGGGCCGGCACCGTGCCGCTGGAGGAGCGGGTGCGGCTGTTCGCCGACAGGCTGGCCGGGCGCCTCGGCCAGCGGCTGCTACTGGTCCGGCGGGTCACGGTGTTCGCCGGCCACGATGGACAGTCCGGCGATCTTCCCCGCGTGCTGGTCGTGGTGGATCGGGACGCCGGCTCGCTGGCAGCGATCATCGACGAGGTGGCGTCCTCCGTGGCCGGTGCGCCGCCGGCCTTCGGGATCCACCTCTTCGACCGGCAGGGCTACGATGGCCTGGCCGGTCTTCTCGGGCCCGCTCTGACCCGCCGCGACCGGCCCGCCGACGAGCCGTACCGGTCGCCGGCGCTGCCGCTGCCGGAGGGGCACGACGGGGGGGAAGGCCGCCAGCGGCTCCAGGCGTTGCGGGAGCTCCTCGAGAGGGCCCAGAAGCGCCTGGGCCTGGCGTCGCTGGTGGCGTGCAACGGATTCGCCGCCGATGCCGCGGCGCCTCTGCGTCAGGCGCTGGACCTGGCGCTGGAGGGGCTCCTCGCCCTCGTCGGCGTCGGTGCCGGCACCGGGAGGGTCACCCCGCTGGCGATCGAGCACCACCTGGTCAGATCGGGCGTCTTGACCGCCGAGGAGGCGACCCGGGCCTCGTGGGTCCTGGGGGTTCTCGACGCTCCCGCCGACGGCTCTTCCCCCCTGGATCGGCCGCTCGTGGACGGTCTGGTCAAGGCGATCGAGCGGTTGCTGGCCGCCGGCCGGGTCAGCCTCTCGGTCCGGGCGCTCGGGGGTTCCTCCGCCTCGCGACCCGGCCCGGTCCGCTGCGTCACCGCCAGGGATCGACGCCTTCACTGACAGCGCCGGGCGCCGGGCCCGCGGCGTTGGGCATCAGCACCGGCAGCGTGCGAGAGTCGGCTGGAATCCCGAGGTGGAGCAGCGCCGCCGCTCTCACGGCTCGGCGGGGCCGTCGGCGGGTTGTCGAGCGGCTCCGGCCGGAGCCGCGGAGAACCCGGTGGCGATGAACGAGGCGATCGTGGCGGCCACGCAGAGCGCCCCGCCCACGGCGAACGTGACGGCGAACGCCGGGACCGTCGACTCCGGGGTGAGCGCCAGCCCGCTGGGTCCGCTCCCGGTCGCCGCCGACTCCGGGAGCCACTGGGAGAAGAGCGCCTCGAACAGGCAGGTCCCCACGGCCATGGTGGATCTGACGATGGTCTGGACCGTTCCGAAGATCGTGCCCTGGCTGTCCCTGGGAACGACCCGCATGATGTGGTTGTTGTTGGGCGAGTTGAACAGCCCGAACGCCAGGCCGAAGGCGATCATGGTGAACAGCGCCGGCACCACCGTGGGCAGCGCCAGAGTGGCCGTGAAGGCGAAGCACGCCACGGCAGCCAGCCCCATGCCGGAGCAGCACAGCACCCGGGGGCCCACCTGGTGGGACAGACGCCCGGCCAAGGGCCCCACGATCATCAGGGGGACGGAGTAGCAGAGCATCACCAGCCCCGACTTGCCGCTGGGGAGCTTCTGCACGAGCTCCAGGTAGAACGGGATCAGGAAGGTGTTGCCGGCCAGGTAGGCGTAGCCGCAGACGGCGGCCAGGATGGCGAACAGGAACGCGGGGTTCGCGAACAGGGCGAGCCGCACCAGGGGAGTGCGACAGGTCGCCTCGCGGACGGCGAACCCGGTCAGGAAGATGGCGCTGGCGCTCAAGAAGCCCACGATGACCGGAGACGTCCAGCCCCACTCCCGGCCGGTGTTGAAGGCGTAGAGCAGACAGGAGATGGCCGCGAAGCTCAGGACGACCCCGGCGTAGTCGAACGACGTGCCCGGCTCCTCGGGCTTCGGCTCGTCGTGGGGAATGGCCGACCGTCCGATGGCGATGGCGAGCACGCCGATCGGCACGTTGATCAGGAAGATCCACGGCCATGACGCGACCGTGGTGATCAGACCGCCGAGCGGGGCGCCCACCGTGGTGCCCAGCGCCGCCGAGGTGGTGACGATGCCGAACGCCACGCCGGTCAGATGGGCCGGGAAGAACCGCGGCACCAGGGCGAACGCCGTCACGATGAGCATGCTGCCGCCGATCCCCTGGAGCAGCCGGGAGAGGACGAGGAGGACGATCGTGCCGGAGAGCCCGCACAGCACGGAGCCGAAGGTGAAGACGCCGTAGCCCCAGAGCAGCATGGTCCTGAGGCCGATCCGGTCGGCGATCTTCCCGCAGAGCATGAGAGTGGAGCTCTGCATCAGAAGGTAGATGAGCACGACCCAGGACACGGTGCCGCAGTCCACCCCGAGGTCCCGGGAGATCGTGGGCAGGGAGATGTTGACGATCGTCCCGTCCAGGTAGGCCATGAAGACGGCGACCGCGATGGAGAAGACCAGCCCCCGGTGATCCGAGAGGGTGCTCGACCGCGTCGCCTGCTCCGCGGCCGAGCCGGGCGGGATCGTGTCACATGGGGGGCCCTTCGCTTCGCTCATCTGGCCCCCCTCGGGCTCGCCGGATTCACCTTGGTCGACTCGTCCAGATGATTCTCCTGCCGGTGACCAGATCCACCAGATCCTGGAGGGACTGTTGCTGGAACCCCATGTTCTCCATGGTGCGGCCGGTCTTCGAGTAGTCCTCGCCGTTGGCCACCGATGCGATCGTGATGATCGAATCCATGCACGGCGTCGGGATGCCCAGCATGCGGCCCAGCGACGCGACCGTCACGAGCCCGTACGGCACGTCCTCGGTGACGTACCGGTGCTTGAGGTCGCCCGGAGCCATCTGGACGTTGTGGGCGGAGATCTGGTACATCGTGTCGTAGACGGTGCCGGGCTTCACCTTGTACATCACGTTCATGTTCTCCGCGAACGAGTACGTCTCGTAGCAGAGAGTCCGGGCGATCTCCATCCGTTCCCGGTCCACGGCGTCCATGATCCGCGCCACGCTGGGCGTGATGTCGTAGTGGGAGTTCCGGTAGGGGCCGATCTGCTCGATCCGGCTCATGTTCATCAGGGTCGTGATCGGGTGGATGATCAGGCCGGGCGCGTCCACGGAGGTCTGGAGGACGTTGTAGGCGGGCGTGAGCTGAGGGTAGAGATCCGTGAGCTTCCAGAGGGCCTCGGCGGTCCTCAGCGACGGCAGCGCGGCGAACGGCAGCTCGCTCTTCACCGCCTTGATGTTCACGTGCCCGAGTCCCTTGGTCTTGGCGGCGTAGATGAGGGAGGCGGTCTCCCCGATCAGGAAGTCGCCCGCCCTGCCCGCCCGCTCGAGCTCCCGGGAGAACGCCAGGGTACCGAACTTGCCCGGGTTGAAGACCACGATCTGGCCGCGCTCCCCGTGCTCCACCAGGCACTGCATGTACGCCTGCTGGGCGAACGCCGGGACCACGATCATGATCACCTCGGCGCCCTTGATCGCCAGCGGGAGATCCGTCGTCATCATGGCCGGCCTGGCGAACCCGGGCTTGGCGCCGGTCGACGGCGTGCCCTCGACGAAGATCCCGCCGAAAGCGGCCAGGAGCTTCAGATTCGTCGAGTGCTCCTCCGTCGCCGCGAGCCTCACCTCGTGGCCGCCCAGGGTCAAGTCGCCGGCCATGGCCTGGCCGCCGTGTCCGGCACCGAGCACCGCAACCTTCATCTTCATCGTCAGGCTCCTTGTTCCTGTCGCTGGAATCGGCACCAGCCGCCATCGGCCACGGTCTTGCCGCCCACGATGACCCTCTCCACCTTGCCGACGTTCTTGCCGTCCACCAGGACCACGTCGGCGACCTTCCCGGGCGCCAGGTACCCGCGATCCGGCGCGGCGGCCCTCAGCGCCTCGGCGGCTCGGCCGGTGAACAGGGACACGGCCCTCGGGAGGTCCACGACGCCGCGCCGCCACAGGAACTGGGCGACCTCGAGCAGGCCGTCCCAGGCGCCGGCGCCGTAGTCCGTGGTCATGGTGTCGACGAGGTTCTCCCTCAGGAGCGCCACCAGGTTGTCGGTCGGCTCCGTCCGCTGCGCGTTGAGACTGTTCAGCGTGGACACGTCGACGACCACCCCGGCCTCCCTGAGGCGCCTCGCCCAGGCCACGCAGGTCTCGACCGTGAAGCTGGGGTGGTTCGCATGACCCGCCACGAGCTTCGCGGACAGGTGCTCGCGCTTCCGGGCCTCCTGGAGGATGGTCGAGGCGGAGACCGCCGCGGTGTGGAAGATCACGGGAACGCCTGCGGACGCGGCCAGAGCCACGGCCTCGCCGTAGCTCGCGAGCGACGCCCGCACCGGGGTCAACGCCACCTGCTCGACGACCTCGCACGCCCGCTCGAGGGTGACCTTGCCGGCCAGCCCGGACTCTCGCAGCGCCGTCTCGACCGCTTCGAGGTCCCGGTCCTCCGGTCTGAGCTCCCGGCCCAGCGCCGCCTCCTTGAGCTTCTTGGCGTGATCCCGCGAGATGAGCACGCCGGTCTCCCGGTGGAGAGCCTCCGGCAGGTACTTGTAGTCGGCCACTCCGCCGCCGAGGGTGGCCCCGCTTCCGATCTCGCCCAGCGCCACGGCCCCCTGGGACAGCATCTGTTCCGCCGTCGTCTCGAGGTGGACCGCCCGCAGGCCGGCGCCATCGGCGAGGCGAGCCGCCTCGAGGGTGGAAGGGAGGTGGCTCGTGGAGGTCAGGATGCGGATCGGATGGCACCGGGCCACCTCGTGGACCTGGGCCATCGTGCCCAGCCCGCAGGCGTTGACCAGCGTGGTGACGCCCTGCAGCAGGTGTCGATCGGCGTTGCGCAGCGCTCGGTCGACGCTCAGAGCCGGGGCGCCGCTGGAGAACAGCGGACCGGCAGTGCACCCGTGGGTATGGCCGTTGATCAGACCGGGAAGCGCCAGCCAGTCGGTGCCGTCGATGATGGAGACCCCGGTCGGCGACGCGAGCGACGCGGGGATGGGCTCCTGGCTGATCGCGGCGATCCGGTCGCCCTCGATGCCGATCCATGCCGCCGGGAGCATCGTCGTGCCATCGCCGGTGATGACGGTGACGTTCTTGATCAGGGTATCCATGGTCTCCTCCGGTCGGACCAGGATACCATCTCCCGGGGTGGCGCCGGCCAGTGTTCTCGACCCGACACCCCGATCCGGCGACGTCTCGGCTGCGAAACGGCGGAACCGCCGGGCCCCATCGGAGCGTCGGCCGGGCTGGTCGGTTCACCGCTCCTTGCGCGGGGGACGGCGATTCTGGATCACCGCCTTCCGGTTGCGCTGGAGATAGGCCAGAAACGCCTTCAGGTTCTGCCCCTGGGCGTTGGGGACTCGCTCGACCACGAGCGCCACGATCTCCTGGTACCGGAGCGTCTGCCTCATGTGTTCATCGATGACCGGCGAGCGTCCGGGCCCCGAGATCCGGTGCACGTCCAGCGCCTGCCACGAGGCCCAGAACATCTCCACCCACGACCAGTAGGCCTCGGGGTAGGTCATCAGCGCCCGCGCGACAGCGCTGGAGCCGGCCTCCTGATGGCCGAGCCGGACCAGGGTCTCTCCGAGGAGATGCCACGGAGCCCACCGGCTCGGATCAGCCTCCAGAGCGGATTGGACGCCATCGAGACAGACTCTGGCGCACCTGACGTCCCCCTCCCTGTAGGCGCCGAGCGGGTCGCCAACCATCTCCTGGATGTCCGCCAGGATGCTCCCGGCGAGCTGGCTCCGGAGACCGACCAACCCCTCCAGCGCCAGGCGCAGACTCTCGCTGCCTCCGGGCAGACTCGCTCTCATCCGTCGGCTCGCGGCCTGGTGATCGAAGTCCAGGGCGTTGACGAACAGGTCCACCAGCAGCCGGTCGGTGACGACGAAATCGGGAGGCGGCGCCTCGACCCGGCGGATGTCGAATCGACATGGATCGCGCAGGAACCGGACGTGCCCCTGGCGCGGGCCGGTGGGGCCGCCCCGGATGCGGACCCAGTTGAGGCCGTCCCTGAGGCCCGGCGAGGAGGAGCCGAGGGCGAGCGTCTGCTGTCCGGGCAGTGCCCGATCGTTGAGGCCGACGATGACGCCCTGGCCGCCGGCGTGGATCGTCACCTGTTTCAGATGGTCGCGGCAGAAGACCACCAGAGGACACACCACCTCCGGTCGCCCCTTCCCGGGAAACCAGGCCTCGAGACCTGCCTCCCGGGACTCGACCCGGTCCCGCAGCCGCCTCGATTCCTCCACCTCCGGCGGCGCGGCCCGCGGGGCAGGGGAGGCGGCCGGACGAGGGGACGCCGCGACCGTGGCGTCGGGCCGGGGCGGCGGAGGCCAGGCGGACCTGGTCAGCAGGGTGGCGCACAGGGCGAGAAGGGCCGCGGCGGGCACGGCGAGCCGCCAGAGCCCGGCACGACCGGCCGGACTCGCCGGGGGGGCCGAGATCGTGAACGGTCGCTGGCCATCGGGTCGAGCGCGACCTGCGAACCTGGACCGCTGAAAGGCCTGCCGGAGGGATTCGGCGAACGCCGCAGCCGACGGCGGACGCCGGGACGGGTCCTTGGAGAGGGCGCACTCCACCACGGCCGCCACGGGTTCCGGAACGGACGGGACGATCTCCCTCAGAGGCCGGGGCCGGGACTCCAGATGCATGGCCAGCAGCTGGGGGAGCGACGTCGCATGGACGGCGGGCCGCGCCGCCAGCATCTCGTAGAGCACGGCGCCCGTGGCGTACAGGTCCGCGGGCTGCCCGGCGGGCTCGCCTCTGACCTGCTCCGGGGACATGTACATGGGCGTGCCGATCAGGGCGCCGGTCCTGGTCAGATCCTGACCCGTGTCGAGGACCTTCGCCACCCCGAAGTCGGCGAGCTTGGCTGCCCTGGTGACGGTGAACAGCACGTTCTCCGGCTTGACGTCGCGATGGACGATTCCTCGCCCATGACAGGCCTCCAGACCGGCGAGGCAGTCCAGCGTCACCTGGACCGCCTCCGCCAGCGGCATCCGGCCATGGCCCATGCGCTGCCGCAGCGTTCCGCCCTCGAGGTACTCCGTCGCCATGAACGGATGGGCCTCTATCTCGTCCACGTCGAACAGCCTGAGCACGTTGGGGTGCTGGAGCTCGGCCAGCAGCCGGCCCTCGGTGACGAACCGCGCCAGGACGGTCCTGTTCTCGACCCGGGTGAGGAACTTCACGGCCCTGGACTGGCCCGTGGGCACGTGGGTGGCGAGAAAGACCGTTCCGGCGGCTCCGCTGCCGAGGAGGCGCTCCAGCCTGTACCGGTTTCGAAACGCGACCGACAGGGGCAGCACCGACGTGGCGCGCGGCTCGCCCGATTCGCCCCTGGTCAGCAGCGTGACCTCGGCGGCGCCCTCGGCCACGACCACGGAGTCACAGGCGTGACACGTCCCCATCGAGGTCGCCCGGGACAGCAGAGCAACGCTGGATCCGCAGCGCGGGCATCTGATGGTGTCCATCCGAGGGTGCTGGTTCTGGTCCCCGACAAGACCGCGGGGCGGCGCCGGCTGCCGGAGCGTCCCTCTCCATTCTAGTACACGGGCGCTTCGCTGGCCTCAACGCCGGACCGCTCGGGGCGGGGCGGCCCGGAGTCTCGCGAGGGGGCTGCCATCCGATCGCCCGGGTGGTAGACTGCGCCGGCGGCTTCGAGGCCGGAGTCGGCCGGGGCGACAGGACGCGGAGGCCCTACCATGCCAGGCGGTCTATTCATTCCGTTCACGCTGAGAGAGGTGCGGTTCGCCAATCGCATCTTCCTCTCGCCGATGTGCCAGTACTCCGCGGAGAACGGCGCTCCCACGGACTGGCACCTGGTTCATCTCGGAAGCCGTGCTGTCGGCGGCGCTGGCCTCGTCCTGGTAGAGGCCACCGCGGTCTGCCCCGAAGGGCGCATCTCGCCGGTGGACCTGGGGCTCTGGAGCGACGACCAGACCGCCGCCTTCAGGCGGATCACCCCGTTCATGCGGGCGCAGGGCGCGGCTGTCGGGGTCCAGCTGGCGCATGCGGGGCGGAAGGCGTCCAACCGGCCGACCTGGGATCGAGGCGCCCCGCTGTTGCCGGAGGATGGCGGGTGGCGCCCGCTGGCGCCTTCCTCACTGCCGTTCGACCCGTCCTCCCAGGTTCCGCTGGAGATGACGGCCAGCGACATCGAGCGGGTCGTGCAGAGCTTCGAGGCGGCCGCCCGGCGGGCTCTGGAGGCGGGGTTCCAGGTGGTGGAGATCCACATGGCCCACGGCTACCTGCTCCACCAGTTTCTTTCGCCGCTGGCGAACCGCAGGACCGATCGGTTCGGCGGCAGCCTCGAGAACCGGATGCAGCTCCCCCTGGCGGTGGCGGCCGCGGTCCGAAGAGCGTGGCCCGCGGTCCTGCCGCTGCTGGCGCGGGTCTCCGCCACGGACTGGATGGACGACGGCTGGGATCTCGAGCAGACGATCACCCTCTGCCGCCGTCTGAAGGAGATCGGGGTGGACATGATCGACTGCTCCAGCGGTGGCCTGGATCCCGGGGCGACGGCGCCGAACTACCCGGGATACCAGACCCCGTTCGCCACGACGATCCGGCGGGAGGTCGGCATCCCGACCGGGGCGGTGGGCCTCATCCAATCGCCCCAGCAGGCCGACCAGATCGTCTCCACCGGCCAGGCCGACGTGGTCCTGCTGGGCCGGGAGCTCCTCAGGGATCCCTACTGGCCGCTCCACGCGGCCCGGACCCTCGGGGTGGACGTCCCCTGGCCCCGCCAGTACCTGCGGGCCAAGAGCTGACCCTCGCCCGGCCTCCATGACCCGGCGCCTCGCCGGGTCCGAGTCGCGCCCCCGAGCGCGACCTCAATCCGGATCCCCTCCTCTTTCTTCTCTCTTCCCGAGCGCGACTTCAATCGAATCCCCTCGACTTCCATGGTGACTCTGCCGCCAGGCCGAGGCCTGATCACAGGCCCGACTCCGCGAGACAGGCGAGGGATCCTGGCCTCCCGGCCCGTGGACCGGTCGCCATGGTCATCTTCGGGGCCTGAGGCGAAGCGCCGCCCCGGGACGGATCCGGAGCGAGGACAGCTACTCGGGACACCAGACGTCATCTGTTTCCTGGATCGCTATGCGCCGGAGCTGGTCCATGAGAGCCACGACCTTCGGCGCGACGTCGCCGGGAGGCTGTGCGGACTCGATGAGCGTCAGCAGGGTGCTGGCGTCCTGTCTGCGGATGAACATGATACGGGCGTAGTCGGACCAGTGGCCGAACACGGCGCTGAACCGCACCGGCTTCGCCGAGATCCGCACCTGAACCGGCGAGATCTCGGTGCCCTTCTCGATCTGTTCCAGCAGGTAGTCGAACAGCGGGAGGTCACTGGCGTCGACCAGCGGGACGAACCACCCGGCGATCGTCGATCTGATCTCGTCCCTCAGCTGGGGCAGCAGCCGGTCCAGCGGAACCGCTTCTTTCGCGCAGCCCTCGCAGGTCGTCACGCCCGGTACGAGCTCCGACAAGCACGAGGGACAGCAGCGACCGCCCGGGCGGTCACGGACGTCGGCCAGGAACTCCTGGAGCAGCTCGACCCGCTCCAGCTCCGCGGGATCGGGCTCGAAGCCCCCCTCGATCCGTTCGCCTTCGCGGACCATCTGCAGGAGGCAGCTCTCGCACGCGCCCGACTCCGGGTCCAGCGGCGCGCCGCACCCGGGACACAGCCCGTCCCGGGGCGTCTCGGCCGCCTCGGGCGACTCGTCGAGCTCAGCGTCCGGCGCCGATCGCCCGGATCCCCGAGGGTCCGGTTCCGGCAGACGTCGAGCGCCGGCCGGTCGCCGGGCCGCCGCGGCCCCGTCCGGGTCCACGAGCTCCATCAGCGCCACCACGGCGGAAGCTCCCTGCAGGAGCTTCCCGGAGCAGTCGCTGCACTGCTCGGTGCCGGGCACGAACTCGGTCAGGCAGTCGAGACACACGAGACCGAGCCCCTCCGTGTACCTGTCGAGGAACTTCCGGAGCTGCGAGATCCTCTCTTGATCCGGATCCATCGGTGACTCCTCGAGATCTGGACGGCGAGCCGCTCCGCGCCCTGTGCCGACCGGTCATC
>JACQZM010000429.1:2745-7906 GCA_016213885.1 Candidatus Rifleibacteriota bacterium | reverse complement strand
TCCCGAACCTCGATCCAGAAAGGAGGATCCCTTCTGAACTTCGGGAGCTTCTCGCAGTACCTCAAGGAGAACTTCAGGTTCTTCTCCCGTCTGGCACGAATCCACGATTCGCGTGTGGCCGGCCGGACAGATATCCCAGGACGGGTAGCTCTGGGAGCCTTGTTCCTGCAAGCCTTCCTTCGCGAACGTAGTCCGAGCCATATGCAGAGCGTCTACTCGAGAAAGAAATCGGTTGTGAAGCTGCTCCGGGGCAAGAAGAAACGCCCGGACGGTTCTTCACTTCGACGCCGATTGGGTCATCCGGGTGGGCGGGACCCGGGTGACGATCGACACTGTCGTGGCTGCCTTCGAGGATGGGGCCACCGCCGAAGAGATAGCCCAGCAGTACCCGGCGCTGGCCCTCTCCGATGTCTATGCGGTCATCGGCTACTACCTTCGCCGGAAGCCCCAGGTGGACGAGTACCTCCGGCAGCGACGAGACCTTGCGGCGGCAACCCGCAAGGAGAACGAGACTCGCCACGACCCCCAGGGGGTTCGGGAGAGACTCCTGGCTCGTCGGCCCAAGGACTCCAACAAAGAATGCTGCGGCTGATCGCCGACGAGAACTTCAACAACGCCATCGTCCGGGGTCTCCGCTACCGGAAGCCTGACGTCGACATCATCAGGGTCCAGGACGCAGGACTGGACGGCGCCGATGATCCCACGGTGCTGGAGTGAGCAGCCAAAGAGGACCGGGCGGTGTTGACCCACGACGTCTCCACGATGACCGCTCACGCCTGCGCCAGGGTGGTGGCCGGCAAGAGATTGCCCGGGGTCTTCGAGGTGGGACGAGAGGTGTCGATCCGGACCGCCATCGAGGACCTGGTCCTGCTGGTGGAGTGCAGCCTCGACGGTGAGTGGGAAGGTCAGGTCCGCTACCTTCCTCTCCGCTGAAGGGCCGTGGAGATCGGCTTCCCGGGGGACCCCAGAGAGGAACTGCGTATATCCAGTTCGACGCTCTGCCTGGCTCCAGATCCGTGACACATCTGTGCCACATCAAAGGGTGTCTCCTGATACTTCCTGATACTCCTTGTGACACATGATGTGTGACACGCTACCTCCGAGCTCGGCTCCTGGAGCGCTCCAGCAGCTCCTTCCCAGAAAAGGCTGGCCGTTTTGCGGATCCGAAGGTCGCTGGTTCGAGTCCAGTCGAGGGCGAACCCCGTAGAAGGGCCTGGGATAATGATTCCAGACCCTTCTTGCTTCCTCCGGACGGTGGTCCGAAGTAGAGAGAGACTCCCTTGCTCTGGCTTCATTTTGGCGAAATGCGGACTGGTGCGGACCGGCGTCGACGTGCCATGATGAACCTGCTGGCACCACGCCTTCACGGACTGTATCGACGGGTCACGGGTGATTCCATGTCCACTCGGTTCGCATGGCCGCTTGTCGCGCTGGGAGCTCTGGTTCTGTTCGCCGCCGGCTGCGGCAGCTCCGGGGGCACCTTCGAAGACCACACTCAGGGCCTCCCGTTCGTGTTCGGCTACGACAAAGGGCTGGAGGCCGCAAAGGCGCAGGGGAAGCCCACGATGATGTTCGTCACGACCACCTGGTGCGGCTGGTGCAAGAAGCTGGCGCGAGAGAACTTCACCGACCCCAGGATCAAGGGCCTCTTGAAGAACTTCGTGCTGGTCATCGTGGACGGAGACAAGGAGAAAGAGGGCAAGGCGCGCCTCAAGGCGGACCAGGGTTACCCGCACATCGTCTTCCTGTCGCGAAGCGGGGAGAAGGTCGCCGAGTGCGTGGGCTACAGGCCGGTGGACAAGTTCACGCCGATCGTCCAGGAGGCGGTCCAGCGAGTCGGCGGCAAGTGACCCGGATCGGACCCGCGAGACGTTCAGCGGTCGCCGTCTCGACGTGGGTCCCGGTCGGGGCCGTCCCTCTCGTCCGGTCGCCCCGTCGTGAGCGAGCCGGGAGCCCCGTTCTCGACGGTCGCCGGAGGGAGCCGGCCGGCCTGACGAGCCCGTCCGGCCAGCAGCCGATCCGAGCCGGCCCGACAGCCGCGGAACCAGGCCCACAGCATGAAGACGTAGGCCGCGCCCGGGTGGACCGGAGCCTTGTACCAGTCGAGGAGGCTGAGAATCAGCGGCATGACGAGCAGCGTGAAGGGGAAGTAGCCCGCCATCACGAACTTCACGTGGGCGCCCGGCCGGTCCGTTCTGTGGACGAGCGACGTGACCTCGACGGTGATCACCGCCCCGACGAGCAACACCAGGTCGAGCAACAGGCCGGCCGCGAGCTCCGGCCAGGTGACCACGGGCAGCACGAGGAACATGGCCGCCAGCGTGGGCCAGAACCTCGTGCCGTGAGGCTCCGGTCTCCTGGCGTGGACGCACGGCACCCCGACCATGGCGGCCAGGCGTTTCGCCCGCCCGCGCAGGTCCACCCTGCGGTGGTGCTCGACGGCGGTGTCGGTCAGGTAGAGCGGCCTGGCCCGGTCACGGAGCCTCAAGGCCACCCGGGTGCTGTGCTCTTCTTGCTCCGTGGGATGATCGCCGGTCTGCTCGATGACCACGGCCTCCACCTGGTCGAGGGAGCAGACCTCCCGCACGTAGGACCACGCCGGCGAGGTCCACGATTCGAGCAGCCTGAAGCCCCCTTCCTCGCACGCGAAGTGCCACGCGATGCGTCGTGACGCGGCGAGTCCCAGCGCTCCCAGAGGCAGCAGGAAGAGGGCGGTCGCCACGTGCGAGGGCATTCCCCGGAGCAGCCACACGAGTCCCAGGACCACCCTGATGACGAAGCCGACGAGCGCCGACCGGGCAACCGCCTCGATGAAGACCAGCGAGGGAGGCAGCCTGTCGAAGCAGATCAACCCCTTCAGCGGCGCCGACTTGCCCGTCGAGGCCGATCGCGACAGCGGCGCGGCCGGCGCGAGCGACGGCTCGTCCGCCGTGGCCGACGTGATCTCGAGGACGCCCAGAGACCGGCTCGGGACCAGGGCGAAACGGACCTGGCCACAGGCGTAGACGGCGCAGCCGCCCCCGTACTCCCAGCAGGCCCGGTGGTGTGGCGTGAGGCACGTGGTGCAGTACACCGGATCCGCTCCGATCTGCTCGCGGCAGATCGGGCACCGGAGCGACGACGGGGAGGGCTCCACGGAATTCACTCCTGGAGCATTGCACACCGGGGGCGCCGGCGGCCAGGCGAACGATCCTGTGGTCCGAGGCTGGACTCCATGGCATTGTTACTCCTGGCCTCGTGTCGCGTGTCTTTGGGAGCGTAGTCGCAAGAGAGGGCCGAGCCGTGGGGTCTCGAGAGTCATCGACGCTGTCCGAGCGGACCAGGACGGTCCGCCAGTCCATTCTGGCGGAGCTCCGGCGCGGCCCCGTGACGGCGCTGGACCTCTCCAAGAGCGTGGGCGTCCAGGAGAAGGAGGTCGCCAGCCACCTGGAGCACCTGCAGCAGTCGCTCAGACGCGGACCGTCGAGGCTCGTCGTGGAGCCGGCCGAGTGCATCGCCTGCGGCTTCGTCTTCGAGCACCGCAAACGCCTCAAGAAGCCGTCGAGCTGTCCCGAGTGCCGGGCCAGCCGGATACATCCGCCCCGCTACCGGATCGACGCGGAGCCGACCCGTTCGTGACCGATCGCGAGGAGTGCGACATGGCAGCTCTTGGCCAGGCGTTCGCCCGGAACCTGGTCTTCCACCGGAGTCGCCTGGGCCTGTCCAGGGCCGGGCTGGCCAGAGAGATCGGAAGATCGCCCTCGCACGTCAGGCTGCTGGAGCGTGGTGAGCGAGAGCCGGACCTCGGGACGCTCGAGGCGCTGTCGGCGGCGCTGGGCGTCCCGGTCGGCGAGCTGTTCGTGGACAGGGCCGACGACGACTCCCGCGACCGGTCCACGGAGGAGCTCCTGGAGCTGCTCCGCGCTCGACCGGACGGAGATCTCCGGCTTCTGATCCGGCTGGCCCACGCCGTGTTCGACGCATCGCCCCGGAACGAGACCGGCCCCGACTCCCCCCGGGCCAGGCGACCGCGGTCCGAGCCCACCACGGGCGCTGAACACCGCGGCCGCCGGAACCGACGACCCACAGGAGATAGCCCATGAAGACGTTCTTGTACCTCGTGATCATCGTGCTCATCGTGCTGACCGGCCTGCCGGCCGTGAACCCTCCGGTCTTCGCAGGGCCGCCGCCGGTGCTGGTGTGGGACCACTACTCGGAGAACCCTCGGGGCTACGACACCTTCCGGCTGGAGCAGGACCCGTTCGTACGCAAGGACACCCCGGCCGCGCCGCGGGACGGGCTCGACCTGGTGAGAGCGTCGGGCAGCTCCCAGTTCTCGGAGAAAGGGCTGGTGGAGATCAAGTCTCGCATCCCGGCCCGGCAGCTGGTCGTGGTCGACCTTCGCGAGGAGTCCCACGGCTTCGTCGACGGTCGCGCGGTCTTCTGGCTGGGCCTTCACAACTGGGCCAACCAGGGGATGAGCCAGCAGGAGGCGCTGGCCGACGAGCGACGCCGCCTCGACGAGCTTCGTCGGCTGGGAAAGGCGACGGTGGCCGTGGAGACCTCTGCCAAGGTGGAAGAGGGCCGTCCCGTGGTCGTGCGGTCCGTGGCCACGGAGGAAGAGATCTGCAGGGCGCACGGAGTCGACTACCTCCGGCTGGCCGTGACCGATCTGTCAGCTCCGAAACCGGACAGGGTGGACAGGTTCGTCGAGCTCGTGCGGAAGCTGCCGGCTGACGGCTGGGTGCATCTCCACTGCAAGGCCGGCCTCGGCCGCACCTCCGTCTTTCTGCAGATGTACGACATGATGAAGAACGCAAAGAGGCTCTCCCCGGAGGACGTCAACCGTCGCCAGTACCTCCTCGGCGGGCACGATCTCCTGGTGCTCCCCCCCCGGGCCAGATTCAACCACGAGGCCTCGGTGGCCCGGGCCGAGTTTCTGCGCCGGTTTCACGAGTACTGCCGGTCGAATTCCGACGGCTTCGCCACGACCTGGTCCTCCTGGCTGAGCGCCCACAAGCAAGATCGGAAGTGAAGCTGGAGGCGCCGAAGCACCCGCTGACCAGGAGCCGCACCTGACGGAACCGGCGGCCGCGCCAGGGCGCGTCCCGTCGGCCCGGTGGAACTTCTCGACCAGGTGCGCGGCATGACAGGCGTCGCGCCGGGCCGGTCTTCGACCCGC
>JACQZM010000429.1:0-2710 GCA_016213885.1 Candidatus Rifleibacteriota bacterium | reverse complement strand
TCGACCCGCCCGGGCGGCATGTCGGGTGACCCGGGGCGCGGGCGGCTCGAGCGGCAGGGCTACCGGTTCCGGAGCGCCTCCCTGGCCTGCCGCGCCGCCTCCCTGGCCGCCTCGGAGGCCCGGCGAGCCTCGTCTCTGGCGCGCGCCGCGGCGTCCTGGGCCTCCTGGCGGAGCCTGGCTCCCTGTTCCCTGGCCTGTCTGGCCGTCTCGAGAGCGTGTTCGCGGGCTGTTCGACCTGCTGCCCCGGCATCGGAGGCGGCCCGGGAGCCGTCGGCCCCGGGCGTCGCCCCGACCGGTCCGTCGGCCGCGGAGGTCTCGGGCGACGGTTCGACAGCCGGGGGCGCCTGGGTCACCGGTCTGTTCTGCGCCGGAATCGCCCGGGATCTGGACGCCGTCAGGCTCCGGTCCAGGTGGACGTCGGCGGTGCCCGAGATCTCGAGCGTCCTGGCGACGATGGCTCCGAACACGTCCACGGACCCGGACAGCTTCACCGCGGTCGACGGTGCGTAGATCGCCCCGGTGAACTCCACCGACCCGCCCATCTCGGCCGGGTCGGTCCCGGTGCAGTAGATCACCAGGTTGGCAGGCAACCCGCCACGGTTGATGTTCGCCGTGCCGCTGAAGCTCAAGGCGCCGGTGACGAACACCATCACGGGCCCCTGCGGCACCACGTCGATGCTTCCGGAGATCTCCAGATCATGGAAGCAGTACACCCCGGACGCCATGGTGACCGTGTCTGTTCGATCCATCTTGCAGTTCGGCGGCGTGGCCTCGTCGAGGTAGTCGTTCGGCACCAGACCGGCGTTGTCGTTGGAGGTGGCGAGGTCGCCCAGGTTGATCGCCGGCAGGGTCACCACGGGGATCTCCACGCTCGCCATGGTGGTCACTGTGCCCTTCACGTCGTTGGAGCCCGTCTTCGACAGCGTTCCGCCGGCCATCACGTCTCCGTGGATGTCCGACGTGCCCCCCAGCGTCACGTTGCGCCCCACCACGGCCCTGCCCTTGATGCGGTTCGAACCGGTCATCGACAGGTCAGACCTGGCGATCACGGTGCCGTGGATCGTGCCGATCCCTTCCATGATCACAGAGCCGTTGCTCCGGATCTCGCACCCCGGTCCGCTGGGCATCGCCTCCTTCTGGCCCTTGTAGGGGCCCCGGGTCGCATCGTAGGCGTCGATGTCGGCGTGCCCGGTGGACACGAGCCGATCGAGGGTGAACAGCCCGAGCGCGAACGGGTCCAGGGCGCCCGGGGGAATCGCCCTCACCTGGCCGGCCCTGACCGAGACGCCTCCGGCCACAGTGGCCCGGTCCAGGGCCCCGGGATCGAGGGAGGCGGCGCTGCCGGCCCCGGGCCCGACCTTCACCGGACCGACCGGGACCGGGCCCGCCATCACCGGTCCGACCTTCACCGTTCCGACAGCGACCGGGCCCGCCGGGACCGGCCCGGCCGCCAGTGGAGCGTGCCCTGCCTCAGCCGGAACGGACGGCGCCGTGTAGTCGCCGGTGGCGATGCCGGGGAACTCCTGGGCCAGCGACTGGAGCTTCAGGTTGCGCCGCTTCCCGTCCCGGGCCGGCCGGGGAGTCTGGTAGGTCGCCATGAACGACGCCTGGAGCATCCGGGCGATGTCGCGGTAGATCTCGAGCAGATCGGTCCGCGACGGGGCGTGGCAGTATCGCCCCCGGGAGACCTGGGCGAGCTTCGTCAGCAGGCCGGTCTGCACCTGATCGCCGAGGCCGACGAGGTAGAGCGGCACCCCTTTCTGGCGGGCCCTCGAGGCCACCTCCTTGGCCGAGAGCCTGGACTGGGCCGCGTTTCCGGCGGCGTTCTGGTCGCGCCCGTCGGTGAAGGCGATCAGCACCCGCCGGCCCGGTCCCGTGCTGGAGAGGGTCTCCAGGCCCTCGCCGATGGCGTCGTAGAGCGCGGTGGCTCCGTGCGCCCCGAGCCGATCCACGGCCGCGCACAGGACCCTTCGATCAGCCGTGAGCGTCTGCAGGTGGGTCACGTCGTCGGAGAAGGCGAGGATCTCCAGCTTGGCCCCGGGCGGAAGCTGATCGATGAACGTGGTGGCCGCCCTCTTCAGGTCCTCCATGGCCGGCTCCATGCTGCCGCTCCTGTCGAGCACCAGGGCGATGTACAGCGGCTCCGGGTCGACGGCGAGCTGGAAATCCCGGACCTGGTGGTCGTCCTCGAACAGCTTCAGATCTGCCGGAACCGGCGTGCGGGCCATCGTCGCGCCGGCGAACGCCATGCCGATCCGGATCGTCGGGAACTCCCCGGCATCGACCCGTTCGATGTGGACCGAACCCGCGGCGAGCGCCGCCGCCGGGGCGAGAATCAGCAGCATCGGGATGAGGGCTCGACGGGACAAGGGGCACCTCCTCTGGGGCGGGGGCTCATGATAGACTGCACAGGCAAGCGCGCTCAAGGTTACTCGGACGACCATGCAGACCCCCTTCCCTGCGGAGTGTGCCCGCCGCTTCGACGCCAGGCGGTTGCTGGCCACGGGCGGACACGGCGCCGTGTTCCTGGCCCGGCAGAAAGGACTGGACCGGGACGTGGTCGTGAAGCTGCTCCACCGGATCGACGACCCGGTGCGCCGGGCCCGGTTCGAAGCAGAAGCACGGGTCACCGCGTCGCTGGCCCACCCGAACGTGGTGGTGGTGATCGACTTCGGCGTGGCCGACGACGTCCCCTGGATCGCCTACGAGT
>JACQZM010000428.1:4966-7290 GCA_016213885.1 Candidatus Rifleibacteriota bacterium | reverse complement strand
CTCAATCCGGATCCCCTCCTCTTTCTTGTTCTCTCTCCCGAGCGCGACCTCAATCCGGATCCCCTCCTCTTCCTTCTTGGTAGCTCTGCACCCCGGCCGAGGCCCGATCACAGGCCCGACTCCGCGAAACAGGCGGGGGATCCTCGAGGCTCGCGATCCTTGAACCCCAGCGTGTCCCGGTGGTATGCTTGAGGACTCCCAAGGACAGGGGGCCGTCGTGCCGCATCCGCCAGGCGCCGGGGCGGGCCGGGTGCGGTTTCCAGGAGGCTCGATCCAGCGTGTCCCTCACCATCGCCGACAGCTTCATCTACTTCCACAAGGGCGCCTTTCCCTGTCTCTTTCTGATGGAATGTACGGAGGGGTTCGCCCGGTTCGAGGTCAAGAACCAGGAGAGCCTCGACATCCTCATGGTCTACTGCAGCCAGAAGAACCTCCACGTGGGGTGGGCCAAGGCGGTGGCGGACGACTCCCGGAACCGGAAGGTCTACCGCAACTTCCCGGGCGGGAAGTACGTCGCCTCGTGCTCGCCCATCGACCCGCGTCACAACTGACGACCGAACCGGATGGGCGAGTTCAGCGCTCCTGACCTGTATCGCGTCGACGATCTCCTGTCGGACGAGGACCGCATGGTCCGGGACACGGTCCGGTCGTTCGTCTCCCAGGAGCTGCTGCCGATCATCGAGCAGCACACCCGGGCGGGGACGTTTCCGATCCACCTGGTGCCAAAGCTGGGCGAGCTGGGCCTTTTGGGCGCCAACCTCCCCGGATACGGGTGCGCCGGGCTGGGCGCGGTCCCCTACGGCGTCATCCAGCGCGAGCTGGAGCGGGGCGACTCGGGCCTGCGGAGCTTCGTCTCGGTTCAGGGCGCCCTGGCGATGTACCCGATCCACACCTATGGCTCCGAGGACCAGAAAGAGCGGTGGCTGCCCCGGATGGCCGCCGGCGAGACGATCGGCTGCTTCGGCCTCACCGAGCCCGACTTCGGCTCCAACCCGGCCGGCATGACCACCCGGGCCGTGCCCGACCGGGACGGGTGGATCCTCAACGGAACGAAGCTGTGGATCACCAACGGCGGGATCTGCCACCTCGCCGTGGTCTGGGCCAAGGGTCCGGACGGCAGGGTCCGGGGGTTCATCGTGGAAAGGGGCACCCCAGGGTTCACCACCTCCGACCTCCACGGCAAGTTCAGCCTCAGGGCGTCGGTCACCAGCGAGCTGGTGTTCCAGGACTGCCGCGTCCCGGAGTCGAATCGCCTGCCCCAGGCGATGGGGCTCAAGGCGCCGCTCTCGTGTCTGAACCAGGCACGGTACGGCATCGCCTGGGGCGCCATCGGGTCGGCCATGGCGGTCTACGACGAAGCGGTACGCTACGCCAAGACCCGGATCCAGTTCGGGAAGCCGATCGCCGCTTTCCAGCTGGTGCAGCGCAAGCTGGCCTGGATGCTGACGGAGATCACCAAGGGCCAGCTGCTGGCCTACCAGCTCGGCCGGTTGAAGGAGTCCGGGAGGGCGACCCACGTCCACGTCTCCATGGCGAAGATGAACAACGTGAAGGTGGCGCTGGAGATCGCCCGCGAGGCCAGGGACATCCTGGGGGCGAACGGCATCTGCGACGAGTACCAGGTGGGCCGCCACCTCTGCAACCTGGAGTCGGTGGTGACCTACGAGGGCACCCACGATATCCACACCCTGATCCTGGGCGAGCACATCACCGGGATCCCGGCGTTCGAGTAGCGCCGCCCCTGAGTACGTTTTCCCTCGCTTCCGGGGGTCTTCTTGTCGATACCCGGATGGGGGCCTCCGTGCCACCGCCATATTCATGATGAAGCCAAGAGCGATGCTCGCCCTGCTTCTCCTCCCGGTCGCGGCTCTGTCGTCGCCCGGGGAGTCGCGCCTGGCCCGACCTGGCAGGACGGTCGCCGAGATCGAGGCGCAGCTCAGACGCGCCTTCGACGTCGCCTTCAGGCAGCCCCGAACGCTCTCGGTGCGGACCGTCGTCGACCGGACCGGGTCGCGGGAGCCGGGCACGTTCGAGATGATCGACGTGAGCCTCACCGGCGGTCGCATCGACATGCTCCCGGTGGACACGGCGCTGCTCCGGTTCCACCGCGTCCAGCTGGACCTCGACGCGCTCTTCGACCAGGGCAACCTGGTGCTCCTCTCCCGGTCGCCGGTGGACCTGCGGCTCGTGGTCACCGAGGCCGGCCTGAACGAGGTGCTGTCGCTGAAGCACCAGAACCTGGCCGTGGAGGAGCCGCACCTGTCGATCAAGAACGGCAAGGTTCACTTCGCGGGGAGGATCCGCAAGTTCTTGAACAGCCGGGT
>JACQZM010000428.1:0-4894 GCA_016213885.1 Candidatus Rifleibacteriota bacterium | reverse complement strand
GCCGGGTCTCCACCGCGGGCACCTTCGCGGTGAAGGGGGGCAACCAGGTCCACTTCCTCCCGACGAGCCTCGCCGTGGGAGTGCTGCCGGTGCCCCGGCCAGCGGTGAACGCACTGGCCCGGAGACTCAACCCGATCTTCGACCTGGGACGGTTCCAGGGGCTCCGGGGTCTCTCGTGCCAGCTGGCGCGGATCGAGCTCAGGGGCGACTCCATGGTCGTCGAGAGCGAGGGCGCCGCGGAGTTCTGACCGTGGCCCTGCCGGGACCGTCGCCGGGTCTGGAACGAGCCCCGGATCTCGCGGGCCGTCCCGGCTGACGATCCCTCCGGGCTCACCCGTCTGGTGCCGGGGCGCGACTCATCGCGACCTGGCCCCGGTTGCGCCGAGCGCGATTCAATGCGCCCCTACGGTCCGGCGACCGCCTGATCCTGGTGACCCAGGATCCCCCGCTTGTTTCGCGGAGCTCGGCCTGTGATCAGGCCTTGGCCCGGGGCCGGACTCGCCTCGGATGAGGAGAGGAACCGGTTGGAATCGCGCTCGGGGCGCGAATCTGACCCGGCGAGGCGGCGGATCTTGGCGACCTGGATGCATCGAGCCCGGATCTCCGGATGGCAAGATCGCTCGACTGGCATCGGGAGGGAGACCGCAGGCGGCGGCTGTGGCGGGAGTTCGAATTCCGGCTGGGCAAGAGGCTCCGGACGGCGATCCGGAGTCCTTCCCGAGCTGGCTGAGCAGCCGGGACTCGAATCTCCAGCTTCCGCTCCATCCACTCGGATCCCGCCGGCCGCGCCCGGGGCGTGGGTCGGGTTGGTCGTCGCCGGGCCTTCTGGGACCGGGGGCTCTGGTGCCGATGATCGATCGGGCCGTGTCCTCGCAAGTCCCTGTCGGTTGCCGTCCTCGTTCGTGCTACCATGACCCCAGGTTCCGCCCCGACGGCGGTCCGTCGGGCCCCGGAAGTGCGAAGGAGCTTGACATGGTGAAGAAGAAGCAACCGGCCCTGGCCGAGCCCAGTGCCGAAGCGAAGCTCTACATCGGCTGTCTGGTCGAGGAGTTCCGACAGACACTCAGCGGGATCAAGGAGGGCACGGACGCCTTGCGTGCCGAGTGGCGGCGTGAGCTGGATGCGAGGCTCGAGCCGCTGCGAATCAAGCTCGACGTCTTCGTCCCGATGGTGGAGGAGCTCGTGCCCGCGGTGAAGCAGCTCGCCGCGGACGTGAACGACCTCAAGCTCGGTCAGATACGGCTCGAGCAGGGCCAGAGCGAGCTGAGGCAGGACGTCGCCGGCCTCGAGCAGGGCCAGAGCGAGCTGAGGCAGGACGTCGCCGGCCTGAAGCAAGGCCAGTTGCGGCTCGAGCAGGGCCAGAGCGAGCTGAGGCAGGACGTCGCCGGCCTGAAGCAAGGCCAGTTGCGGCTCGAGCAGGGGCAGAGCGAGCTGAGGCAGGACGTCGCCGGCCTGAAGCAAGGCCAGTTGCGGCTCGAGCAGGGGCAGACAGTGATGCAGCAGCAGTTGCGGAAGCTCGCGGGGACGGCGGATCGCCACGATTCGGAGATCGTCAAGCTGACGGAGACGCGCCGCCTCGCTCGCCGCAAGACCCGCTCCCCATGAACGGGAGCGCTCGCCAGCCCGCAGCGAGACGATCGGCCCGTCGACGGCGGGGCAGGCAGGTCCTGACCTGGCCAGGGCCCGATCCAGAGGGAGCGCGGGGAGCCGGCCACGACCACGGAATGCTCGAACTCCGACCGGTACCAGGTCGCAAGGCGCGGTCTCCCGGCGCCTGCGCACGTCCAGACCCTTCGGCAGCACGGCCGTGGCGCACGAGGCGTACATCGGCTGCCCGGCGGTCAGCGGGAACCCGGTCAGGCACGACCCGGTGCCGTCGAGAGCGACCCCTCCCAGCACCGACGCCGCGTCGCCGTAGAACGGGCCCGACACCGACTCCTCGACGATCGCCGGCGTGGCCACGCCATCGCCGGTGGCACCCAGGTTGGACGAATGCCTCACGTCGTGGAGCGCCACGTATGCTCTCCCATCGACCTGTGTACCCGCGCCGTGCGAGTCACTGGCCGGGAGCTGGCCAGGGAGATGCAGATCGCTCCCAGGAAACCGTCGTTGAACAGCCCTATGGCGAGGAGGGTGCCCACAGGTGTGGAGGATCGTGACGACATCCAGGATTCGGTTTCCTTCGTCGATGGCCTCCGACACAAGCTGGAGAAGCGCGCGGACCGTGCCTGAGGTACTTCTCGACACTACGGTACTGGTGGACTTGGCCCGGGGTCACGAACCGGCGATGACGTGGTTCCGCCAGCACCCCAAGAAGAGCGAGATGGCCGTCTCCGTCTTCTCGTGGTTCGAGCTGCTGGCAGGATGCCGGAACCGCCGCGAGGAGCTGAGACTGGACCGGATGCTGGGCCATTTCCTGGCAATCCCAGCGGTCGAGAAGGACTGTCAACTTGCTCTGCGCTGGTACCGGCGATCTCATGTGTCGGACGGAGTGAGTGCCCTGGATTGCCTGATCGGGACAGCTGCCGTGCGGCTGGGCATCCCGCTCCCGCCAGCAAACACCAGGCACTTTCGGAAACTGCCGGGACCGGTCGCCAGGCGGCCCTGCTGACTCGGGTCGATCGCTGTCGACCACCCACTGGTCCGTCTGCGGTCGCGACCGCGCCGAGCCTCTCCCCGTACGTCGAGAAGGGCAGACACGGATACCTCCAGGCCGGTATGAAGTCCGACTCCTGGCTGGGCCCCGCGAAACAGGCGGGGGATCCCGGTTCCCTCTCCGGATGGGCCCCCTTGCCGGGCGGCTCGATCCCCCGGGCGATCGGGGGTGCGAGACCGACCCGGCCGAAGCGGGGCTCCGGTCAGAACCTGAACTGGAGCGACGTGGTGAGCCGGTACGTGAACCCCTGGGCCATGGTGTCGTGGAGGGCGATGGGGAAGCCGAGGTTGTAGCGCCACTTGTCGGAGATCTTCCACTTCAGACCGGGCGTGATGTCCAGCCGGTTCCCGACGTTCTGAAAGTCGACGTAGTTCAGCTCCACGATCCAGTCGAGCCGCTCCCCGGTCTGGAAGTCCACACCCACGCCGGCGAACCCCACGTCGGGCACGCGGTTGTTGGTCCGGTCCTCGCCGTTGGCGAAGATCCAGCCCCCGTCGACGTGGAGGCCGAAGTTGTGGAGCCGCTTGGTCATCGCAAGCCCCATCAGGAAGTCGACCCCGTTCGAGCCGATCCGGGTGACCGTGTTCTCCACGGCCACGATCAGCTGGAAGAGGAACGCCAGCGAGAGCCGGTCCTCCGGGTTGTCGACGAACCGGTACTTGGCCGTGGTCACGACGGAGCTGACGCCGGTCAGCGAGTAGTCCCGGATCAGCGGGAAGTTCCGGGCCTTCTCGTCGAAGAGCGTCATGGTGAGCGACAGCTCCAGATCCTTGGCCGGGACCATCATCACCGCCATGGGGAACATGATCTGCTCGATGGTCTGGGTCGAAAGCAGCGCGTTCCCGAAGGCGCGCTTGAACTGGACGTGGCCGAAGCCGAATCGCGCGTAGGTGGTGGACTTCCGCTCCACCTCGCCGGTGAACATCTGGATCAGCCCCGTGACGTTGGAGTCGTTCATCGACAGGAACCGGTCGTAGTGACGCCCGGGCCGGAAGAAGAAGTTCTCCACCTCGCTGAACGTCCCCTCGATCTCCCGGGCCTCGCCTCCCTGGTACACCCGGGTCGGCCCCTCGTACGGAGCGGCGGTGCCCCGGCCGTCCTGCTGGAGCAGCCGGGTCGGTCCGGGTATCGCCTCGGGAATGTCCCGGTCCGTGGCTGTGGCCGCCGGGAGCACCGGCGGGGGGATGTGGGCAGACGAGCCGGACTGGACCGGCGGCTCGTGGTAGCGGCTCTGCCTGAGCGCGTCGAGCATCCTGTCGTCGAAACCGTTGCCTCTGAGCGTCTGGTCGGACATACCGTTCTGGGCCAGGGCCGATCCGGCCATCACCAGAACCAGCGCCAGGCCGACGAGAACGAACGGCGATGGACTGCCACGCATCATGGGCCCTGCTCCGGGGACGACGGTCTCTCATGCCTGCCCCATGTCCCTATCGGCAGACTTCCCGGTCTGAGGAATGTTGACAATGCACGCCGGGTGGTCTCATTATCTTGGGGCGGTCGCGCCCCGGCGCCCGTGGTTCGGCTTTTGCCTCCGGCGCGAGAGGGCGCAGCGACCGCGTCGATCGGCAGCCCCGGAGGCGGGGCCTTCACAAGGGGACCTCAAGGTGGCACCTGCTAGGATCCTGGTCGTGGACGACGACCCGACCATCCGGGCCATGCTCCGCGAATGGCTCTCGGAACGGTACGAGGTCAAGACCGCGTCCTCTGGCCTGGAAGCACTGGACGTCCTGGAAAAAGAGAAGTTCGATCTGGTCCTCTCCGACATCAACATGCCGGGGATCAACGGCTTCGAGACGATCCGCCGGGTCCGGGCGAAGTTCGTCGGCACCAAGACCGCCCTCATCACCGATTACAACGTCGACACCTACATCAAGCTGGCGCTCGATCAGGACATAACCAACATCATCGTCAAGAACGCCCCGTTCCAGGTGGACGAGCTGTTCCGGACCGTCGACAACCTCCTGACGGCCAGCCAGGTCTTCGGTCTGGAGCACTACCTGGACGTGGGGACCACGATCCAGGGGTTCCAGATCCGCTCCTCCGACGAGATCGAGCAGGTCCGGGAGAAGCTCATCGAGCTCGTGGAGTCCACGGAGCAGTTCCGGAGCCGCGCCCACACCCTCAGGATGATCTTCGAGGAGATCGCCTCGAACGCCCTGTACCACGCCTACGGCTACAAGAAGTTCGAGCCGGTCAAGCTCAGGGACGACCAGATCGTGATGGTGCGGTTCGGCAAGG
>JACQZM010000060.1 GCA_016213885.1 Candidatus Rifleibacteriota bacterium | reverse complement strand
AGCGTTCTCGTTTTCGCCAGCGTCTCGAACCCCGCCGAGGCCGCTCATGAGTGGAAAAATGGCGAAACCCTAGGCTGATCTGTACCACAGGAAGGGGTCCTCCGCCGTCTGTAAGCGGCTCATGAACCGGGGTTCAGGGGATCCCTTCCGTCATCTCGTGGAACGTGCTGAAGGGCAAGGATCAAGGAAGAACCCGCTCGCAGCCCCCACGGCAACCAAAGCAAGCCAGCCCCGCCGAGCCTCATCGAACGCCCCTCTGAGATGACTAGGCCGCGCCAGATCAGCGATCGCGACGAAAAATGGCCGTAGATCTCATGCTGGCGCGGCTCCCCACTTTTCGGGTTTGCTCCCTCCGGAGCGAGGTACCGGTTGTTGGCCCGTTTCGAGATGGGGTAGAGTGCACACGCTGGGCGCTTCGGCAGGCCAGCCCTCCGAGGCTCACCAGGACCGACCGGCACCACCGTCCTGGGCGCTGCGCGCGAAGCGGACGTCCTCCGGGCGGCCGCTTCGACCGCGGCCCGCTCCAGGAGTCAGGTCACACGGCATGGGGAGACTCCGTGATTGAGGCGACGGCAGCCTCTCGACCCGCGTCGACGGGACGCGGATCCTGGGATGCGGCCCTGCTTCTGGCGGTGCTCTTGCTGAACGCGGCGATCACCGTGTTCCTCGTGGTCGACGAGCGGATGATCCGTGGCCACGACTGCCTGATGCTGTACATGCTCAGGCACACCTTCCTGTCCAACGCCGTCACCTGCGGGGACGTTCCGCTGGCCGGAGTCGGGTCGTGCCTCTGGGTGGAGCAGCCGTACTTCAACCTGTTCACCTTCTACGCGATCCCTCTCATTCTCGCTCTCGTCCACGAGGCGCTCGACGAGGGCTCGCGGCTGAAGCTCCTCCTCGCCATCAACCTGCTCCACCTCCAGCTCATCACCGGACCGGCGTACATCATCATGTTCGTGTGCCTGGTCGTGCTGATCTACGGGACGTGCGCCGCCCTCGTTCATCGGAACAGGCTCGGGGCCGCGCTCCGGATGGTCCGACCCCGGTGGACCGATCTGGCGTGGTGCGTGCCGATCCTCTTCTCGATGGCGTTCACCTACTCGCTCGTGGCCTGCGACACCGGAGAGGTGGTCCTCAACGCTTTCCTGAGGAACCCCGACGGCACCTCCGGGCTCGACTCCTTTCTGACCTACGGTGGCCGGACCGACGCGGTCCGCTACGCCGATCTTGCTCGCGGGGAAGGGGTTCGACAGGTTGGCGCATCGCTGGACCAGGTCCAGGCGGCCGGCGCAGGTCGCCGGCGCCGTCCTGCTCGTCTGGGCCGCCGCGCTCGCCGTCCTGTCGGGTTGCGCCTGGCGCGCCTACCGGTGGGTCGCCGATCTGCTGTTCATCCTCGCCTCTCCCGACAACCCGCTCACGTTCGCTCCCGAGACGTTCTCCGCCATGCATCTGTCGGGGTTCCTCTCCAGCGGCGCGGCCAGCGCTGCCCTGGCAGGTCTCGTCATGCTCGCCTACGGTGGCTCTCGCCGCGCCGTCCCGGCGGTGTGCCTGATCATCCTCGTGCTGCACCCGCTGGACGTGTTCGGCTGGAAGTTCCGGCAGCTGTTCATCCGGACCGCTCCGATTCCGGAAGCGTTCAAGAAGGAGCAGAAGCTCTCCCCCTTGCCGTACAGGGCCCGCCGGAGCCTCGACTACACCCGGAGCGCCCGGTACGGCTCGATGCCCGAGGCGACGCTGAACAGGAACACCTATCTGGCCTGGTTCGCGGACTCGTACTTCGGCGTGGATCTGCCGGGGTCCGGGTTCCGGACCGACTACTGGATGCGCCCGGTCAACGATTTCATGTGCGCCATGACCAAGGGGAAGCTCGTGGCCGGCAACGCCCCCGCCGACGGACGGGGCCTGCGCCCGAAAGAGCACGGGGCCGGAGACAAGCTCGTGGGCGTCTCCGAGGACAAGATCCAGTTCTTCGCCGACGCCTTCCGGGTGCGGACTCCCGGCGAGGTCGCGCCGCTGCTCCACCACCCCAGGTTCGGAGGCGACGTACTCTTCGTGAACGCCGCTTTGGGGTCGGACGCACCGGCCAGGGAGTGGAAGTACCAGATCGCCCCCCAGGCGAACGAGCGGCTCGCCGCCAAGTACGAGGTCCTCCGGTTCGACGCCAACAGCCTGCGACTCGCCGTCGACGTGCCGGGCAGCGCCTCCCGCCCGTGGCTGCTCTACTGCGACGCTTTCGACAAGGGCTGGACCGCACGGGTCAACGATCGTCCGGTACCGGTCCACCGGGCCAACCTGGCCTACAAGGCCGTGCGGCTCGACCCGGGCAAGAGCACCGTGGAGTTTCGCTACAGCTCTCCGTGGCGCTCGTTCTGCATCGCCATCTGGTACCTGGTCTCGTCGTTCTGGTTCGGCGCCGTGATCTGGCAGCTGGTCGCGTGGCTGCTCGGCTGGCTCCGGGAGCCGCTCGTCCGGGGGGCCACCCGGTTCTTGTCGCTCCAGGATGAAGACCGATAGCTCCTGCTGGCCCGTGGGGCCGTCGCTCCGACGGGCCCGGTCCGGAGTCCGGCAACGTGCTATGCGCGAGGTGCTCCGTGGGGCCTGAGGCCATGGACCGACGATCCTCCTCCTGGGCTCGCTGGGCCCGGGAATCGGGCCTCTTCCTGGTGATCCTGCTGCTGAACGGCCTGCTGTTCCTCTTCCTGGTCATGGACGATCGCGTGGTCCGCGGCCACGACACCCTGATGCTCTACATGCTCAGGCACACCTTCCTCTCGAACGTCCATGCCACCGGGGAGATTCCTCTCTGGATGCCGTTCATGAGCCAGGGCTCCGTGAGCTCGTGGGTGTTCGGCGCCCAGGCCAGCGTGGCCCAGGGGGTCACGCTCCTGTTCGGCCAGTGGTTGCCCGACAACAGCTTCCCGACCCTCTTCATGCTCCAGTTCCTGTTCGACGAGACGCTGCTCCTCGTCGGGCTCTGGCGACTGGGTCGACGCTACTACAGCTCCGGTCAGGCCAGGTTCTTCGTCGCGGTGGCCGGCGTGGGCTCGTGTCTCTGGACCGAGCAGCCCTACTTCAACCTGTACGCCTACTACTCGCTCCCGCTCATCCTGGCGCTGCTCCACGAGGCGCTCGATGAGCATTCCAGGGTCAAGCTGTTCCTGGCGGCGAACCTGGTGCATCTCCAGCTGGCGACCGGCCCCGCCTATCTCGTCGTGTTCGTCTTCTTCGTGATCGTGCTCTATGCGGGGTGCGCCCTGCTGGTTCGTCCGGGAGCCTCGCTCGCCGCGTGGAGGGGCTTCGGGCCCCGGTGGTCCGACATCTTCTGGGTCGCGGCGATCGGAGCCTCCCTCTGGGTGTTCTACGTTCTCGTCGCGGGCGACACGGCGGACGTGGTGTTCGCCAGCTTCTACGGCAGGCTGCCCAGCGGGGCCACGCAGATCGACCTGTTTCTCACCTACGGCGGCAGGACCGATCCGTTCCGGTGGGCCGACATCCTGGTCGGCCTCTCGCCGAACCTCGACTTCTCGCTCTACTGCGGGATGCTCACCCTCGCCTTCGCGGCGCTGGCGCTCTTCTGTGCGCCCGATCGCACCACGGTCAGGCTGTTCCTGTGCGCGGCCCTGCTCTTCCTGTTCTCCGTCGGCCCCTGGAGCGTCGTGGCCATGCTCGGCTACTACCTCGTGCCCTGGATGGCCTACTACCGCCACGTCTGTCTCGCGGCTCCCACGGTCAAGCTGTTCATCATCCTGCTGGCGGGCAAGGGGCTCGAGACCGCGCTGAAGAGCCGGTGCTCGATCCAGGGCCCGGCGAAGCTCATCGGTCTGGGGCTGAGCGCCCTGTGCCTCGCTCTCGGCGCGCTCTCGGGCCTGTTCTGGCGAGGTCACGACTGGGCGGCCGAGCCGTTCCGGGCGCTGGCCAAGATCGACCACGCCATCTCCCTGTTTCCCGGGTCGTACACCGCCCCGATCTTCTGCGGGCTCGTCTCCAGCGCCGCGTGCAGCGCCGGCCTCGCCGGCCTGACACTGCTGACGCTCGGCTTCTCGCGGCGGGCCGTGCCGGCGGTCTGCATCCTGGTGATGGTCTTGCATCCGCTGGACCTCTACGGCTGGAAGTTCCGGCACCTGTTCAATCGCACGGCCCGCGCGCCGGCGGAGTTTCTCGAGAAGCAGACCCTGTCGAAGCTCCCGTATCCCCCCAGGCGCACCCTCGAGACCACCGGGAGCTCCCGTCACGTGGGCATGCCCTCGTCGACCCTGCACCTCGGGAGCTACCTGGCCTGGTTCGCCGACGCCTACTTCCAGCTCGATCGGCCCTGGGGCGCCTACCGGATCGACTACTGGATGCGCCCGCTCGACGAGTTCCTCCGCTACATGCAGCTGCCCGGAGCCAGGTACGTCGGTTCCCTGGCCGATCCCCGCGCCGTGGTGGCCGACTGGCACAAGGCGAGCCACAAGCTCGTGGGTCTCACGGAGGACAAGCTCCAGGTCTTCTCGACCGCGTACCGGGTGAAGGACGCGCAGGGGGTCGGGCCGTTGATCAGCCACCCGGCGTTCGAGGGCAACCTGCTGTTCGTGACCGCCGGGACCGGCGGCGACCCGCCTCCGCCGGCCCGCGACTGGCGGTTCCAGAGCGCGCCGAACGGCAACGCTCGGTTGCAGGCGCGGTGCGACGTCCGGAGGTTCGACGCCAACAACCTGACGCTCGTGGTCGACGTGCCCGGTGGAGCGAGTCAGCCCTGGCTCTATTACAGCTCCGTGTGGGACAGACACTGGCGCGCCCGGGTCAACGGACGACCGGTCACGATCTACAGGGCCAACCTGGCCCACCAGGCGATCCCGCTCGAGCCCGGGAAGAACGCCGTGGAGCTCGGGTACAGCTCCCCGGGCCGCTCTCTGGCCCTGGCCGTCTGGTACGCGGTCTGTCTGGGCTGGTTCCTCGGGGTCCTCTGGCAGGTCCTCGTCATGGTCTTCGGATCGAACTGGGCCGGTCCGGGGGCCGTTGCAGGCCCGGCTCTCCGGTGGCTCCTCACCGGGGAGGTCGACGACGACGCCGGCGGTCCCGGGTCCACTCGGGCCGGAGGAACCGCCCCGGACGAGGGTTGACCCGGTTCGACGGGGAGCCGGGAGGGGGCTTGGGGGGCGGATGAGCGAAGCGAAGGGCCCCCCATGTCGAACGATCCCGCCCGGCTCGCCCGCGAAGCACGCGGAGCGGGTGAGCGCGTCCGACCGGGCCGTCAGCCTCTGGCCAACGACCGCCGCGGGGTGCTACGCTTCGTCTCGCTCTGCCCTTTCCCTGACGGGCCTGTGCGGCATCGGGCCAGGGTGAGCTGACCGGTCGGGTGCGGGGTGGGCCTGCCAGAGTGCCAGGACGGTGGTGCCCCATCTTCCGAGGATCTCCAAGAGCGCTGCTGGCCGGGGCGCTGGCGATCGTCGGCGTGGGCGCGTGGCTCGCGATGCGGTCTCCCCTGGCCGAACGGGCGGCAGCAGCCTTCGCCAGGGGCGGTCAGTGGGCCGCCCTGAAGATCGAGCATCCGCTGGACGGCGCCGTCTTTCCCCCGGACCTGGCCCCCCCCACGATCACCTGGAAGCCCGGCTCCCCCGACGGGGACGCCTGGGTCGTCCGGATCGAGTCTTCCACCGGAGCCGAGCTGCTCCTGGCATCGTGCGGCGAACGGAAGTACAGGCCGAGGCGCGACCTGTGGGAGAAGGTGAAGGGCGTCGGGCCGGACACACCGGTCCGGGTGCGGGTTCTCGAGATCGGCAGGAGCGCCCCGGAGCGCATCCTGGCCGCCGGGTCGGTGGCGCTGCGCTTCGCCCGGGAGCCCGTGGACGCGCCGGTCTTCTACCGGGATGTGCCGCTGCCGTTCCAGTACGCGGTGTGCAACCCCTCGACGATTCGCTGGCGCCTCGGCGATCTCTCGGAGGAGACGCCGGCCCCGGTGGTGCTGGAAGATCTGCCGGTCTGCGGCAACTGCCACTCCTTCTCGAAGGACGGCAAGGTCCTGGGCCTGGACGTCGACTACGGCAACGACAAGGGGTCGTACGCCATGGTGCCGGTCTTTGCCGAGACGGCGATCGACCGGAACCACATCTTCTCGTGGGCCCAGTACCGGCCGGAGGACAAGATGACCACGCTGGGGCTGCTGTCCCAGGTCTCCCCGGATGGCCGTCACGTGGTCAGCACGGTCAAGGATCGCTCGGTCTTCGTCCCCAGGGACGACCTGACGTACTCGCAGCTGTTCTTCCCGATCAAGGGGATCCTGGTGGACTACCATCCTGCCACGAAGGTGTTCACGCCGATCCGCGGGGCCGACGACCCGGCGCTCGTCCAGTCCAACCCGACCTTCAGCCCCGACGGGAAGACGATCTACTTCGCCCGGGCCAAGGCGGTCCGGATGTCCGTGGAAGACGAGCAGAAGGGCGTGTTCATGCCGATGGAGCTGGTCCCGGAGTTCCTCACGGGCAAGCGGGGCTTCCAGTTCGACATCTACCGGGTGCCGTACAACGGGGGCAAGGGCGGTCGGGCCGAACCCGTGAAGGGCGCCTCCCACAACGGCATGAGCAACTACTTCCCGCGGGTCTCTCCGGACGGGAGATGGCTCGTGTTCAACCAGGCCAGGAACTTCATGCTGCTGCAGCCCGACAGCACCCTGTACATCATGCCCACGGCAGGCGGAGCTCCTCGGAAGATGACCTGCAACCTCCCGAGCATGAACTCGTGGCACTCGTGGTCGCCCAACGGCCGGTGGCTCGTGTTCAGCTCCAAGCTGAGAGGTCCGTACACCGACCTGTGGCTCACCCACATCGACGAGAACGGGCAGGACGCCCCTCCGGTGCTGCTGGAGCGGCTCTCGGTCGAGGGGCGGGCGGCCAACATCCCGGAGTTCGTCAACGCTCGGCCGGGATCTCTGAAGAGGATCGTCCACCGGTTCCTCGACGACGCCAACTTCGTCCATCAGGGGCTCGTGGTGGAGCTGATGGCGGACTGGGAAAGCGCTGCCAGGGCCTACGAGAAGGCCCTGTCGATCAAGGCGGGCGACGTGGCCGCGCGGCTCTCCCTGGCGCGGGCCTACCTGGCTCTGGGCCGGCTCGCCGATGCGGAGCGCGAGCTCAAGGTGGTGCTCGGGCAGCAGCCGTAGGCGCTCGAGGCCAGGGTCACCCTGGCGTTCTTGTAGATGAAAGGGCAGCGGTACCACGAGGTGGTCCGCGACCTGAGCGACGTCCTCTCCAGGTCGCCGGAGAACCCGGAGGCCCGGCTCTACCTGGCGCTGGCCTACTCGAAGATCGGGGAGTTCGAGAGATCCGAGAAGGAGTTCCGGGAGGCGGTCCGGCTCCATCCCGACAACGCCGGCATCAGGGCGAACCTGGCCCTGGCGCTGATGGAGATGGGACGCGCCGCCGAGGCGATCTCGGAGGGCAAGACCGCCCTTCGCGATCTGCCGCGCCAGCCCAAGAACCAGTTCCAGACGGCCGTGGCCCTGTTCCGCATCCCGGAGCTCAGGGACGATCTGGCCGGGTTCCTCGAGAAGGTCGTGGAGCTGCAACCGGCTCTCGGTCAGGCTCACCTCATGCTCGCCGACATCTACCTCCGGCGCCAGGACCTCGACCTGGCCATCCGGTCGATGGAGGCGGCCAGGAAGGCGCCGAACCCGCCGCCGTGGCTCGAGGCGAAGATCGGGGAGCTCAGGGCGCAGCGCCGCGACGGGCGCTGAGGGTCGACGATCGGTCGGCGGCTTGACCACGGCCGGCTCACCTGTTACGCTGCGACTCCGTCCAGGATGTGGGCGGCAACGGCATTGGCGGGAGTCGAGAAGGTGTCGCAGGGAAGGCCCGACCCGGGTACCGGTCCGGATGGCAAGGATGTCCACCCGACGCTTCCGGCCATCCCTCTGTACGCCGTGCTGATGGCCGGAGGCTCCGGCACCCGGTTCTGGCCGGCCAGCAGGGAGCGCACGCCGAAGCAGCTGATCAAGCTGTCGGGGCAGCGCAGCCTGATCCAGGAGACGTTCGACAGGGTCCGCCCGCTGGCCGATCCCGAGCACATCCTGGTGGTCACCAGCAGGGCCCATGCGACAGCGGTCGCCCGGCACCTCCCCGAGCTGCCCCGGGACAACCTGCTCATCGAGCCCGTGGGCCGCAACACCGCGGCGTGCGCCGGGCTCGCCGCGCCCACGATCCACGCCAGACACCCCAAGGCGGCGATCGCTCTGTTCCCCGCGGACCACAAGATCGTCGACTGGGCCGGCTGGCAGACCCTGATCGAGGGCGCCTGGCGGCTGATCGCCAGCACGGATGCCGTGATCACCTTCGGGCTGACGCCGACGAGGCCCGAGACCGGTTACGGGTACATCCGGGTGGGGGCGCCGATCGATCACTCCGCGCTGCCAGGGCTGTGCGCCGCCGACGCGTTCGTCGAGAAACCGGACCTGGAGCGGGCCCGGCAGTTTCTGGAGTCGGGCCGTCATCTCTGGAACAGCGGGGTCTTCGTGCTGCGGGTCCGCACGCTCATGGTGCTGATCTCGGAGCACCTCCCGGAGCTTTCGGCGGGGCTCCACAAGATCGCCTGGGCCAGTCCGGGACCGTCCCGGCAGCGGGTGATGCGCCGGGTCTACCCCGGCCTTCCGTCGGTGAGCATCGACAAGGGGATCATGGAGAAGGCCGCGCTGCTCGTGGCGCCGGCGAACGTGGGCTGGTCCGACGTGGGGTCCTGGTCGGCGCTGGGCGACGTGCTCTCCCCGGACGAACAAGGCAACGTGGTGGTGGGCCCGGCCATGTGCGTGAACAGCGCCGGGTGCATCGTCTACTCGTCGGGCCCGCTGGTGACGATGCTCGAGGTCTCCGATCTGATCGTGGTCCAGACCTCGGATGCCATCCTGGTCTGCCCGAAGAGCCGGGCGCAGGACGTGCGCCTCGTGGTCGATCAGCTCCGGGCGCAGGGGAAGACCCGCCTGCTCTGATTCGGGTCTCGTCCGTTCGACCCGGCGGCCGGCCCTTCGGGGCGCCTTCCCCGGCGCAGGCCGGGCGCCCACGACGTCCGGGGTCGCAGGAAAGGCAAGAAGCCCCTGCCTATGGGTGTGTCTGGGGGGCTGCGTCAGGCAGAGGCTCCCTTGCTTGCACCATGCCTATCGGAGCAACGCACCCGAAACTTAGCCCCATCGCGCGCGCAGCCCTGTGGAAAAGGCGGGCGCCACAGTGCTAGGATAGCGATCTGTCCCCTCGTTCGGGTTCATCGAAGGACAAGACAGGGATGTTGCATCGCGGAATTGTAGGGCTTCCACTCTGGGATCTCGGCCAGAAGAGCGCCAACGAGGTCGAGTACCACACGCAAGATGTCGACCTTTCGGAGCCCGAGAACGAGCTGGCCCGGGGCTGGTCGATCCGGGAGGTCAACGGTGCCATCGACTTCGCGTTGAGGGTCAACGCCGACGCGGTGGTCCTCCATCCCGGCACCGACAAGCCGAAGTCGGGTCGATTCTGGCCGAAGAGCGACGAGGCTCTCCAGATAACGAACAACAGACGGGTCATCTTCACCCAGAGCCTGGTGGAGCTGCTGGACCACTTCGTCAGGGGAGTCCGGGATCTCGAGGACAAGGTCGCCAGGTACGACGAGAAGAACCCGTGGCTGGTGGCGGAGCTCAGGGGCCTGATGCATCAGCTGGAGCTGAGCGGCTCCGACGAGAGGGTCCGTCTACCCTGCCTCGCCGAGATCATACGGATCATCGACGGGCACCGGATACCGATCTGGATGGTCCGGTACTGCAAGAACCCGTCGAAGCGGTTGAGCCTCGTCCTCGAGAACGTGGAGCCCCCGAACTTCCTCTGCTGCACGCCGAGGCAGCATGTCGGCTGGCTCCATCGCATGCGAGAGATCTTCACGGACCTCTGCGAGCGAGAACACCTCTCCTCGGAGTTCCAGGCCAAGTATCGCCCCTACCTCGTGCTCAACCCGAACCACCTTCTGAACGCCAAGGTCATCCTGACGCAGCCGACCAACCGTCCCATAGCCCACATCTTCGAGGACTACGACGACCTCTACGTGGCGTTCGTCACCCTTCCCAGCGACATGCCTTCGGGCGGGGACGGGCGGGTGATCGAGCCGCTTCTCAACCGGTACGTCAGGGAGCACTCCGACGACTTCCTGTACGCCCACCTGGCCGGCAGCCAGCGGATGGACTACTACATGACGACCCACGACCCGATCAAGTCGTTCAGGACGAAGATGTACGTCCAGACCGACCCGAACGGGAGGCCGCTGGCCAAGTACTCCACCGGCGCTTTCGACCCCGAGGTCGAGCTGAACCTGGAAGAGGTCGTCCAGATCCTGGGCTTCGACAAGACCTACGTCCTGGAGATCCAGGACAGTCCGGAAGAGACGGTGATCGCCAGCTGGGTCCACACCTCGGAGTATCTGGATCACCTGCACCGGGAGTGTGCGAGGGCCCACGAGCTGGTCCTCCACGCGCTTCGCGAGGCGCAGGCCCAGTCGCTGCAGCTCTCCAGCAGACCGGACGAGGTCGCCCAGCGCTTCGCGGACGCCGGCAGGATGATGGAGGCGCTGGGCAGAGCCCGCTTCTACATGCGACCCCACCGGAAGGCCCGGGAGCTCTGGAAGGTGGGCCACGACGAGGCCGGGTTCTACGTGTTCGACCCGGCGTGGATCCGGGGCGAATCGCTCAGCACGGTGGACATCTTCGCCACCGTGAAAGACGGCACCCAGGCGGTCTGGATCAAGGGCCTCGAGGGCCGTCGCTGACCGCTGCCGGACGACTATTTCATGTAGTCCAGCGCCATCGCCTTGGTGGCTTCGTTGATGAGCTTCTTCTTGAACAGCTCCTCCACGGCCATCTTCCCCGGCATGCAGTGGTCTCTCACCGAGGTCTCCAGGGCGCCCTTGATCTTCACCACCTCGCCCTTCCGGATCAGGGCGCGGAGGGCGAACGTCGGGTTCAAGATCTCGATGGCGGCCACCATCTCGTTGGCGTTCTCGCCCTTGGGGAGCAACATCTGCGAAACGATGCCCTGGGTGTTCAGCGAGAGCTGGGTCCGGATCTGCTCCTGCTGCTGCGGCGGGAACATGTTCACGATCCGGTCGATCACCTCGCACGCCCCGATCGTCTGGATCGTCGAGATGACGAGGTGGCCGGTCTCGGCCATGGTGATCGCCGTCGAGACGGTCTCCAGGTCGCGCATCTCTCCGATGAAGACCACGTCCGGGTCCTGGCGGAGCGATCCCTTCAGCCCCATCTGGAACGACAGGGAGTTCGTGCCGATCTCCCGCTGGGTGATCACGGACTTGTCGTCCACGAAGATGAACTCCACCGGGTCCTCGATCGTGACGATGTGGCGCCGGACCGAGATGTTGATCTCGTTTATCATCGCCGCCGCGGTCGTGGTCTTGCCGGAGCCCGCCGGACCGGCCACGATGACCAGGCCACGCGGTCGCAGGGCGAAATCCCTCAGGATCGGAGGGAGCCCGGTATCCTTGATGCTGGGAACCTTGGTGGGGATGATGCGGTAGATCCCGCACAGCGCCTTTCTCTGATAGAAGGCGTTGCCGCGGGCGCGGATCTCCGGCAGCACCTGGAGCGAGTAGTCGATCTTCCGATGCTTGGCGAGCGATCGCCGACACCGGTCATCCAGAGTGGTCTGGATCACCTCCTCGATCTTGTCGGGAGGGATGTCGAGATCCACGTTCCTCAGGATGCGGCCGCCCTTCCGGTGGTAGATACCCAGCCCGCCCTTGAGGTGGATGTCGGAGTACTTGTGGTCGTAGGCGGTCTTGATGACATCGGCGAACGTGTTCATTGGCCAGCCCCCTTGTACTTGGCCTCGAGCTTCTGGAAATTGGCCGGGTTCTGGCACTTCTCGAACGCCGATTCGTAGCTGATGGCGCCGTTGTCGAGCAGCTCGACCAGCGCCTGGTCCAGGGAGCGCATCCCCAGGGCCGCCCCGGTCTCGATGGCGTTCTGGATGAGGTAGGGCTTCGCGTCCCGGATCGACGCCCGGATCGCCTCGTTGGCCACCATGAGCTCGAACGCCGCGGAGCGACCCCCGCCCCTCTTGGGAACCAGAACCTGGGAGACGATGCCCACGAGGGTCGCCGCGAGCTGGAACCGCACCTGCCCTTGCTGCTCCGCGGGGAACGCGTTCAGGATGCGCTCCACGGTCTGGTACGCCGAGGTGGTGTGCACTGTCGCCATGACGAGCTTCCCGGCCTCGGCTGCCAGCAGCGTCGTCGCCATGGTCTCGAGGTTTCTCATCTCTCCGACGAGGATGATGTCCGGGTCCTGGCGAAGGGCGTCGAGAACGCCGGCCGCGAACGACGGGGTGTCGACCGGCACCTCTCGCTGGGTGATGGTGCACTTGTCGTCCTTGTACATGAACTCGATCGGGTCTTCGATGGTCACCACGTGCTTGTATTCACGCTCGTTGATCTCCCTGATCAGCGCGGCGATCGTGGTGGTCTTCCCGGACCCGGTCGGGCCGGTCACCAGGAAGAGGCCGTGCCCCTTGAACACCAGGTCGCGCCCCTGTTTGGGGAGGCCCACGTCCTGCCAGGTGGGGATGCGGCTGGGGATCAGTCGCAGGGCGATGCTGATCCCGAGCTGGTCGAGGTAGATGTTCGTCCGGAACCGCGCCCGATCCTTGTAGGCGTAGGCGGTGTCGAGCTGCATCTGCTCCTCGAACTGGTCGCACTCGTGGGGGCTGGCGATCAGCTGCACGAGGCTCCACATCATCTCGCCGGAGAGAGGCGGGATGTCCTGGTTCGTGAGCTCCCCGTCGAGTCGGAGCACGGGGCGCCGACCCTGCTTGAGATGGATGTCGGATCCGTTCCGGTCGAGCAGGGTGCCCATGAGCTGCTCGAGCATCGGGGCGACGTTGTCGCCCACGCCGGTGATGTAGGCGATGGACAGGGCGCGCGGCAGCTTCACATCGACCGCCTCGATGCCTAACGTGGCCGGGCGGTAGAGGCGTTGCGGGCGAATGTGATCGTAAGCGACCGGGGTATAGCCGGTGGTGAAGGACGCGCCGTTGCTGGTCGCGACCACCGCAAGTTGGTGGCGTCCCGCGGGAAGTCGCCCGCGGACGTTGAAGGTGACGACGC
>JACQZM010000427.1 GCA_016213885.1 Candidatus Rifleibacteriota bacterium | reverse complement strand
GTTCTCGGGCTTGTAGTCCGTGGCGTTCCTGAAGGCGTCAGCGGCCTCCCTCCAGAGCTTCATCTGGACGCACACGATCCCGAGGTTGTAGCTGATGGCCGAGAGAGCCTCGGGAAACGGGCAGGCCCTGAACGCCCGACGGTAGGCCCAGATGGCCCGCGCGTGGGCCTTGATCTGGGCGTAGAGGAACCCCAGGTTGTAGTACGCCTCCCAGGAGTCGGGTCGTCTCTGCAGAGCCTCCCGGAACGTGCGGATCGCCAGGGCGGTGCTGCCCTGGCTCCTCAGCAGGGCGCCCAGGTTCAGCCGGGCCTCGTGCAGCTCCGGGTCCTCCCTGAGCGCCAGGGTGAACGCCCTGTACGCCAGCTCGGACAGCCCCCGATGGGTGTAGGCGAGACCCAGCCTGAACAGCAGCGCCGCCTCCTTGGGGGCGCCCCGGAGGGCCTCGACGCACGTGTCGACCTCCTGGTCGAACATCCCCTGCTTCTGGTACGCCTCGGCCAGCAGGAGCAGATAGGGTCGGGTCCGGCGCGGCTCGTGCTTCAGGGCGTCCTTGACGAGGTCGACGACCGCTCCGAACTCGCCGACGGCGAACCGGGCCCTGGCCAGCAGCAGCATGTGCTCGGGGTTCGACAGGGTGATGGCGACCGCGGCCTCGAAGCTCCGGGCCGCTGCCTGGGCGTCGCCCACGGCCAGCTGGCCCTCCCCCAGCGCCTGCCACAGCTCGGCGTTCTCGGCGTCGGCGCGGGCACGTTGCTCGAGGCCCGGGAGCAGCTCCCGGATCTCCTGGAGGTAGGGCTGATCCGAGCCGTCGGCGACGTACTCCACGGCCGGAGGATCCGGAAGGTCTTCCAGGAGCTCGTCCTCGCGCTCCGCCGCCGAGCCGGCCAGCGTCTCGGCCCGGGTCTCCAGGGCGGCCTCCGAGAGGGTCCGGAACACCACCGGCTCCGTCAGTCCCCGCCGGGTCTCCCTGGACCGGCTCGGGTACGGCGCCGTGCGGAAGCCGGTGGTCCCGGCCTCGTGGCCGACGGTGCTCCGCAGCTTGTTGCGCAGCGACGTCATCTCCTCGGACTCCTGGCCGGCCAGCGTCGAGTAGAAGCGAGAGGTTCTCGGAGGTGCCAGGATGGAATCCTTGGAAGGAAGCTCCCCGGGCGACTCCGGCGACACCGGAACGAGGGTGGTGCGCCCGGTCGCTTCGCCAGGCGGCGGAGCCCCGGCCGAGCCTTCGCCGTCCAGACGCCGGCCAGGCGGGCTGGCCGGTCCGTCGGCCTCGGAGAGAGTGGTCACGGGCCGGGGTCGCACTTCCCCCGGGGGGACCTTCGAGTCGGAATCGCTCACAGCGCTCGGCGCACCTCGGCTTCCAACGATCGTGACCCGGCGACGGCCGACTCTCCTCGCTTCGTCCGCACCTAGCGGAAGTGCCCCCGGAACACCACGGCCGACAGCACCAGCCCGAGGAGAGCGATCGCCAGCGAGTAGGGCAGCGTCTTCGCGAGGATCCTCATGGCGGGAACGCGAAGGTGGACGGCGGCCCAGATGGTCTGGGGGTTCGTCGGATCGGAGACCCCATGGACCTGCCCGACCGCGCCGACGATCCCCATCACCAGCGGCGCGCCGATCCCCCCGGTGCCGACCATGGCGGCGGCCAGGCCCGATCCCATGCCCGAGCTGTCGAGCGGGCCGCGGAAGAGCGCCAGCGGAGCCAGCAGGGCGAACACCACCACGTACATCCAGGGGCCCGTGGGCACGAACCGCTTCGCCAGGGGCTCCAGCACCCGCGTCACCGCCGCCACGCGGGGCTGCTCGGCGGCCCTGGGGATCGGCAGATCCACGTGCCTGATCAGCGCCGACGCCCCGGGCACGGGAAGGCCGCCCTGGCCCACCAGCGCGGCCGGAGCTTGGTGGAACGTCGGCTGGTCCGACGGCGACACCGGCAAGGCGAGCGATTGGAGCAACATTCCGAGCCCGATCAGGACGGCGATCACGGGCAAGACGCCGGCCACCCCTTCGAGCACCGACGCCACCACCAGGTCGATCCGGCGACGGCCGGAATGGAGCGCCACCGCCACCACCAGCGACGCCAGCAGAGCCGGCACCTCGGCGATCCCGGCCACCACGACGAGCAGGATCGGCAAGAGCGGCGTGAGAACCAGTATCGGTCTGGCTCCGGTGGGGTCGGAGTGGAAGAGGCTCTCGATGGTCCTCGCGAGGCGTCGGAACGCGGAGAGGCGGGACGCCGGGTGGGGAACGGTGATCCAGCGCGGCGAGAACCGCGGGCCGCTCGACCCGGTCCGACCGGGGAACTCCCTGAGAACGAATGTCAGGCCCACCAGGAGCGCCGCGCCGAAGAACGGCAGGGCGAAACCGATCACCTGGCGGCGAGGAATCCCGAGGAGCTCGAGGTACAGGGTCCAGCCGGCCGGATTGAGGATCCCCCCCAGGCTGACGCCCATGAGCAGCAGGCCGGCGCAAGCCTCCGGGGCGGCCCGGAGCGACAGCAGCAGAGGGAGCGTCACGACGCCGACCACGACGATCGCGCCGAGGCCGTTCTGGAGCATGAACAGCACCGCCACGACCACGAGGACCAGCAGCGCCAGCGCCCGGGGGTTGTCCCCGCCGAGCTCCACCCCTGCCCTGGCGATCCGC
>JACQZM010000426.1 GCA_016213885.1 Candidatus Rifleibacteriota bacterium | reverse complement strand
GGCTGTGCGCCGTGCTGAACCTCCCCCGGCCGAGCTTCGAATTTCCGAGATTCGGTTCCGGCTGGTTCGGCTCCTGGTTCGGCCGGTCCAGCTCCGGACCGCAGGACAGACAGATCATCGGGGTTTTGTTCATGAGCGGTCGGGGCCAGGTGATGACCACCGCCGGCACCTACACTGTGGGCGGCACGATCCCGGGTCTCGGGAGGATCCTGGAGATCCGCCGGCGGGCCGTGGTGATCCAGCGTTCCGACGGCTCCACCGCCACGATCGTCGTGGACCCGTCGAAGTAGCGGTCGGTCGGGCAGGCGGGATCGATCACCGGGTCGGCAGGGGGGTGCCTGTGATCAGCCCTCGGCCGTGGATCGGGTTTCCCAAAGGCGCGGAGGGACAGGTGGAGAAACAGGGGATCCGGGTGATGCTCATTCGTACCTGAGCGCCGCGATCGGGTCCATCTGGGCGGCTACCCGGGCCGGGAACAGCCCGAACAGGATGCCCACCACCACCGACACCCCGAACGCCAGGGCGATGGAGAACACCGTGGTGATGGTCCGCCAGCCCAGGACGATCCCGACGATCCGGGCGATGCCGACGCCCATCACGATCCCCAGGAGCCCCCCGGTGACGGAGATCACCGTGGCCTCCATCAGGAACTGGATCAGGATGTCCATCTGGGTCGCCCCCATGGCCCGACGCACCCCGATCTCCCGGGTGCGCTCCGTCACCGTGGCGAGCATGATGTTCATGATGCCGATCCCGCCCACCACCAGCGACAGACCCGCGATGAGCGCCATCACCAGGTTGAAGATCTCCTGGGCCTTCTTCGACTGCTCCAGGATCTCCAGCGGCGCCACCACCTCGAAGTCGTCGGCCTGACCGTGACGCCGCAGCAGCACCTTCGTGATCGCCTGCTTGGCCACCGCCACGGACTGGGGCCGGTCCACCTTCACGATGAGCTCTTTGATCCGGTGGTACGTGGGGTCCGCGTCCGAGTCGCTGTTCTCCTTGAACCGGGGGAACGCCGTGAGCATCAGGGAGATCGGGATGTACAGGTCCCGGGCCACCTCGCGGCTCTTGATCGCCAGGGCGCCGTTGCCCTGACCCTGCTGCCCCGGTCTGGGCGCTCCTTCGTCGTGCTGGTCCATGGAGCGACGCGTCACGCCGACCACGGTGAGGCGGAGCGACCCCACCCGGACCGACTTGCCCAGGGCGTCCTCCTGGACGAACAGCTCCCGGGCCAGCTGGGGGCCCAGCACGCAGACCCGCCGGAACTCGTCCACGTCTTGCTGCAGCAGGAGCCGGCCGCGGGTCGTCTGCTGGCCCGTGAGGGAGAAGTACCGGGGGTCGACCCCGACGAGCTGCCCCTTGGGCTCCCGGCCGCGATACCGGATCTTCTCGTCGAACATGGCTTCCGGCGCCACCCCCACCACGAACGGGAAGATCTCCTGGAGGTACTCTCCGTCCGATACGGCGAGCCCCACGGAGAGCGCTCGCTTCGCCTTCTGGAGCTTCTCCTGGGGCAGCTTCACCGACCGGACGAACAGGGTGGTGGCTCCGTACGCCTCGATCTGCCGCCGGGTCTCTTCCTTGGCCCCGCTGCCGATGGCCATCATCGCGATCACCGCCGCGACGCCGACGATGATGCCGAGCATCGTCAAGAGCGACCGCGTCATGTGAGTGGTGAGACCGGCGAGGCCGATGATGAACCCCTCGATGACCTGCGTCACGGCGTCACCTCGGTTCCAGGCGCCGCGTCGTGCCGGATCGGGTACAGGTCGGCCAGGGAGATCTCCCCCTGCGGCAGCGGCTCCGGAGTGATCCGCTCGTCGGCGTCGAGCTCGCCGTCGTGGATCGTGAGGATCCGCTGGGTGAAATGGGCCAGCTTGAGATCGTGGGTCACCATCACGATGGTCACGCCGTGCTCGTGGATCGCCCGCATGAGCCTGAGGATCTCCATCCCGGTCCGGGAGTCCAGGTTGCCCGTGGGCTCGTCGGCCAGGAGCAGCGCGGGCCGGTTCACCAGGGCGCGGGCGATGGCCACCCGCTGACACTGGCCGCCCGAGAGCTGGTTGGGTCGTGACGCGGCCTTGGCCTCGAGGCCCACGGCTCTCAAGAGCGCCATGCCGCGACTGTTGCGGTCCTTCCGGGGCGTCCGGGCGTAGACCAGCGGCAGCGTCACGTTGGTCAGCACCGTGGCCGGGGCGATCAGGTTGAACGACTGGAAGATGAAGCCTATGGTGCTGTTCCGGACCCGGGAGAGGTGCGCGTCATCGAGCTCGCGCGTGTCGGTCCCCCGGAGGCGCAAGTGCCCCGACGTGGGGCGGTCCAGACAGCCCAGGAGGTTGAGCAGGGTCGACTTGCCGGAACCGGATGCGCCCATGATCGAGACGAACTCCCCCGGCTCGATGGCGAACGAGACGTCGCGCAGCGCCACGAACTCGCCGTCGGCCATGGGAAACGCCCGGGTGAGCCCGACGGCCTCAACGATCTTCTCGCGGGACAAGGATCGTCTCACCCTCCTTCAACCCTCTGGTCACGCGGACCTCGCCCTTCTCTTCCTCCCTGGCCTCGATCCGCCTCTGTTCGCCGGACGCCATCCAGACGTACGGTCCGTCCCCGTCGAAGTGCAGGCCCTGGATCGGCACCACGAGGGCGTCGGGCACCTTCCCCACCTGCACGTCGAAGCTCACCGACAGGCCGGGCTGGAACCGCGGCCGCACCACCGGGGTGGCGATCTCGAGGTCGAACACCCGGTCCGCCAGCAGGTCGCTCCAGCTCCACCTGTCGCCGGGCTTCTCCTGCGCCACCCGTCCCACGAGCTCCACGGTCCCGGGGAACGCCTCCGAGGGGAACGAGGCGAGGGTGAAGCTGGCCTTCTGTCCCACCTTGATCAGGTTGACCCGCTCCTCCGGGAGGTACGCCGTGACCTTGAACCGCTCCAGGTCCGCCACGCGCATGAACGTCCGGGCGCGCCGGACCGTGTCGCCCTCCTGGAACTTGCGCAGGCCGTCGTTGGTCCAGGTCTCCGACCGGATCGCCGTGCCGTGGGCCGGCGAGGTCACGGTGCACTCGACGATCATGCGCTCCAGCCGCCGCAGGGCCAGGTTCGCCTTCCGGATTCCCAGCTCGGCCTTGGCGAGCTCCAGCTCCCGCTTCTGCTTCCTGGAGGCCAGCTTGGCCCGGGCGAGCTCGTGGTTGAGCCGGGACTTCTCCCGGGTCGCCAGCGCCTTCTGGCGCTCCAGCGTCGTGGCGCCGCGCCTGGCCAGCTGGAGGTTCACCTTGGCCACCTCGAGCGCCACCTGCCGGGTCAGGAGGTTCTGCCTGAGGTCCTTGATCTCCTGATCCGACACGTACCCCTTCTTGGCCAGCTCGTCCTTCAGCGACAGCTTCTTCTGGATCAGGGCGATCTCCGCCGCCGCCGAGTCCAGGTCGATCCGGAGGTTCTCGAGCTCCCGGGGCTTCTTCCCGAGGTGGACCAGCTCGGCGTCCAGCTGGGCGGCGCGATAGTCCAGGGCGGCCACCTCCAGCGCCTGCTTGAGCGTGTTGAGGTCCACGTGGGCCTGCTCCGTCACCACGGCGCGCTCCTTCTCCGCCACGGTGAATTCCAGCTTCTTCTCCTTGAGCTTCGATTCCAGCGCCTGCTTGTCGAGCTGGGCGATCACCTGCCCCTTCTTGACCGAGGTCCCCTCCTGGACCATCATCTGGATGATGGCGTCGCCCTCCAGGTCTCGCGGCGCGATGTCGTGGACCTTGTGGGCGGCCAGAGTGCCGGTCTCGGAGAGGGTGAGCGACAGGGCTTTCCTGGCCACGCGGACCGGGACCTGATCGGTCGGCGCCTTCCGCGCCACCGCCGGCGCGACGATCTCCTCGTCGCGAGCGAGCCCGGAGACGACCTCGACCTCCTGCCCCTTCACGTAGCCGGTCTTGACCTTCCTGGAGGAGCCGTCGGCGAGCCGCACCTGGCCGTCCTCGTCGAGAAAAGCCGTGTCGATCCACAGCGCCGAGGGGCGCTCCTCCACGGTGACGTCCGCCGTCACCGTCATCCCCGGGAGCAGCCGCTCGTCCTGGTCCACGACCTTCGCCTTGGCCGCGAGGCGCCGGGGTTCCGGGTAGAGCCACCGCGCCAGCCCGGTGCCGCCGAACGCAGCCCGCACCTGGGTCAGCTTCGCCGCGAACCGCAGGTCCGGGTAGGCGTCGACCTGGAACTCCACCGGCATCCCCTCCCGGACCAGCGGCCCGTCGGACTGGCCGAACTCCAGGTAGAGCTCCACCCGGCCGGGGACCACGACCTCGGCGAACACCACGCCGCGGTGGACCGTGATCCCCTCTCTCACCTTGCGGGGGCGCCCCATCTCGTCTCCGGCGTTGCCGTAGATCAGGATGCCGTCCACCGGCGAGGTGACATGCGCCTTGGCGACCTGGCTGGACGCGTACGCCAGCTCCTCGTCGAGCCCGAGGATCTTGGTGTCGATCTCGGCGAACCCGTCGGCCCGGCGCTTCTCGAAGGTGGAGTGCTTGACCTGGGCCACCTTCAACGCCGACTCGGCCACGACCACGTCCCGCTCGGCCTGGGCCCTCTTGTCCGGCGTGGCTCCGGAGGCGACCACGGACCGCTCCAGCGACAGCGCCTGCCCGGACAGCTTCTCGGTGCCGAGGCGCGTCGCGGTCTTCTCCTCCTCTTCCTGCGACACGAAACCCCTGGACCGGTACGGCTTCATCTCCGTGAGCCATCGAGCGAGCGTCCGGGCCAGCACCTCGCTGGCCGTCATCTGGCAAGACAGCTGGACGTACTCCGCCGCCGCGATGCCGGTCTCCACGAGCTCCTGGCCCTTCCTGGCCACCAGGAGCTCCTGCTCCATCGCCTTGACGCGGTTGGACACCTCGTAGGCCTCGAAGTCCAGGTCGTTCTTCTTGATCTCCCGTTCCAGCCGCACGGAGTCGCGGGTGAGCGACTTCTCCAGAGCCTCGTCCTCGTACTCCTGGGATTCGAACCGGGCCAGAAGCTCCCCCTTCTTGATGCGGCTGCCCTCCTTGGGCATCTTCAACAAGACCCCGCCCAACCCGGCATGGGCGCGGAACGAATCGCTGGACTTCAACAGCCCCATGACGCGGAGCGTCCGGTGATAGGGGTGGGTCTTGACCTTCATCCGGCGCATCGCCGCGGCCTCCCCGGGGCCTTTCCGGATCGCCAGGAGCGCCAGCAGCAGAAGGACCAGGAGCGCCGCGAGGACCGACGCCAGCCGTCGGGGTTGCCGGACCGGCTCCGCGTTCATGGGTCGAGAAACAGCAGGTCCGTGCCGTCGGGCACCCCGGTGACGTAGACGTGATCGGGGGCCTCCTCGACCACCGTCGCCTTGAACCGAACGGCCTTGCCGGCCCTCAGCGCCGCGAGCTCCACCTGGTTCTTGTCGCGGCTCCTGACGAGGTCCACCGGGAGCCTCGCCACCGCCCTGGGCCGGGCCACCTCGATGGTGGCCGTGCAGAGCAGCGCCGGCCTGAGCTCCGGGCCGTTGCCGCGCGCCGGCCCCCCTGCCCCCCCCCGGACCGTCCCTGACGGCCCGACCCGTTCCAGCAGCAGCACCACCGTGAAGTCCCGGGGGCTCGAGGGGTCCTTCTGGTCTCGGGGGTCGGCGATCCGGGAGATCGAGTGGACCCTGGCCGGGCACGCCGCCGAGCGGCCCAGGGGAAAGACCCGGGCCGGCTGTCCCACCTTGACGCGGTCGATCCAGCGCTCGTTGATCTGGACCTGGGCCCTGAGCGCGCCCGGCTGGATCACCCTGACGAGCTGCATGCCGGGCCACACGTCGGCCCCGACCTCGATGCGGGTCCCGAACATGCTGCCGGCGTACACGACGATCCCGGCGATCGGAGCGGTCAGGGTGGCCCGGCGCTTCTTGCGACGGGCCTCGTCCAGCGAAGCGGCCCGGTCCGCGATTTCCGCCTCCTTCTTGGCCGCGGCCAGCGCCCTGAGCTTCACCTGGCTCGTGGCCTGCTTCCTGGCCAGGTCCAGGTCGTGGCTGAACCTGGTCACCAGGGTCCGGGAGCGCTCCCGCTCCTGGGGCAGCGGGCCCTCCCGCTGCAGCGCCAGCAGGTTCTCCTGCTTGGTCAGGTCCAGCCTGGCCTTGGTCAGGTCGGTCTTGATCGACTCGTAGTCCAGCTCCGACAGGAAGCCCCGGTTCTTCAGCTCCTGTTGCGCCGCGAGCCGGCCGGTCAGGTACTTCTCGTCCAGCCGGGCCTTCTCGATCTTCAGCGACAGGGCGTTCACGGTCCGGGAATCGGGGCCTCCCTCCAGGTACGCCAGCTCCTTCCTGTTCTTCGTGAGGTCGCTGGTCCTGTCGGCGACCTTCTGCTGGTCCTCGGCGCCGGCGACGATCCCGTCGCGCCGGGTCTTCCCGAGCTCCGCCTCCTTGCCCTTGAGATCGTTCCTGGCGCCGCGCTCCGCCTTCTCCAGCCTGTCCGTGGAGAGCCGGGCGAGCACAGCCCCCTTCTCGACGATGGTCCCCTCCTCGACGATCTCCTCGATCTCGCCGCCGGCCGCCTCCCGGGGTACGGTCACCACCTTCTCGGTCTCCGGCTCCAGTGCGCCCGAGGCCTCGAGGCTCACGACCTGGTCGGCGACCCTGGCCCGGTGGACCGCCAGCGCCAGCGTCTGTTCGCCCCTGGGTCGGACCGCGAACAGGAGTCCGGCCAGCACCAGCACCGCGGCGACGGCCAGCCGGATCACAGCTCTCCCCCGTAGGCCCGCCGGTACTGGTAGATCGCCAGCTGGTAGTCGATCAGGAGCGAGACGTAGTTGTCCCTGGCGTTGGTGAGGTTGGCCTGGGAGGTTCTCAGGTCGATCGACGAGATGATGCCGCGCTGGAACGAGACCTGGCTCGCCTCGTAGCTCTCCGTGGCGTTGGCCACGGCCTGGGAGGCGACCTTGACGGACTCTTCCTTGGTGGCCAGGGTGCGCAGGATGTCCCGCTTCTCCTTGGCCACCTGGAACTGTCGCTCCTGCTGGGTGAGCATGGCGCTCTGATGGTCGTGCCTCAGCCGCCGGTAGTCGTGGTCCGCCGGGGCGGTCCCCAGCGGGAAGTTGTACCGCACGGAGGCGGTCACGTCGGGCTCCCCGCTCCGGGCGTCGTCGGTGACCGCGGCGTTGATCTTCACGTCCGGGTAGGTCTTGTAGAGGGCCTCGGTCATCCGGGTGCGGGCCACCTCGGTCTTGCCCCGCTCCGCCTCCAGCTCGGACCGGTACCACCCCGGCCCCGGCTCGGCCGGCTTCTGCATCCGGAGCGGATCCACCGCGGCCAGCGGCGTGTCCAGCGGCAACCCGATCTGGTCCAGCAGCGTGTCCCGTGCCTTGGCGACCTGCTGGCGCTGGGCCAGCACCCGGTTCGTGGAGGTGGCCAGGTCGACCTCCGTGTTCAGCACGTCGATCTTGTTGGCCGTGCCCAGCTCGTACCGGGCCTTGGCCACCGCCACCAGGTCGGAGCTCCTCTGCACGCCGGCCTGCTGGGTCTTCAGCTGCTCCTGGGCCCTCACCAGATCGAAGAAGCTCCTGATCACCGTGAGCTTGTACTCCTCCATCCGGGTCCGGTAGTTCTGGCGGGCCACGGCGTACTGGAGGCTGGCGATCCGCTCGTCGAAGGCGTTGTTCAGAAACAGGGCATGGTCCACGGTGAAGGTGCGGCTCTCGGACCCGTCGGAGCCGTGGTTATGTTCCACCGAGAGCTTGGCGCCCTCGGAGAGCTTCTTGGAGACCTTGAGCTGGTTGGTGTCCTGGCTGTCGATGGACGCCGTGCCCTGGGGGTGGTAACCGGCACCGACGAAGTTGTACGACTGGTACTCCCTGGCCAGCTCCTCCTTGGCCTGCTTCGCCTCCCGGCCCTGCCGGATCGCGATCGCCAGGACCTCTTTCAGGGTCATCCGTACCGCCGGCTCCTCGGGCTCAGTGGAGACCTCGCTCTCCGCCACCGATCGGGTCCTGGGCATGGGGTCGGCGCTGGCGGTCGGCGCCGGAGGCGCCCCTGATGCCGTCGGCACCGGCGCCTCCGCTTCCGAGGTCTCCTCTTCGGCCGCCGGGCCCGGCGCGGCCAGGAGCGGGCAGCACAGGATCAGCGTCAGGAGTGAAACGATCAGCCTGTTCATCTGGTCCCCTCGTGAGGTGATCAGTATACACCAGAGGCAGCCCCCCGGTCCGGATCACCCCTCGTCGTGACAGGGCTCGGGCAAAGTCCTGGAAATCGTGACGGGGCGGGCCTGCGGACGGAAACTCCAGCTTTTCGGGGTTGCCGAGGTTCGGCAGATCAGGCAACTGATCGCCCGGCACCGCGACAGGACTCTCTCCGCTACGCGGCCTTCATCGAGGACAGGTCGTGGCCTCGGTCGGCCGGGCGCCCTCGGGCCGCTGCCCGGCCGGCGACGCACGACCCGAAAACAGGCTCCAGAGGAGGTCCGCGCCGGCATCCTCAAGTCTCACCGCCTGGGAACACCTCGAACGCCAACCACCGAACCGCTGCCTGCCCCAGGGCGTTCGCCTGCATGAGCCTCTCTGCATCACCCGCGGCTCTTTGGGACTTTGCCCTCATCGTGCTCGTCGTGACCGGCCAGGCGCAGTGCCGGCCGGGCGGAGATGGCCTCGATCGCCTCGTTGACCGGACCGAGGAGCCAGCAGTCGCCCGGGTCCGCGTGAACTGCGATGCGCCGAAGCGCTTCCAGAGCGTCCCGCGCGGCCGGGCCCAGCCGCCCCAGCGCGTGGGCAGCCGTGGCACAGATCTCGGAATCGTCGAGGTTGGCGATCAGGGCGCCGATCACACCAGGGTCGGCCACACCGATGTCGCCCAGGGCCCGGGTAGCCTCCAGGCGCAGGTGATCGTCCGGATCGCGCGCCGCCGAGGTCAGGGCGCTGACGATCTCCGGTGCGCGGCAGCGCAGCTTCCCCAGAGCCCCAGCAGCTTCCGCGCGGGAGTCCTTCAGCGGGTCTGCCGCCCGCTCGCTCATCTCCTTGAGAATCATCGCGGCGTCTTGCACGGCAGCCTCTCTGTCGGAGGACGGGGGCTTCCCGGGCCGCGGACGGGGCAGCCGCCTGCCAGGAGGCGCGGTGAGGAGACGTCCCAGGATCTCCACGACCTCGGGGGTGGAGACCCCGAGGTTCCCGAGGGCGACGATCGCCGCGTCGCGGAGCTTCGGTTCGTCCTGCCGGACGAGGTCGAGGAATAGCGAGGCCAACCCGGCGTCGGACCGGCCCAGAAGACCCAGCGACTCGACGGCGAGTCGGCGGGACTCACCGCTGGAGAGGCGCGCCCTCTGCTCCAGCCACTCCAGCGTCGACGGCGAGGACGCCTCGATCTTCTGCAGGGTGAGGTGCAAGAAGGACTGCCGCTCCTCGTCCACCGGCTCCTGTTGCTCCAGCTTCACCAGTCGGTCGAGCACCAGCGGCGCTGCGCCGGAGGCGGCGGACCCGATGCTCCCCAGAGTCGAGAGCAACAGCGAGTCCAGCCCTGGCACCTCCCGGGCGAGCATGGCCAGCAGCGTGTCCACGGCGACGGCTGCCTGGGGCCCCAGGTTGCGAAGCACGTCGAGCGTGAGTGCGCGGGTGATCTCGTCGGCGCCGGCCAGCGTCGCTGCGAGGTCGGCGGCCAGCCCCGGAAGGAGGGGCACCAGGTCCGGTGTCCAGTGCGACGAGAACCACGCCAGGTCCTTGAGCGACAGCAGCGAGGGCCAGCGCAGCCCCGGTTCGCCCCGTACTGCCAGCTGGCAGAGCTCCTGGAAAGTCTCCAGGGTCACGCCCTTGCGCGCGTCGACCGATCGAATCTGGCGCCACCGGTCTCGCGGCGAGGGCCATGGCCCCCCCCGGATGATGGAGCCGCCGGGCGGCTCGACCGGCGCGGCAGGCAGCTCGCGATCCGCGGCCCGGAGCGCTTCGCGGACGAGGTCGCTGACCACGGAGTCTTCGTCGTGGGCGGCGAGCCCGACCTCCGGCGGCACCTCGTCCAGGAAGCACAGGACCTGCGCGATCAGAGCGGCTGCCACCCGCCGGAGCGCCTGGTCGTCGCTGACAAGGTGTTTGGTGAGTCTCTCGATCGGGATTCCCAGGTGCATCGCGTCTGACATGGGGACAACATACGCAGGTCCTGGCGATCCTGTCCAGCCGGCTCGGCTGGCCCGGCGGGCAGCCCGCGACCGATCTGCGGGGTCCTGGCTCCGATCCCGTCGAACTTGAGATATAATCCCAGCTCACCCCGGGGATCTGTCGTCCCCTGTCCCCTCAGGAGTTCACGCCGGTGGATCTCGCGAGCGCCCCTCACGTCGTGGCTCTCCTGGAAGAGCGCTGCTCCCGGGAGCCCGGGACCGTCGCGTTCACGTTCCTCGCGGACGGCGAGCTCGAAGAGCGCTCCCTGACCCGGGCCGATCTGATGGCGAGATCCCGGGCCGTGGCGGCGGAGCTCTCCCGCTGGCTGAAGCCCGGCCTTCCGGTGCTGCTCCTGTTCGAGCCGGGGCTCGACTTCGTCGCGGCGTTCTGGGGATGCCTCCTGGGCGGCTTCGTGGCCGTTCCGGTCTATCCGCCGCTGGGCCGTCGGGGCAAGGACACCCTCCTGGCGATCGCCTCGAACGTCGCGGCGCCGTGCGCCTTGAGCACCGCGGCTCTCCTGAAGAGATCGCTCTTGCCCCGGCTGCTGTACTCGTCGCTCCGCTCCATGAAGTGGGTGGCCACGGACGCCATCGACCCGGACCGCGCCCGGGACGTCCAGGCCCCGAGGATCGATCCGGACACCGTCGCCTTCCTCCAGTACACCTCCGGGTCGATCGCGGAGCCCAAGGGGGTCGTGATCCGGCACCGGAACCTGATGGCCAACGTCCGGACGATCCACGACGTCCTGTCCGGCGGTGCTTCCCAGGAGTCCGGACAGGACTGCCTGGTGAGCTGGCATCCTCTTTATCATGACATGGGGCTGATCGGGAGCGTCGTGGTGCCTCCCCTCGTGGAGGGGCGCAGCATCCTGATGTCGCCGCTGCACTTCCTCCAGAAGCCGGTCCGCTGGCTCCGGGCGCTCTCCCGGTTCGGCGCCACGGTCAGCGCCGCGCCGAACTTCGCCTACGAGCTGTGCGCCCGCCGCGTCTCCGACGAGGAGGTGGCGGAGCTCGACCTGTCCAGGTGGACCCTGGCGTTCGACGGGGCCGAGCCGGTGCGGCCCCGGACGCTGGAGCGGTTCGCCGAGAAGCTCCGGCCCGCGGGCTTCCGGGCCGCGGCGCTGTACCCCACCTACGGCCTGGCCGAGGGAACGTTGCTGGTCACCGGCGGCCGTCGCATGGTGGCGCCCCGGGTGCTCTCCGTCAGCTCCGAGCACCTTCGCCGAGGCGTGGCCGTGCCGTGTCCGGAGGGCCCGGCCGCCGGAGCGACCCGGCTCGTGAGCTGCGGCTGGACTCGCCAGGGCCTCGACCTGCGGGTGGTCGACGCCGAGCGGTCGCTCCAGCTACCGCCGGGCTCCGTCGGAGAGATCTGGCTCAGGGGGGAGAGCGTGGCCGACTCGTACTGGCGGGGCACCGATCAGAGCCAGGGGTGCTTCGAGGCGTCGCTGACGGAGGCGGACGGGGGGACCTACCTCCGGACCGGCGACCTGGGGTTCGTCCACCAGGGCGAGCTGTACGTGACCGGGCGCCTGAAGGATCTGATCATCGTCAGGGGACACAACCACTACCCGCAGGACATCGAGGCGACGGTCCAGAACGCCCATTCCTCCCTCCGGGTCGGCTGCGGCTGCGCCTTCTCCGTCGACGTGGAGGGGATGGAGGAGCTCGTGGTGGTGCAAGAGGTCCACCGCAGCGCCGCCCCGGAGGTCGCCAGCGAGATCGTGCCGGCGGTCAGGGAGGGGATCTCGGCACGGCACGGCCTGCAGCTCCACGCCCTGGTGCTGATCGCTCACGGGACGATCCCCAAGACCTCCAGCGGGAAGGTCCAGCGTCGTCGCTGCCGGGATCTCTTCATCCACGACGGGCTGTCGCCCTGGACGCCGACCGGGAGCGGCCGGCGATGACGAAAGAAGAGCTCGAGGAGTGGATCGTGCAGCGGGTCGCAAGAGAGCTCTCGGTGCCTCCCGACCACATCGACGTCTCGATACCGCTGGCCGGGCTGGGGCTGGACTCGGCTCAGGCGGTGGCGCTCACCGGCGAGCTCGAGGACCTGCTGAAGAGACGGATCTCGCCGACCGTGGTGTACGAGCACCCCACGATCTCCCGCCTGGCGGCCCATCTCGCAGCCGTGGAGGAGCCGGAGCCCGGCCGCTGACCGATGGCCGGGCCCGGGCAAGCGCGGGCTACTTCCCCTGGCGGGTGAGGCCCACGTCGAGGATCTTCGGCAGGGAGCGAAGAACCTGCTTGGCGAGCTGGACCCGTCCATCGGTCTCCGCGATGATCGTCGAGTGGCTCACGGTGTCCACCGTGACCAGGGAGCCTTCCTTGCCGTTGGCGGCGATGCGCACCGTGGCCATGGCCTTGGTGAACAGCCGGCCGCCTTCGCTGACGAACCGGACGGTCGTCACGTTGTCCGCCTGCTCGCGGCTCACCCTGATGGTGGTCGTGTACTGGCGCTCCTTGCACTCCTTCAGATGCCGGATGGCCGCCGGGTTGTAGAGCTCCCGCAGGGTGGGCTTGGCGCTCCTGGCCTTGTCCAGGTCGACGGTCATCTGACCTTCCCAGGTGCCGGCCTTGGGCTGCCCGGTCACGGTCACGCTCTCGCCGAACATGGAGATGTGGCAGGCCCCTTCGGGGCTGGCCAGGAAGTCCGCCAGCGCGCTCGCGGCGATCGGGAAGAAGAACGCTGTCTGGCCCAGGACATCGCCCGCGGCGTCCGCCTCGACCTTGGTCAGGCTGGTGATCTCCACCTTCCCGTCCTTGATGTGGCGAGCCTCTGCCTCGTCCGCCGTGAAGGCCACGCGGTTCTTGACGGGGTTCACGAAGATGGCGAAGGCGCTGTCTCCGGCGATGGCCACCGGAGCCAGGATGAGCGCTCCGAGAGCGAGGACGAGGCACAGGTTCTTTCCGGACATCGATGACCTCCTGCCGCCCCCGGGCGGCCCGGGTATCGCGGTTCACCATTAAGAAAGAAGAGCGATCCCGGTAAGCAGATCATTCTAATACCAAAAGGCCGCGCCGTAAAGCCCCGGAAATCGGCCATGATCCGGCGCCTCGCCGGATCCGAGTCGCAAGATCCGGCGCCTCGCCGGATCCGAGACGCGCCCCCGAGCGCGACCTCGATCCGGATCCCCTCCTCTTTCTCCTCTCTCCCGAGCGCGACTTCAAATGAACCCCCTCCACCTCCTTGGTGATTCTGCACCCAGGCCGAGGCCTGATCACAGGCCCGACTCCGCGAAGCAAGCGGGGCATCCTGGATCGTCGAAGATCCGGCGCCTCGCCGGACCTGGCCCGCGCTGCCAGAGATCACGTCGGGTACTCGAACCGCGCCACGTGCGCCATCTCCCGTCGCAGGATGTGGTGCATGTTCTTCGAGAACAGGAACGAGGAGACCGCCATCTGGTACCGGTGGGGGTGGGAGAACCCGCGCACGGTCTTGACGAGCTGCCAGATGTCTCGTCGATCGTTCGAGGAGGCCTCGAAGATCAGGTACCGCAGGAACCGCAGGGCGATGCCGACGCCCTCGGCCGTCGCGAAGAAGGGGGGCATGGTGATCCGGCCACGGTGCGGCGACTCCTCGAAATCCTGCAGGAGCCGGCGCAGCCTCGTCGCCATGTTCGCCGGCTCGTACAGGTTCCACAGCAGCCAGCAGATGCCTTGCTGGAGCTGGGCGATCGACATGTTCCTCGGCTCGAACGTCTGGGTGGCCAGCATGGTCGTGGCCTGGGCCGGATGGGCGCTGGCGTCCTCCAGGTCGACGTACCGCCCTTCCGCGATCGCCCTGGTCTTCAGGTCCGACCCGTCGAGCGCCTGGAGCGGCCACGCCTGGATCAGGTGGATCCCCTGTCTCATGAAGAAGTCGAACTGCTCGCGGAACGTGGTCAGATCGTCGGTGTCGAACCCGATGATCGAGGAGCCCAGGATGACCAGCCCGTAGCCGTTGATCTTCCGGATGTCCCGGTCGTAGTCCCGGCCGGCGCAGAAGAACTTCCGCGTCTCCTCGAGGGTCGCCTTCCTGGTCGACTCGATCCCGATCAGGACCCGACACAACCCGGCCTCCACGGCCAGCGACAGGAGCTCGTCGTCGTCGGCGATGTCGATGGCCAGCTGGGTCGAGAAAACGGTGCCGTAGCCGTGGGCCCTGTTCCAGTCACGGATGGCGCTCAGCGTCTCCTTGGCCTTGGCCCGGTTGCTGGCGAAGCTGTCGTCGGCCAGGAACACGTGGTGAAAGCCCATGCGGTGGAGCTGGTCGATCTCCCGGATCACGAGCCCGGTCGGCTTGAACCGCGGGCGCTGGCCCAGGTAGGCCGGCACGCTGCAGAACTCGCATCGATGAGGGCAGCCCCGGCTGGTCTGGACGATGCCGCTGACGTACCTCCGGACCGTCGCCGGGTCCATGGCGCTGTAGTCGGGCAGCGGACTGTCGCCGAGCTCGAAGCGTTCGGTCTCCCGGTACTCGGGTTCGAACCGGCCGCCCAGGTAGTCCGCGATGAATCGGCCCCAGATCCGCTCGGCCTCGCCGATGATCAGCACATCGGCGCTGTCGCGCCACCGCTCCGGCTGGACCGACACCCCGGAGCCGCCCAGGACCACGGTGCTGCCTCTCTCCCTGAACATCCGGGCGAGCCGCTTCGCCGACTGGAGGTGGTTGTAGTACACCGACATGCCGACGAGGTCGTAGCGCTGGTCGAAGTCGACGGGCTCCAGCGCCTCGTCCTGGATCCGGATCTCGAACTCCGACTGTGGCGTGAGCGCCGCGATCGTGGGGAGGGACGAGCCGAGGAACCGGCCGTCCTTGCGGATCAGCTGGCGCGTCAAGAGCAGCTTCTCGAGGTCCAGGGCCGTGCTGGGATACAGGAGCAGGAGCCGCTTCTTCATCGGTGCGTTACCCCTTCGCGGTTCTCAGTCATCGATCCGGCCGTCCACGAGTCGGATCAGCCTTTCCTTCCCGCCGGTCAGTCGCGTGTCGTGGGTGGCCACCAGGGCGGCGAGGCCCCAGCGATCGACCAGATCGCGGATGAGCTCCAGCACCTGACGCGCGTTGTGGGAGTCCAGGGTGGCCGTGGGCTCGTCGGCCAGGAGGAGCCGCGGTCGCGCCGAGAGCGCCCGGGCGATGGCGGCTCGTTGCAGCTGCCCGCCCGAGACCTGGTGACCGAATCGATCGAGGCAGTCGCCTATGCCGAGCGCCTCGCCCAGCTCGCGTACCCGATCGCGCCGCTCTGTCGCGCCCCACCCCTGCAGGATCAGCGGCAGCTCGATGTTCTCGGCCAGCGAGAAGGCGGGCACGAGATTGAGGTGCTGGAACACGAACCCGACGGTCCCCAGGCGCAGCAGCGACCTGGCCTCGCGGCTCGCCCGTCCGATCTCCTGACCGCACACCCGGATCTCCCCGGCCGTGGGCCGGTCCAGCGCTCCGACCAGGTGGAGCAGCGTCGACTTGCCGGAGCCGGAGGGCCCCATCACCAGGCACAGCTCGCCACCCGAGAGCTCCAGATCGATGTCGCGGAGCGCCGCGACCCCGTCGTAGAATCGATCGACCCCCACGAGCTTCAGCACCGGGGAGACTGCCGGGGCGTTCTCTTCGGACGGCCGGACGTCCGGGTCCCCGGCGGCATCCTTCCACCCGGGGGGGCCTTCGCCCCGCTCATCCGGCCCCCCGGGCCCCCCTCGGGCTCGCCTCTCACGGAAGCCGAACATGGCCTCCAGCGGATCGAGCCTGGCGGCCCTGAACGCCGGCCAGAACGACGCGAGCAGGCTGGTTCCCATCATCATCCCCATGCTCCAGAGGAAGTGTCCGGGCACGAGCCTCGGCCTCAGGACCATGTCGGCCCTCACCCCATCGATGATGATCGCCTCGCCGGCCATCCAGGTCATGTCCAGGCCGCGGATCGACAGCAGCAGCAGGATCGAGGTGGCCACGAGGCTGGCCACCAGCACCGTCGAGACCCCCAGCACCGCGCCTTCCAGGGTCACGCACAGGAACAGCACCGAAGGCCGCATTCCCACGGCCGACAGGAGGCCGAACTCCCGCACGCGGTCCGCGATGCTCATGGCCAGCACGCCCGCGATCCCCAGGAGACACGTGAGAACGACGGTCAGCGACACGAGGCCCACGTGGGACATGGTCAGGCGGGTGAGGCGCCTGAGCTGCGGGTTGAGAGACTTCCAGGACATCACCCGGGCGCCGTCGCCCAGCGCCGACGACAGGCGCGAGACCGCCCGGTCGACCAGGTCCGGATCGCCCAGGTAGATGAGCTGCTGGTGGCAGCCCGTTTCGAATCCCAGGACTCTCCGGGCCACGTCGATCTGCACGGTCACGTTTCTCCGATCGCTCTCCGGAGTGCCCTCGCTGGTGATGCCGCGCACGCGGCACTGGACGTCCGAGGGCTTGCCGTCGGCCTTGAGAAACGTGATCAGCATCAGGTCCCCCGGGACGACTCCCAGCCTCCTGGCGAGGAGCTGCCCCACCAGCGCCGGGTAGGGCGGCACCAGGGTACGCTCGGCGTCGAGCTGGGCTCCCAGGACCAGGAGCGGGGGCCTCTCCCGGCCGTGGTCCACGGCCCGGACGTTCACGAACTGCTGCCGGCCCTCCACCTCGACGACGCCGAAGAAGGTGATCCGGGGACGTTCTTCGACGATGTTGGGGTCGATCCTCTTGAGCTGGGCCAGCGACGGCGGGCGCTTCAGGTAGGCGCCGGATTCCGGAGCCTCGTAGAAGCCCGGGGACTGGATCTGCAGGTGTCCCGTGGACTCCTGGCAGATCTTCTCGATCTGATCCCCGGTTCCGGCGACGAAGAACGAGAAGCAGACGATCAGGAGGACCTGGCCGACCGCCAGGGAGGAGAGGGTCAGCAGGGTCCTCCGACGGTTGCGCCACAGGATCCTGGTCGCGAGCAGGAGGAGGCGCACGAGCAGGAGCGGTCCGACCCGGCGGCGAGGCGACGGGCCGGAATCCCCTTGGTCGCGCCTGCCGTCCGGACCGGGAGTCGTCGGCATCGATTCAGCGCCCGATCGCCCCGGGCCCGGTCGGCGACGCAGCCTCCGGCTCCCGGGGGCACTCGATCCGGGAGATCGTCGGCATCTCGGCCAGGAGGACCTCCTGAGTCGCCCGGGCGGAGAGGAACGAGAACAGGGCGATCTCCATCCGCTGGGGGTGCGAGGAGGAGAGCGCCCGGCCGAGCATGCCCAGGAGCGCCCGCCTCTCCCCGCCGTCGGTCTCAAGGGCGACGTAGCGAAGGAACCTCAGCGCCGCGCCGAGCTTCCCGGGATCCGGCCAGAGCGAACCGCCGGCGGGGCGCATCGATCGGGGACCGCTCTCGTAGTCCGCGAAGAACCTGTCGAGCCGGGCAGCCACGTGGTCGAGCCGGCAGAGGTTCCAGAGCAGCCAGAGCACTCCCTGCTGCAGCTGCGGGACTGTCATGCGATCCGGGACCATCGTGAACGTGTTGAACGACGAGGCGTCCTTCGGATCGACCAGGCAGGCACGGTCCCAGTCCACGTACCGCCCCTCGCGGACCATGCGCTCCTTGAGCGTGGTGCCGTCCAGCGCCTGGAGCGCCGCGACCTGGATGATCGGCAACCCCTGTCCCTGGCAGAACTCGAAGTGCTTGCCGAAGGTGGAGAGGTCGTCGTGGTCGAACCCGACGATCATCCCGGCCACGGTGAGGATGCCGTGCCTGTGGATCTTCGTCAGATCGGCCACCACGTCGCGGCCGATGTTCGGGGCCTTCTTCGCGTCCCTGAGCGATTCCGGCGTGATGGCGTCGATCCCGATGAGCACCCGGGTCAGCCCGGCCTCGGCGGCGAGCTCGAGCAGCTCGTCGTCGTCCGCCACGTCGATGGCGATCTGCGTGTTGAAGACCACCGGGTGACGCTGCCGACGGTTGAACTCCCGTAGCCCCTCGAGGATCGCCTTCGCCTTGTCCCTGTCGCCGGAGAAGTTGTCGTCGGCCAGGAAGACCGACCTGAGGCCCATGCCGTACAGCTGCTCGACCTCGGCGACCACCCGGTCGGCGGTCTTGTACCGCAACCGGTTGCCCAGGTACGGCCCCACGGCACAGAAGTCGCAGCGGAAGCGGCACCCGCGGCTGGTCTGCACCAGGCCGCTGCTGTACCTTGCGCGGATCTCCCGCGGGATGGGGCGATAGTCCGGAACCGGGCTCTCGGACAGGTCGAACCGCTCGGATTCGCGGTACTCCGGGGCGTGCCGGCCCGAGAGGTAGTCCGCCAGGAACTTCGGCCAGATGCGCTCGGCCTCGCCGAGGATCAGCACGTCCCCGACCTCTCGCCACCGCTGGGGGCCGGTGGATACGGAGGCTCCCCCGATGACCACCAGGGAGCCGCGCGCCCTCATCTCCCGGGCGAGCTCCTTGGCCCTGAGGAGCTCCGTGGCGGCGGAGGCGATGCCCACGAGGTCGTACTTCCGCCCCGGGTCGATCGGCGAGAGGAGCTCGTCGACGATGTCGATTTCGAACTCCGGCGGGGTGAGCGCGGCGATCGTCGGCAGGGTCGCGCTCAAGAAGACGCTGTCCTTGCCGAGGATGCTCTTCATGAGCCGGCTGGCCCCGCGCCAGTGGGCCCGGGCGTTCCGGGGGTAGACCAGGAGGATGCGTCTGGTCGTGGTGGCGGACCGTGACATCCTGCTCCCCTACCGGCGGGTCAGAGCGGGTTGACCCGGTACAGTGGAAAATACGTCTGGAGGCCGTCGGAGTACCGCGCCGCCAGCTCCGGGATCCGCTCGAACGGATACGGTTCCGGAAGCGGATCGGGGGCCCACCCTCGCTCGTGAGCGAACGCCGCCGCGTCCCGCGCGTCGGCCGGGCGCGCCAGGTGCGTGAACACGTGGGTATGCCACCCCATGCACTCGATCGCCCGGAGCTGGGAGGTCTTCATGCCATGCTTCCACCCCACCGTCGCCATGACGCCAGGGCTGGCGAGAGCCTTGAGCGTGGCCCGGGCGACCGGCGTGCCGATGTGGTCGAAGAAGATCGAGGCGCCGCCTCCTGCCGTGACCTCCCCGACGATGTCGAGGAACGTCCGCTCCGCCGCCAGGTACCGATCACGGGCCGCCCGGTCGGTCTCGTGGGCCTGTTCGTCGAACCAGAGGTCGAGAAACCGCCTCCGGTCGATGGGGATGAACCCCTTGGATGCGATCAGACCCAGCCGCTCGTCCGTGGAGGCGATCATGGCGCACCGGTAGCCGTGCAGGCGCGCCAGCTCGAGCTGGGCGATGGAGACCCCTCCGCCCCAGGCCAGGGCGAACGGGGAGGGATGGACCGCCTCGGACACGACGGCTCGCAGCGTGGCGTGGGCCAGTTTGAAGTTGGGCCAGCCGGCGAAGTACCGCCCCGACATGGCCGCCCACTGCTCGAGCCTCACCGGGGAGTTCCGGGGCAGCTTGATGAGCTTGTCGGCCGCGATCTTGGATCTCCTGGCGAACAGGCCAGAGGAGCCTGGTTGGTCGTACGCCCAGGCCCGGTCGGGCATGGCGAACCGGCGACGCCCCGTGTCGACCCCGGCGACGACGCAGCAGTCGCCCTCGTCCAGCTCCCTGACAGCGGACCCGACGGTCAGGACCCTCACCACGCCTGTGTTTCCGAGGATGACGGTGGGCTCCTTGCGGGCCAGGCAGACGTCGATCGGCCGTCGTTCGAGGGCGTGGGTGATGTTCGCCTCCCAGCACCCGATGAGCGGTTCGATCAGCGCCTCCGAGTCGGTGATGTCGGGGATCTCGACCGACTCGAGCTCCAGCCGGCCCGGGGCGGACCGGGCGCCCTCGTCGCTACCGCGGTGGAGTACCCATGCCTCTGTCTTGAACATCCCTCTCTCCCGTCGGGCCGGAGCCGGGGATTGTATACCCCAGCGGGGCGCCATGCTACAAGAGATGACAGCCAGGATCCGGCGCCTCGCCGGATCATGGAGGGGATTCATTGGAGGTCGCGCTCGGGAGAGAGAAGAAAGAGGAGGGGATCCGGATCGAGGTCGCGCTCGGGGGCGCGACTCGGACCCGGCGAGGCGCCGGGTCTTGCGACCCGACGATCCGGATGCCATAATCCGCTCGTGGACGTCCTCTTGGTTCTCTGGCTCTCCCTCATCTCGGCCCAGACCGGACCGCCGTTCTCCGCCGAGACCCGCAGCCTGATCCAGAACACCCCGACGGTCGGCAGTCCGCTGGAAGGGTACCTGACTATCGGGGAGTTCCTGTTCCGCCGCCGGCGGTACGACAGGGCCCGCCAGGTGTTTGCCTACGGCCTCCTGTACGCGCCGTCGGACGTCCGGTTCCTCGACTGGCTCGCCAGGACGGAGCTCGCCCTGGGCCGGGTCGACATGGCCCGGGAGTACGCCGGGGCGGCGCTGTCGATCCAGCCCGGCGATCCCACGGCGCAAGACGTCCTCGGCCAGATCAGGAGCCTCCCCGGGCCACCGGGCCCCTCGCCGGCGGCCACGCCTCATCCGGGCCCGGAGCCGGGACCGACGCCCTCACCGGCCAGCCCGGCGTCACCCTCCGGCTCCGCCTCGCCCGGCCACGGTTCGCCCGCCGCCTCCCCGGGGCCGTCCCCGGCCCCGAAAGCGCCTCCCCGCGAGCTCCTGGCGATGCTCGCCCCGTTGGTCGGAGCCTCGAGCCCCAAGGAGATCGAGGCGTCCTGGGCGCCGTCCGGACAGCTGGACTCCAAGCTTCCCGGAGACCAGCTCGTCGCTCTGGGCACCTTGAAGGCCGTGGAGGCGGCGATCAGGTACTACCTGATCAACCACCCCAAGGCCGAGATGAAGACGCTCGACCTGAAGGTGCTGGTGGAGGACAAGGTGCTGCCCAAGGACCTCGACCTTTCGGGGTTCCCGGAGATGACCCTGGAGGGCGGCAGCAAGGTGTCCATGGCGGGGTTCGGCACGGTGGAGCGCATCGAGGAGGCGACCGGCGCCTACCGGTCGGGCCTGGACAAGGCGACCCGTTACCGGGAGAAGGGGCTGCTCACCGACTGCTTTGCGACGCTGAAGCCGATGCTGGCGGAGCACAAGGGGGACCGGGAGCTCCTGGAGCGGTTTCTCAGGGTCCAGATGGACCTGGCCATGGACTTCGAAGGGGCCGAGACCGCCCGGCAGCTGTTCCTGGTCAGGCCGTCGGACCCGAAGAACCTGTTCACCCTGGCGCTGCTGTACTACCGGTCCGGGCGACCAGACGTGTCCCGCAAGCTGGCCAACCTCCTGCCCCGGGCCTACTCCGCGACGTTCTACGCCCCGGCGGCGCTGGCGCTGGCCCAGCTCATCGACACCGGGGTGTCCCACGCGGTGATGCAGAAGCTTCTGGCCGAGAAAGAGCAGCTGTTCAAGGAGCTGGGCGAGCCGAGTCCGGAGCCCGCGCCGGCTCCGAGCGCCTCGCCCGCGGCCACCCCGTCCCCGGCGGGCAGCCCGTCGCCCAGCAAATGACCGCCGCCGCCCTTCTCGATGACCTCGGCGATCATCTCCGGGCAGAGTCTGCGACCGGCATCGCATGGCATGGCCGTGCAGCTCGTCGCGGTGTCCTGGCCGGGTGAGGGCGTGATACACTTCCAGCTACCATGGTGCTGTCGTTTCGCCCTGGCGATCTACCCATAGACCCTCCCTGTTTGATCACCAAGCCGGGCCTGGCAGAGGAAGAGTTCTACCGGACGATGGACGAGGACTCCCCCTGCGAGTACCTGGCTGGAAGGCTGGTCGTGCATTCGCCTGCCTCTCGATGGCACGAAGATCTCTTCGGCTTCCT
>JACQZM010000425.1 GCA_016213885.1 Candidatus Rifleibacteriota bacterium | reverse complement strand
TGTTGAGAACGATCCTCGAACGCTCCTCGCAGCTATCGAACACCGCCGATCTCGACGGGGACACGATCCGCGCGGAGCTGCCGGGACGGCTGGGAGCCGCTCTCGGTGCGGTCGCGGCCACGCTGGGCCGCCTCGAGACCGTGGCCCGGACCATCGCCCGCGGCGATCTCAGGAGCGAGGTCCTGGAGGCGCTTCCGCCAGGGTCCGTCGGGATCGCCTTCGGGGAGATGGTGCGCTCGCTCAGGCAGGTCTCGGAACAGGCATCGGCGATCGCCCGGGGCGATCTCGCCGCCACGACGCTGTCGCAGGGCTTCGTCGGCGAGGTCGGCATGAGTCTGGGTCGCATGGTGAGCGTGATCCAGTCGCTTCTGTCGGACATCGGGCACCTCACCACCAAGCTCAACACCTGCTCGACCCAGATCGCCATGATGGCCAGGGAGCAGGCCGGATCGGCGGAGCTGTCCGTCACGGGTGTGACCAAGGCGTCCGCCACTTTCGAGGAGCTGGCGGCGTCGGCCGGGCAGATAGCCGAGAGGGCCATCGACGGGATCCGGTCGTACAACGAGGAGTCGACGCGGCGCGTCACCGAGCTCAGAAGAGCCTCCGAGAAGATCGGCGAGGTCGTGGGCATCATCAACCACATAGCGGGGCAGACCAAGCTGCTGGCTCTCAACGCCGCGATCGAGGCAGCCAGGGCCGGCGAGTCCGGCCGGGGGTTCGCCGTGGTCGCGGTCGAGGTGCGGAAGCTGGCCGAAGACGTGGTCTCCTCCACCGGCGAGATCCAGAAGCTGGTCGAGGAGATCCAGGAGGTGACCGGCGCCGTGGTGACCGGGACCTTCGACGGGCAGAAGCGCGTCCAGACCGGAGTCGAGCTGGCGAACCGCTCCGGGGCCTCGCTGGCCGAGATCCTGTCCCTGGCCGAGCAGACGACCCGGTTCTCGCAGCAGATCTCCATCGCCACCCGGCAGCAGAAGGATGGCTCGGAGCGGTGCGTGGACTCCATGCGAGAGATCGCCGACGGATGCAACCGGACCGCCACGTCGGCGCGAGACACCGCCGGGGTGGTGGACGAACTCAACAGCCTGGCCGAAGAGCTCCGGTCGCTGGTCGGTCGGTTCAACCTGACCCGCAGCAAGACGCGCGCTCGGGGACTGGCCTCGTTGCGGGAGAGTCTCGGCGATCAGCTCGGGAGCGACTCCCCGCCCGGAACTGACGGAGAGAACCGGCTCGACATGATCACATGAGATTCGGCCCGGAGCGGGGAATACGCGTGGCCCGGCCGGGGTACGCAGTCGAAGAACCAGGACGGTAGCCGGAGAAGACGGTGAGTGGACCGGCGCCCTGGGAGCCGTCGGTCCGACGATCGACACTGGAGAGGTGAGGTGCATGACCAGAACGCTGCTCGCGTCGCTCCTCGTGGTCGCCCTGCCCGCCGCGGCGGTGGCTCAGGGGCTCATCCTGCCGCAGAGGATCATGACCCCGGATGGGCCGTCGGTGGCGGGCATGCCGTTGCTGGTGGTGAAGTCGATCAAGGTCACGACGGAGATCTCCGAGCAGGTGGCCAAGACCCACGTGGATCAGATGTTCCACAATCCGAGTCGGTGGAGAATGGAAGGCCAGTACCTGTTTCTGCTCCCGAAGCAGGCGTCGGTCTCCGATTTCGCGCTGTACATCGACGGCAAGAAGACTCCGGGGGAGCTTCTCGAGAAGGAGAAGGCCCGGGGGATCTACGAGGGCATCGTGCGTCGCATGCAGGACCCGGCGCTCCTCGAGTACATGGGCTCCAACGTCTTCCAGGCCCGGATCTTCCCGATCGAGCCCAACAGCGACCGTCGCATCGAGATGACCTACCAGGAGGTTCTGCACCAGGACTTCAATCTCATCAAGTACGTCTACCCCCTGCAGATGCCCCCCCATCTCACGCAGCCGGTCGGCGAGTTCGTCATCACCGCCTCGATCAAGTCGAAGTCCGCTCTGAAGAACATCTACTCGCCGACCCACGTGGTGGCCACGAGCCGGAAAGGCGAGAACGAGGCGACGGTCTCGTTCGAGGGCAGGAACGTGGTCCCCGACAACGACTTCGCCCTGTACTACTCGACCTCCGACCAGGAGGTCGGGATCAACCTCGTGTGCTACCGCCCCGATGCCGGCGAGGACGGGTACTTCATGGTGCTGCTCTCCCCCAAGGCGGACCCCCAGAAGGGCGAGGTGATGGCCAAGGACATCGCCTTCGTTCTGGACACCTCCGGGAGCATGCTGGGCGAGCGGATCGTCCAGGCGAAGAAGGCGCTCAAGTTCTGTGTCCAGAGCCTGAACCGGGAGGACAGGTTCAACATCATCACCTTCGCCACGGAGGCCACGCCGTTCGCCGACACCCTGATGGAGGCCACGAACGAGAATCTCAAGAAGGCCGTGGATTTCATCGACCGCGACATCAAAGCAGCCGGTGGCACCAACCCCAACGAGGCGTTGCTCGAGGCCTTGAAGCGGCAGCCGGCCGATCGCCTCCGGCCCTACATGATCTGCTTCATCACCGACGGCGAGCCCACAGTGGGCGTGGTGGACGCCAAGGAGATCGTGGAGAACGTCAAGAAGGCCAACCACACGAACGTCAGGATCTTCTCGCTGGGGATCGGAGAGGAGCTGAACACCAAGCTGATCGACGAGGTGGCCACGTCCAACTTCGGCGTGAGCGAGTACATCAGGCCGAAGGAGGACATCGAGCTCAAGGTCTCGAACTTCTACAACAGGGTGGCGAGCCCGGTCCTGTCGCATCTCGCGATCGACTTCGGGAAGGTCAAGACGTCCGATGTCT
>JACQZM010000424.1 GCA_016213885.1 Candidatus Rifleibacteriota bacterium | reverse complement strand
CGCGTATCTGAATCGCCGACTGCCGCCCGTGATTCGTCGCCGTTTCCACACAGTCATGGCCGCGGTGAAGACGCTGTTCTTGGACTTCGCCGCCGGGATGAAGACGGGGGGGCTTCCGGTGTGGGGGGACACGTAGACAACGTCCGACCCGGCTCGCCCCATGGCGAGCCAACCGCCAAGGGGTGAGACGGTAGACCTGGGACATCCGACGGACTGAGGTTGCCCAGGCTGGCGCGGCCCCTCCCAGGAGCGAAGCGCGGGGTATCTCCACGCTGCCCATCGACGGAGCCGCCTCGACAAGACCATGACGGCAGCAAGTCACCCCCGGCACTTGGCCACGCCAGAAAGACTCGGGATTTGGAGCGATGGTCCTGGCCGGGAAGGGTACGTCTGGACAAGGCGGGACGCCGGCCGTACAATGGCGCACCAAATGGCCAGGCGTGCATGTGACGCGCTGCGCGAACTGTTGACCATCGCCAAGGCGCTGTCCGACTCGAACCGGGTACGCGTGCTGATCAGCCTCCATGACGGGGAGCTGTGCGTCTGCCAGGTCGTCGAACTGCTCGGCCTCGCGCCCTCGACCGTTTCGAAGCACCTCGCCGTTCTCCAGCAAGCCGGGCTGACCGAGGCGCGCAAGGAAGGCCGGTGGATGTACTACAGGCTGGCCGGAAGAGACGCTCCGCGCTGCGTGCGAGACGCAATCCGGTGGATCCGGTCCAACCTCGAGAACGATCCGCGGATCGTCCAGGATCGCCGGAAGCTCGACGCCATCCTCGGGATGAGCCTGAGCGACCTTTGCCGGCGGTACAGAGCGTGAGCGACCGACGGTTCCGCTGGCCCCGGTCACGCCCCCCCCTGAGCCGGTCCGAGGCTCGCGCCTCCGTGGTCGACAGGCCGATCTCGTCGCAGGAACCTGCCCCGCGCGGGCCCGGGACGGTGCGTCATCCCCGCTCACGCCCGCAGCGGTGAACAGGATGGGCTCAGCAGCAGGACGTCGGCCCGTCCTTGGGGCCGCAGGTCGGGGCGCACCCTGGGCCGCCGGCCAGCAGAGCGGCCGCACAGCCCACGCCTGACCGGACGCGGATCGCCTGCTGCGGGCAGTTGCGGGCGCAGGCGCCGCACTCCATGCAGGCGCCGCGGTCCGCCATGACGGCCCGATGATCTTCGAGCCGGAACACGGCGTGGGGGCAGACCGAGGCGCACATGCCACACCCGTTGCACCGGGATGGTTCGATCTCCAGAGTGACCGCACGCTCGAGATATCTCATGTCGACCTCCCACGCCCGATCATCGCACGAACAACCCCGTCACCCAGAGACCCAGGCCGAGCACGGCCGCCGCCTTCTGCAACGGCACGGCGTAGCGGATCTCCAGCAGCACGCCGCTGAGCGACGTGAAGGTCGTGGCTCCCGTGAAGTTCAGCACCACGAAGCTGACGGCCGCCGGCACCAGGAGCGTCCAGGCCGCCAGGTGCAGCCAGGCCCCCGTCTGGACGGGACCGGGCCAAGGCCCCAGGGCGAAGGCCCCGACGAGAACGAGCCCCAGCACGGCTCCCTTCACGGCGAACGCGCGACCGGGGAGCCACGGCAACAGCAGCGGCCCCAGGACGGTGCCGGCGAGGAACGAGGCGACGACCATGGCGGCGGCGGTCAGCCCGTGGGCGCGGACGTTGGCCAGCGAGTAGCCGTCGAGGCCGAGTCCGCCGAGCAGCAGGGCCGACGCCGCGATGAGCGCCATGTGCCGGGCCCCCATCACCAGCTCGACCGGGACAAGCACGGCGCGGTCGAGCAGGCCGAACCGCACCCGTCGCATCTCTGGCGAGGCCCGCAGACCGGCGTCGAGGAACGCCGGCAGGTCCTCGGCCCGCACCGGGCCGTAGACCACCCGGAAGCCACAGCGTCTGTGGACCTCGTGGGCGCTCACGCCCGGGGCTCCGAGCTGCGGCACCACGAGCTGCCGGTGGGAGACGATCCGCTCGAGGCCCGTGGCCCCGACTTGTCGCACGATCTCGTCGGTACCGAAGGTCCCCTTCCCCGCGGCGCACCAGACGTTGACGCCCTTCGTGTCGAGCACCAGGAGCCAGGCGTTGCGACCGCCGAGGACGCGGCGCAGCCGGTCGAAGCTCAGCTTGTAGTTCGCCGTGACCAGCACGGTCGATTCGGCCGTGGGCTCGCCCACGGCGTACAGCCCGGGGGGGACGCGATACTCCATCCTGCCGATGGCCCACCGCGCCTCGAAAGCCCCCAGCAGATCGAGCGCTCCGAGCCGCGTCTTGACCCGCGGCACCTCACCGGCTGCGGTGGTCCGCATCCCGTCGAGCCACGGTTCGTCGCGGCGGTCGGGGACCGTGGCAGAGGTACATCTCTCGTCGGCGGACATCGGGTCTCCTACCGCGAGCCGCTGCCGGCTCGCGGCCATTCTTTCGGGCCGGCCGCGGAGGCGGCGCCGGTCGGCGACGAGGCCGGACCGCTCGCTGGCGCGGCGCGATCCGATCTCATGGCAGCTATTCCGACCACGATCGCAGCCGCGATGACCAGGGTGACGACGAGGGTCTTGAGCCGGGAGCCTCCCGCCAGGAGCGCGGCACAGTCGCAACCGGCGTCCTGGGTCGGCTGGCCGGCAGCCGGGCTCGGCGCCGGGGAGCAGCAACATGCCGGGGTCGAGCGATCGGTCTTGTCTCGTTCCATCGCTTCCTCCTCGGGTGGCGGAGAGTCTGGCGCCACCTCCGATTCTCGTCCGGCCGAGCCGGGCGGCATCGTTTCACTTGGGGGGCCCTTCGCTTCGCTCATCCTGCCCCCCAAGCCCCCCCCGGGCTCGCCCTCCGGGCTCGCCGAAGAAGCGCGCGAGTCGACGCACGGCATCGGCGCTGACCCGGCACTCGATACGCTGGCCGCGACGCTCGACGAGCATGAGTCCCGCCTGCCTCAGCTCCTTGAGATGGTGCGACACCGTGGAGGCAGCCAGGCCCAGGTTCTTCCCCAGATCGCCCGCGCAGCGTCGAGCCGACCCCGGGCTGACCGCCCAGCGAGTGCCGGGTTTGCAGCAGGCCGTGAGCTCGAGGAAGATCCTCAACCGTTGCGGGTTGGAGAGGCCCTTGAACATCGCGGCGAGTCGATCGAGCTCATCTGTTCGATACTTCGACATATTCCGAAATATACAGGGTCGGAGCTCGCCTGTCAAGAGATTGCCATCGACGCCGGAATTCGGAGCACGCGCTTGGGGCCCGACCGGACCATCCCGGCGCCTGGAGCGGAGCGCTGGTCAACTCCCCGGAACACGGGGCGGGGGCTGGCGGTCCAAGTCGCCGTGCCGACGACCAGGGTGGACCTCTTGTATCGCGTGCGCAGGCCCAGGCCGCCGAGCACCGTGGAGTGGCTGCTGTGCCTCGCGGTGATCGGTCCGGTCTGGATCGTTCTGGCAGCGGTGTCCTCGATCGCGAGGAGCCCGGTGGGCCGCGCCGTCGGAGACGGGATCGACGCCTGTTTCACCGGGTGGTTCACGGCTCGCCGGTGGTGGCAGTGCTCCCGGCTGCTCCGGGCGATCGAGCGCCGCTCCGGGGGTGAGCTCATCAGCCTCGCCACGACCCCCCGCTCCTTCAGGTGGTGCGAGAAGCAGAGCCTGGTGGAGGTCCGCCTCGAGGAGCCCGGAGATCTCCGACAGGCCGTCTCTCTGGAGGTCCTGGTCTATAGCCCGGAGCGGCTCATCGAGGTCTCCATGCGAGGGGCCACCGGTCGACCCGGGCCACACGGCGGGTTCCGGTGCCGCCTCGAGGACCGGGACCGCTTCGAGGCCTGGTACGTCCGGACCGGCGCGGCCACCCTCGACTCGCTGGGCCGGCTGGCCACCCGGGTGGACGCGTTCGGATCGGAGGCCCACGTCGCCGGAGTCCGCCTGTTCGGCCCGACAGAGCCCACCATCCTGCTCCACCACGCCCTGGCGCTGCTCGGAACGGTCCCCGGGATCCACGACGCCGTCCTGGGCCCCGGGCCGACCTGCACGCCCGGGCTCGAGGGCCGTTCGGCGCTCCCCTCCTAGCACCACGACGCACGATCGCGCCCTGCCGCGGCCGGCGAACCCACGATCCCGTCCGGTCGCCTCCCGCGAGACCGATGCTCACGAGCGTTGATCCGGCCGGCAACCTGTGTCTTAATCGCAGTGGCCTCGACCGACGCCCGAGAGGGGCCAGCTGGACCCTCCATGGCCGCCGTTCCCGGGCCGCGGTGGCCTGAAGACCCGCGGCGGGCACCGGCCCCGCCGCCCAGGACGTGAGAGACATGAAGCTGACCACGCTCGACTCGCGGATCGACTCCGTGACGGTCTATCGCCAGGGCGCCCTCGTCTCGAGGAGCGCCGACCTGGTGGTGGGTGACGGCCCCGATCGTCCCGTGCGGATCCGCATCACGGGCCTGCCGCTCTGTCTGGACGACGGCACGGTCCGGGTGCGGGTGGAGGCGCTGGAGGGGCCGGTTCCCGTGGCCACGGACGTCCGGGTGGTGTACGACGTGCCCGGGCCCGACCGGTCGCTGCCGCCCCCGTCGAACGAGGAGCTGAAGGCCGCCGTGCGGGCCGTGGCGCTCGTCAAGGCGCAGCTCGAGTCGGTCGAGCGCTCCCTCACCGGCCTCGACCGTCTCTCGATCGTGGCCAGACCCGAGGGCCGGGAGGGCCAGCCCCCCAACCCCACGCCGGTGGACGCCCGGCTCGCCCTGGTGAACCTGAGGGAGCGTCGGCTGGGTGAGCTGACCGAGGAGAGGCGGAAGCTCAGGGCCCGGCTCGACGAGGCTCGCCTGGTGGCCGAGGACCTCGAGAAGCGCAGCCGGTCCGCGACGACCGCCCGGCAAGCGCGGGAGAACGAGCTCAGAAAGGCAGCGCTCGTGGGTCTCAAGATCGACCAGCCCGGGCCTGCCCGGGCTCGCCTCACGATCGAGTACTCGGTCCCCGGCGCCCGGTGGGCGCCCGCCTACGCCGTGCGGTTCGACCGCGACCTGACCCGGGCGGCGGTGACCCTGCGCTCCACGGTCCGCCAGAAGACCGGTGAGGATTGGGCCGGGGTGCAGCTCACCCTGTCCACGGCGGATCCGCTGGCCTGGACGGCGCTGCCGGAGCTGGCGAGCGTCCGGATCGGACGACGGCAGCCCGGCCCGGCCCGGCCCGGCTGGCGCCCGGCGCCGCTGGGAGCGGGCCAGCTGTACGAGGAGTACGACCGATCGTTCGGTCCCGGCACCGAGCCTCCCGCGGGGCCGGTGCCTCCCCCGTCACCTCGAGCTCCATCTCCATCTCCGGCTCCACCGCCGCCTGGCGCTGCGGTCCCGGAGCAGTCCCGGATGTTCATGGATGCGGGCATGATGGCCAAGGCGGCGGGGGACGCCCACCGACGGCCAAACCGGAGCCCGAGACCGCCGCCGCCCTGGAGATGCTCGACTACGGCCGGCTGCGGATGGCGCCGCCGGACTCGCCGTCCCGGGGCAAGCTGTCGCCGGCCGCGGAGGATGACCTGGGCCTCGAGCTGTTGAAGGCGATGAACGTGTCGCTCGCCTTCGACCTTCAGGCCGTGGTGCAAGGCGCGGCGTGGGAGGCGACCAACGTGGCGGCGGGCCCTCCGCCTCCAGGTTCGGTGTGGGTGGGCGACCAGGACCGTCACGATCACGCCTTCACCGCCCAGGCCCGGGTGGACGTCCCGTCGGACGGGCACTGTCACACGGTGACGCTGTTGACGCAGGAGTCGCCGACCCGGATCCGCCACGTGGTGGTGCCCCGGGAGAGCCCCCACGCGTTCCGGGTCGCCGCGTTCCCGAACCCGCTGGACGGACCGATCCTGCCCGGCCCGGCCGATGTGACCGTGGGCTGTGATCACCTGCTCACCACGAGGTTCTCCAGCGTTCCTCCCGGAGGCGATGTGGAGCTGGGGCTCGGGGTGGAGCAGGGGGTGAAGGTGGCCAGGAACACCCGGTACGGCGAGCAGACCACCGGGCTCATCACCGGCACCCTCGAACTGGCCCACGAGATCTCCATCGAGGTGACGAACCTGCTGGCCGTCAAGACGACCGTGGAGGTCAGGGAGCGCGTTCCGCGGCCCGCCGACGAGAAGGAGGAGATCAAGGTCGAGGTGGTGAGATCGGACCCGCCATGGGAACGGTTCGTCCAGCCGTCCCCCCCGACCAGGAGCACGTACCGCTGGGTCGTATCGGTGGGGCCGGGCGAGAAGAAGACCCTGAAAGCCAGCTACAGCATCCACCTCGCGGCCAGGCTCGAGCTGGAGGGCGGCAACCGGAGGGAGGCCCATTGACATGGAAGAGACCCGACCGCTCGATCGATCCGTCGCACAGGTGGACGCCGCGCTTCCGATCGCCCTGGTGACCCTCATGGAGGACCGCGCCCAGATCGAGCGGCGCGGCACCGTGGAGCTCGGCTGCGGGACGACCTGGGTCATCGTCCGCGACGTGGCGCCGGCGGCGAGCGACAAGTCCCTGGCCGTGCGACTGGGCTCCCCGGACGGGGTGCGGGTCGCCGACGCGCGCCTCAGACGCATCACCAGGGTCCTGGAGCGGGACAGGCCGGCCAGTACCGCTCAGCTCGACAGGGAGATCGAGGAGCTGGGCCACCGGGAGGCGGAGCTGGCCCAGCGACAGTCGAGCCTCGAATCCCGCCGGGCGCTCCTGGAGAAGGTCGGCGACTCCACCCTCGCCGACCTCGCCCAGGATGCGGCCTGGGGCCGGGCCGCGACGGACGATCTCTCCGGGAGGCTCCGGGAGCTGGACCGACAGATCGCCGAGCTGTGCGAGCGATCGCTGACGCTGGCCGCCCAGCGGGAAGACCTGCAGCTGGCGCTCCGGGACCTGGTGCGACTGAGAGCCAGTCAGGAGACTCCGGCCTGCAGGCGCACCGCCCAGCTGGAGATCCAGCTGATCTCGTCGGCCGCCGGGCCGGTGGAGATCACGGTGCTCTACGTGGTTCCCGGAGCCTGCTGGCGCCCCCACCACTCGGCCCGGCTGCGGGCCGGACGGGTGTTCTTCGAGACCGAGGGGTGCGTGTGGCAGAACACCGGCGAGGACTGGGCCGACGTGGAGCTCGTCTTCTCGACCCAGAGGGAGAGCCTGGGACACGAGCCGCCGAAGCCCGGGAGCAGACCGTCCAGACCACCGGCCTCGGCGGCGAGCCCCGTCAGACGCGGGCGGAGCTGCCGGGGATCGACGATGCGGGCCAGGTCCAGAACCTCCGCTCCGGGGTCCGCTCCGCGGTTCCGTCGGACGGAAGGCCGTACCGGATTCCCATCGGCCGGTTCGAGAGCGAGGCCAGCTCGGAGCTGATCGCCATGCCCGAGGTGGCCAGGACGGCGTTCCTCAGGACCGAGCAGACCAACGGGGGGGCCGTGCCGATCCTGGCCGGGCCGGTGGATCTGATCAGGGATTCGGGCTACGTGGGCCGGACCACGGTGCTCTACGTGGCGCCGGGCGAACGGTTCGAGCTGGGCTGGGGGCCAGACCCCGAGGTCAGGCTGAACCGGTTCGACGACCGGACCGTGGAGGAGCCCGGGCTGCTCGGAGCGTGGACCACCATCGATCACAGGATCAAGATCTGGCTCAGCCACCTGGGCGCCGAGCCCAGAAAGCTGAAGGTCAGGGAGCGCGTGCCGGTCTCGGAGGTGGAGAAGGTGAAGGTGGAGTTCGACGGCGCCCACACCTCGCCCGGCACGGTGACCCCGGATCAGAACGGGTTCGTCACCTGGGAGCTGGGCCTCAAGCCCCGGTCTCGCCAGCAGCTGGAGCTTCGGTACGTGCTCAAGAGACACAAGGACGTCACGGGAGTGTAACCGACGCCTCGACCTGCGGTTCCTTGTGGTGGAACCACAGCGTGCGCCGCCAGGGGCCGGGCGCGCCGGGAGTCGATAGCCCGGTGACGCGGGCCAGGGCGGCGCCGAGGAGATTCCCGGGATGGATGGACCACTCGCCTTCTTCGTCGGGGGCCACGGAACGCCCCAGGAAGACCTCGCCTTCGAGGAGGACCTGGTGTCGAACCGGGTCGCGTCGCTGCCGGCCGTCTTCGTCTACCGGTGGCGTTCCCCGGTGCTGGTCCTCGGCTACGCTCAGGACCAGGGCGCCCTGGACCTGGACAGCTGCAGCCGTCTCGGGGTCCCGGTGGTGAGGCGCCTGTCCGGCGGCACCGGCGTGGTCCACCACCGGGCGCTCGCCCTGGCGCTGGCGCTGCGGGCCGACCACGCCTGGGCCGGCGACCTCAGGGGTCTCTACGACCGGTTCCTCCGGGTCCTCTCGCGGGCGCTGGACGTGCCCGGGTCGGTCAGAGCCGCCGGCGCCGGGCCGGGAGAGCCTCGGGTCCCCCGCTCCCCGATCTGCTTCGAAGGCCACCTGGCCGAGAGCCTGCTTCTGGACGGCAGGAAGTTCGTCGGCTGCGCCCAGGTGCGACGGCGAGCCGCAGTGATGATCCATGGAACGGTGCTCTTCGGGCTGGACGCCACGCTGCAGGCGGCCCTCTACGGCGTCGACGCGGCCAGGATCGAGCGCGCCGCCACGGCGGTCCCCCAGCTCGACCGGCCGGACCTGCCGACCAGGGTGGCTTCGGAGCTGGCCGCGGCCCTGGGCCTCGCCCTGGCGGCACCGGCCCTCCGCCCCCCGCCCGGCCGGGAGGCGCTCGCCAGGTATGGCGACCCGCACTGGACTCCCGTGCGTCTCGACGGGGCTGTTACACGCCCAGGAGCGCTCCCATGCCACGAACCGTGATCCAGGAGTCCAGGACAGAGCGGCTCGAGATCCTCGACATGGAGGGCCGGCTGGACGAGGCGCTCGCGCCGGCCCTGTCCGATGACCAGCTGGTCACTCTGTACCGGCTGATGGTCCGCATGCGGAAGTTCGACGAGAAGGCTCTGAACCTCCAGCGCCAGGGGCGGATCGGCACCTACGGGTCGATCAAGGGGCAGGAGGCCTGCCAGGCCGGGCTCGTGCCGGCATTGACCAGGCACGACTGGCTGGTCCCCTCGTTCCGGGAACACGGCGTCTTGATCTCGTCCGGCATTCCCATGCACCTGGTCTACGCCCTGTGGAAGGGCGACGAGCGGTCCAATCTGTTCCCCGAAGGGATCCGGTGCCTGCCGCCCTCGATCCCCGTGGGCAGCCAGCTCCTCCACGCCGCCGGGCTCGGGATGGGTCTCGCCAAGAAGGGAGACCCCGGGGTGGCGGTCGGCTTCGGAGGGGACGGGGCCACCTCCGAAGGGGACTTCCACGAGGCGCTCAACTTCGCCGGGGTGTTCTCGGCCAGGACGCTCTTCTTCATCCAGAACAACCAGTGGGCGATCTCGGTGCCGCTGAAGCGGCAGACCGCTTCAGAGACCATCGCCCAGAAGGCCCACGCCTACGGGTTCCCGGGCATCCAGGTGGACGGGAACGACGTGCTGGCCGTCACCTCGGCGTCGCAGGAGGCGCTGGCTCACGTGAGGGCCGGCCGCGGCCCGTACCTGATCGAGTGCCTCACGTATCGCATGGAGAACCACACCACCGCCGACGACCAGTCCCGCTACCGCACGCCGGAGGAGGTGGCCTACTGGGCCTCGAGGGACCCGATCGACCGGATGAGAAAGTTCCTGTCGGGCCGGGGGCTCTGGGGAGAGGAGCTCGAGAAGAGCTGGGCGCTCGAGGTGTCGACGGAGGTCGATCGAGAGGTGGAGCTGCTGGAGACCATGCCGGCAGCGCCTGCCACGGACATCCTCGACTACATGTACGGGGAGCGGCCCTGGTTCCTCGAGGAGCAGCGGAGGCTGCTCCAGGAGGAGGCGGAATCGTGACGGCTGCAACGGAGACGGCAACGGAGGCGGCGGAGGCGAGGCCCCAGACCCAGAAGCTGACCCTGGCCCAGGCGGTGAACAGGGCGCTCTTCGAGGAGATGGGCCGCGACGAGACCATCCTGGTCATGGGCGAGGACGTGGGCATCGACGGAGGGGTGTTCCGCGTCACCGAGGGGCTCCTGGACGCCTACGGACCGGAGCGGGTGATCGATACCCCGCTGGCCGAGAGCGGCATCGTCGGCACCGCCATCGGCCTGGCCCTGGCCGGGTTCCGCCCGGTGGCGGAGCTGCAGTTCATGGGGTTCCTCTATCCGGCGATGAACCAGCTGTGCGCCCACGCGGCTCGCTACCGGAACCGGTCCCGGGGTCGCTACCATCTGCCCATGGTGGTGCGGATGCCCTACTGCGGCGGCATCCGGCCGCCGGAGCACCACTCCGAGAGCTACGAGGCGCTGCTGGTGAACACGCCGGGGCTCAAGGTGGTCATCCCGTCCACGCCGTACGACGCCAAGGGGCTGCTCGTCTCGGCGATCCGCGACGAGGACCCGGTGGTCTTCCTGGAGCCGAAGAAGATCTACCGCGCCTTCAGGGAGGACGTGCCCACCGGTCCCTACGAAGTCCCGATCGGCAAGGCCCGGGTGGTCGTGGAGGGACGGGATCTGACGCTGATCGCCTACGGCGCCATGGTGCGGGTGGCCATGGAGGCGGAACAGGCGCTCGCGCGAGACGGGGTGTCCGTGGAGGTGCTGGACCTCCGGACCGTCTCGCCGGTCGACGTGGAGGCGATCGTCCTCTCGGTCGAGAAGACCGGCCGGGCCGTGGTCGTCCACGAGGCGCCGCGGAACGCCGGATTCGGAGCGGAGATCGTGGCGCTGATCAACGAGAGGGCGCTGCTGTCCTTGCTGGCGCCGGTGCAGCGGGTCACCGGCTTCGACGCGGTGTTCCCCTATCCGATGCTCGAACACCACTACCTCCCCACCAAGGAGCGGGTCGTGAAGGCGGCGCGCCGCGCGCTGGACTTCTAGGAAGGAGCTCTCTGCCGCTGGTGGACGGCGCGGATCGACGATACCGGAGATGGGTCATGGCTCTGGAGTTCAAGTTCCCCGACGTGGGCGAAGGGATCCACGAGGGACGGATCGTGCAGTGGCTCGTGAAGGTCGGCGACAGGGTCGCCGTGGACCAGCCGTTCGTGAAGGTGGAGACCGACAAGGCGATCGTCGATCTGACCGCGCCGCGAGCCGCCCTGGTCCAGAAGATCCACTTCGAGCCCGGAGCCACGATCCACGTGGGCGACGTGATCGTGACGTTCGGCCAGCCCGACGAGGCGCCGGGCCCCGGGACCGGCGGGACCGCGGTCCCGGCGCCGCGGGCCCCGGAGCCCGCCGGGTCGATCGCGCCGATCCCCGGGCCGCCTCGACCCTCCACGGCGACCGGCGTTCGACCGCCGGCCACGCCCCACACGCGGGCGCTGGCCCGACGCCTCGGCGTGGAGATCGGAAAGGTGGCCCCGACCGGCCGGGGAGGTCGTGTCACCGACGAGGACGTGGAGCGGGCCGCCGGCCGCGCCGCCCCGGCACCATCGCCCCCGCCGCCCCCGATCGCGGTCGCCCCCGGGAGGATCCCGGCTCCGGCATCGACGGCGACCGCCGATGGCCCGGTGGAACGGGTCCCGCTCACTCACCTGAGGAAGGTGATCGCCGAGGCCATGGTCCTGTCGAGGAGCACGGCGGCCCAGGTCACCCACGTGGACGAGGCTGACGTGACGGAGTTCCTGGTCGCCTTCGACCGCGCCAGACCGCGGCTGGAGAGTCAGGGAACGAGGCCGACCTTCCTGCCGTTCTTCGTCAAGGCGGTGGTCGCGGCTCTCAAGGCCCACCCCATGCTCAACGCCAGCTACGACGAGAAGGCGAACGAGCTGGTGATCAAGCGGTACTACCACCTCGGGATCGCCGTGGACACCCCCGAGGGGCTCGTCGTGCCGGTGCTCCGTGACGCGGACAGGAAGGACATGACGCAGATCGCCCTGGAGCTTGCCGACCTGGCCGCCCGGGCCCGGGAGCGGAGGCTCACCCTCGAGGAGCTCCGGGGCGCCTCGTTCACGATCACGAACGTCGGTCCGGTCGGTGGCCTGTTCGCGACCCCGATCATCCACCAGCCCGAGCTGGCCATCGTGGGGTTCCACACCATCAAGGACCGCCCCGCCGTGAAGGAGGGCCAGATCGTGGCCCGCAAGATCATGTACGTTTCGGTCTCGTTCGATCACCGGATCATCGACGGCGCCGAGGCGGCCCGGTTCATGACGGATCTGGTGAGCCTGCTCGAGAACCCCTTCCTGCTCTTGACCAAGACATAGCCAAGACATAGGAGTGGTCCAGTGGTCGTCGGTTCGTTCGCGCAAGGGTGCCAGGTGGCCGTGATCGGCGCGGGCCCCGGGGGCTACGTGGCGGCCATCCGTCTCGCCCAGCTGGGCCGCGACGTGATCCTGATCGAGGAAGCGCCAGAGCTCGGCGGCGTCTGCCTGACCGAGGGGTGCATACCCTCCAAGGCGCTGATCCACGCGGCCAACCTCGTGGAGGCCACGCGCCACTGCGGGGAGATGGGCGTCGTCGTCACCGGCGTGACCCTGGACATGCCCAGGCTCGTGGCGTGGAAGGACCGCATCGTCGCTCGACTCACCGACGGGGTCCGCGGTCTGTGCTCGAAGAACGGAGTCCAGGTCGTGCGGGGCCGGGCCCGTCTGACAGGCCAGCGGAAGCTCAGGGTCCGGGGCGCCGACGGCGACCGGGTCGTGGAGTTCGAACAGGTCGTCATCGCCACCGGCTCCTTGCCGCTCTTTCCCGAGGAGTTGAAGCCCGACGGCAGCTTCGTCGTCGGCTCCAGGGAGGCGGTCTCCGTGGCGAAGGTGCCGGGGCAGCTGGTGGTGGTCGGCGGAGGGTACATCGGCCTGGAGCTGGGGGCGGTCTTCGCCAAGCTGGGCTCCCGGGTCCGGCTGCTGGAGGCGCTTCCCGTCCTGCTGCCCCGGGCCGATCCCGAGGTCGTGGCTGTGCTCACGAGGCGCATGACCAGCCTGGGCATGGAGCTTCACCTGGGCTGCCGCGCCCTGGGCGTCGAGCGAGGCGCGCCGGGCAAGGTGCACGTGCAGGACGCCCGGGGGGAGCGGCTGACCCTGGAGGCGGACCTGGTGCTGGTGGCGAGCGGACGGATGCCCAACGTGAGCGATCTGGGCCTGGAGTCGACCGGGGTGGCCCTGGACGACCGGGGGTTCGTCAAGGTGAACGCCCGGATGGAGACGAGCGTGCCCGGGGTCTACGCGATCGGAGACGTGGTCGGCGGGCCGCTCCTGGCGCACAAGGCGTACCGGGAGGCCAAGGTGGCCGCCCAGGTCATCGCCCGGAAGCCGTCGGCGTTCGACAACGTGGTCGTGCCCGCAGTGATCTATACCGACCCGGAGATCGCCTGGGCGGGCCTGACCGAGGCCGAGGCCCGGGAGCAGGGCCACCAGGTGGTCACCGGGAGGTTCCCGTTCGGCGCGTCGGGTCGCGCCCTGACGCTCGATGCGCCGGAGGGGTTCGTGAAGACCGTCGCCGATGCCTCGACCCAGCGCATCCTGGGCGTGCAGATCGTGGGCGCGGAGGCGAGCGAGCTGATCGCGGAGGCTGCGCTGGCGATCGAGATGGGCGCCTTCCTCGACGATCTGGCCCAGACGATCCACCCGCATCCCACTCTCTCCGAAGGGCTGCTGGAATCGGTGGACGCGGCGCTGGGCGAGGCGATCCACATCGCCAACCGGTGAGCCGGGGCGGGCTCAGTTCTTGATGAGGGTGTACAGCGCCGGGGAGGCAGGCACCTGTTCGCCGGTGGTCTTGAGGCCTATCTTGAGGACGCCGGTGGCGGTGTCCATGGCCGGCACCGTGGCCACGATCATGTCGTCGGCCCACCCGGAGACCTTGGCGAGCACGAATCGAGCCGTGGTCGGATCCTCGAACGCCAGCTGACCGGGCGAGGGGCCGAACCCGACCCCCTTCACCGCCACCACGGATCCGACGGCTCCCTGCGACGGCGTCACCGACCGGATCTCCGGCTTGGTCGGCGTGGGCCCCCGGAAGATCTTCTGCACCTCTTCCTCGGCGCTGCAGCCCAGGAGCGCCGCCCACACCAGGGCGAGCAGCAGACCCAGGAGAGATCTCGGCAGGATGCGCCTGGATGCCATGCTCTCGAGAAGCTCCCTTCGTCGACGCATACGCAAGGCGGCCGGCGCCGGAGCGACCGGTCCCCCTTCTACCATCGGCATGAGTCGCGCCAGTTCTGCGGTGGATTCGCCGGAAGACGTGTCCGGCCGCGGCCGGTCCGGCTTCGCCCATGGATCCGCGGCGGTCGCTGCCCGGGGCGTTTTGACACGCCGTCCCCACCGTGATACAGTTCCCTCGCCGGCTCCGATAGCCGCTCCAGGAGCGCGGTCCACGGTATCCCCGGGGCTCGTCGGGCTCCCGGCGCGCCCAGCCTATGCGCATCGTCGACGAGATCATCTTCCAGTACCCGGAGCAGAGCCAGGAGGCCCGTCGCTGGAGCCTCACGGTGCTCGAGGACGCGGCGCCGGACGCGGACGTCTTCCCCCGGGTGACCTTCCTCGGTGACCGGACGGTCAAGGACACCGGTCTCACCCGCCACCAGGCGCTGACGAGCTTCGCGGCATTGCTTCCGCTGAGACGGCTGGCAGGGTGGGCCAAGGAGGTCGCGCCGCTTGCGCCGGTGCCCATCCTCGACCTGAAGAAGACCCCGCTCCGGCTCGACGCCCCGGCGCTCCAGCAGCTGGCCTGGACTCTCGGCGCCGCCGACGGCGACGTGCCGCACCTGGAGGAGCTGGCCAGCACCGCTCCGGATCCGTTTCCGCTGGCGCTGGGCCTCTCTCTCCGGCGGCGCTGTCGCCGGAACATGGTGGACCTGGTGGAGCGTCGCGCCGCCGCGTTGCCGGAGCTCGGCCTGCTCTGCGCCACCCTGTTCGGCAAGTCCACGAGCCGGGTCATCCAGAGGCTCGCCCGCGACGCCTCCCCGGAGCTCAGGATCTCGTTCCTCAGGGCGCTGACCAGACATCCCGAGAGGAGCTGGCCCAGGTCGTTCCGCTCCCTGATCGACGCTCGGGACGTCTGGGTGAAGGTCCACGCGCTGGCCATGCTGGGCCGCCTGGCCACGCCGCAAGCCGCGGCGCTGCTGGTGGAGCTGGCTCGGCGGACCGACGTCGTGTGGGCTCGCGTCCAGGCGGTCCGATCGGCGGTGCGCATCGGCGGCAGCCAGGCCACGGAGACGGCGCTGGAGCACCTGCACGTCCCTCACGACGAGGTCCGGGGAGCGACCCTGGACGCGCTTCTGTCCGGGGGCATCCTGGACGAGCGCCTCGACCGGGCGGCCGATCGGCTCCGCGGCTCCGAGAACCCCCGGGTGCGATGCCTCTCCCTGGCCGTGCTGGCCCGGGCCGGCGTCGGGGCGCGCTGGCGGGAGCTGGTCGAGGGTGTGGGCTCCATGGATCCCCGGGTCAGGATCGCCACGGCCGTGGCGCTGGGCCGGCTGTCCGACGGGCGGTCCCAGCAGGTGCTGGAGCGGGTGGCGGTGAAAGACCCGTCCCGCACCGTCGCCTCCACGGCGATCCGCTCCCTGGTAGGCTCCCGGGGCAGCCTGACCGTGAAGACGTTCCGGGAGGTGCTGGCCCGGGGGGGCATGGTGGCCCGCGCCGCGGCGGAGGTGCTGGTCTGGAGGGCGTCCGACACGCCGGGCGAGGTGTTCGAGATCCTGGGCAGGCAGCCGACGCCGGGCCCGGGTCTTCTGGCGCTGGGCGTGGCGTCGGCGGCCACGGGCGCCAGGGAGGGGATCTCCATCCTCGCCTCCACGCTGGTCTCCAAGGACCCGAACGAGCTCGGCTGGGCCGTGGAGGCTCTCTACCCGCTGGGCAGCGCGGTCCCTCGCCGGCTCCTGATGCCGTGCCTCAAGACCAGGGTGGCGGCGCTGCAGGCCCGCGCCGCCGTGGCCCTGACCCTGTGCGGCGACAACCTGGGCCCGGAGGTGCTCCGGTCGCTGTGCGAGCACCCGGAGTTCAGCTCCCAGGGAGCCCGGGGTCTTCTGGACCTGGCGGCGATCCTCCCCACCGTGTTCGGCAGACCGCTGTTCGGCGACGTGGCAGCCCTGGCCATGAGGCTCCAGCCGTTGCCCGCGGTCGCCGAAGGGGCCCCCACCACGCCGGATCTCTCCACCTCGGAGCTGGCGTTGCCGATCTGGCCTGACCTCGAGAAGAAGCTCAAGGATGCGCACCGGTTCGACCTGGCGCTGAGCGGCGAGTGGATCCCGGAGGTGGCGTTCGCGGCCCACGATGGAGAGCCCGGGCCCGGGGAGTCGTGCACCGAGTTCGACCCGAAGTCGGTGCTCGAACCGACCGATCCCGACACGGCAGGGTCGGAAGCGTCGGTGGTCGCGGACGCGGCGCCGAGCGTCTGTCCGGTCTGCGGTCACGAGCTGGGTGGAGAGCTCGAGGGCGGACCGGCCGTCGTCGCCGCCGCCTCCCCGGTGGCCCAACCGGTCCTGGCGGTCGCCGAGGCGCCGCCGATCGGGCCGGGCGGGCCGGCCGCCCGGGGCGGCGTCCCGGGGCCTTGGCTCGCCGGGGTCGGGGTGAGGCGGAACGTTGCCGCCGCTGCCGTGGCGTCGAGCCTCGTCGTGGGCGTTGCCCTCATGGTGTGGATCTCGAGACAACCGGTGCCGACCCTCTCGCCAGGCCCGGTCGCCTCGGTGGCGCCGCTGCCGGCGCTGGGATTCGTGCCGTTCGCGGCGGTGGGCACCCGGCTCGCCCGCGGATCGACGCCGGCCCGGGAGCTCGGCCTGAGCGACGCCCTGATCGCCGGCGACGTGGTCGTGACCTCGGCCACCGGATCGATGGCGCTCAGGTCGTCCCGGGGGAGCCGGCTCTCCCTGGCCGAGTCGAGCGCCGTGCGGCTCCGCGGCGAGGCGCCGTGTCCGTCGGGCAAGCAGTACGTCTTCGACCGGCTCCGGGGCCGGGTGCGGATCGACTGGCGGGAGCAGCACCGGGTGCGCCTGGAGCTGAATGGCGGTGCCGTGGAGGCGGACGGGGCGACCCTGATCGTCGATCGCACGAGCCTCCAGGTGCGCACCGGGGAGGCGCGATGGATACCCGCCGGAGGGGTCGAGCAGATCATGAGGGGAGGTTCCTCCCTTGATCTCTCCAGGCCGAACTGAGTACCATCCCTGCCGGATCACCATGCAGATCACATCGAGAGAGCGGCTCGCGACCGGGGCGTCGCTGGTGGAGGCGGTGCTGGCCATCCTCATCCTGAGCGTGGCCTATCTTCCGCTGGCGGAGCTGTTCCACATGACCTCCCAGCAGACGATCAAGAGCCGGAACCACCTGGTGGCGCAGCACCTGGCCTCGGACCTGTTCGAGCTGTACCGTGTCAAGGAGAACGCCATTCTCAAGGCGCTGTCCGGGAGCGGCCTGCTGAAGACCGACGACCTCCTGGCCAGCGCCGAGGTCAGATCGCTGTTGACCGGAGGCGCCAGGCCGATCGAGGACGTGATCGCGTTCGGCACGTTCAAGATGGCAGTCGAGATCGAGCGGTCCGTGGACGGGCGGACCGGCCTCGACCGGATCGAGACGACGGTGGAGTGGCTCGAGGACGGCCAGAGAAGGAGCCGCACCTATGCGCGCCTCGTGGCTCCCTGAGCGCAGCCACGGCCCGCCTGGCTTCCGGAGCGGCTTCGCCCTGGGCTGGGTCGGCGGGCTGTTGCTGCTGCTCGCCCTGGTGGCGTTCTCCCTCTGGTTCGTCACGAACACGACCCAGGCCAACCTGACCAGGGCCGTGGTCGGCCAGGTGTACATGGACCTGGCGATCTCGGCGCTTTCGGAGACGGTGGTGGCGTTCCGCGAGGCCGTGGTCAAAGACGAGGTGTTCCACGGGGTGAACTTCAACGAGGCGCTGGCCAAGGAGTTCCCCTTCGACCCGTTCAAGATCGAACCGACCGCCACGACCAGGCTGGCCCGGCGGCTCTACCCGGGCGTCACCGTGAGCCCGGTGACGGTCCGTCCGGTGGGGCGGTCTCCCCCCGGCGAGGAGAACCCGCTCCTGGGCTCGCTGGAGATGGTCGTGACGGCCTCCGGACGCCTCGGCGGCTTCAAGACCGGCCGGGAGGTCACCTACAGGTTCGTCTTCGCCACCCCGTGCTCCGTGGCGCAGCTGCCCTCCGACGAGGGGACCTACATGCGGATCCACTGGGGAAGGCCGGTGCTGTACACGAAACCCGTATCCACGCTGGTCAAGAGGCTATGAGGGCGAAGCGACAGGGGTTCTCGATCGTGGAGCTCGCCGTGTCCGTGGGCATCTTCTCGCTGATCCTCTACATCCTCATGACGGCCACCAGCCTGGCCAAGACCTACTTCCTGTCGGACCAGCTCTCGCATGCGATCCAGGCCGCGGTGGTGCTGGGGTCGGAGCTCGAGGACGACCTGCGCCAGGCGGTCCGCGACCCGAAGACCGGGCAGGCGTTGAAGGTAGGAACCGAGGCCGGGCTGTCGCTGTCGTTCTACCGGGGCGTGGCGGCGCCCCAGGAGACCGCGGTCATCGCGGTCCCCACCCGGTGGAGCCTGAAGGAGGAGCCGTCGGCGAAGGTGGGCTACCTGAGCCGCACCACCTGGAATCTCGACCGGAGCACCTGGGAGACCACGAACTACCGGTGGGCCCCGATCCCCATGGCCGCCCCTCCCGACGCGGGGGCCTGCGGCGCCCCGGTGAACCCCATGGGATTCGCTCTGGTGGGCGACAGCGCCGGTGCCGGCGACACCGCCAACCTGGTCCAGACCGTGGTGCTGACCGTGCTCGCCCGGGAGCGGGCGGTGCAGTCGGCCGGCGCGGGCCAGGACAGGGCGTCGGTGCAGATCGCCGTGGCGGTCCCCCACCTGCCGCACTTCGCGGCGCTGCTGTTCCAGCCGGTGAAGACGCTGGCGGACCTGCCGGCGGAGTGAGCGCGGCGTCGATCGGATCTTCTTCCTCGCCTTGGCCCCCGCTGGATCAGTCGCCGGTGCATGCAGACCTCCCGGTCCGCTCAGCGGTAGGGCTGGCCGTTCACGAGGGTCTCGGTGAGAGGCAGCTGCTCGAGCCGGGTCCCGTCGCCTCGAGCCAGCGCCGCCGCCAGGTCGTGGACCATGCGCCCCACCTCGAGCTCGTCGCGACGGCCGTTCTCCGCGGAGAACAGCCGGTCGTCGCCGACGCAGACCACCAGCCCCTTGCCGTGACGTGCCCAGGCGACCACGGCGTACCCACCCAGCCTGACCAGCGGCCGGCCGCCCATCACCGCCGTCGGGTTGACGAGGCCGGCCCCCCTGGCCTGCAGCTCGATCCGCCCTGTGGCCAGCTCCATGGAGAATAGCCTCGCCACCGAGTCGATCGCCCCGGCGCCCCCGGCCCCCTCGATGAGCAGCAGCCCCCCGCCGCCGTGGACGAAGCGACGCACCCGGTCCTGCTCGGTCGGCGTGTACTCGCGCCGGGGGCCGGCGATGACGAGCAGCCGAGCGCCGGCCAGGTCGCCCTCTCCGGACAGATCGTCCCTCCGGACCTCGGGGAACAGCCCGGTCCGCCCCAGGTCACCGATCAGCGGCAGGAGGCTCGAGCAATCGGGCCGCCACCGCATCGGCGCCTCCGACGTGAGCGCCAGCCGGGGGTCGTGAGAGGCGTCGACGACGATCCTGTCCGGCAGCGGCCGGGTCGGTTCGGGGGCCGTGCTGGCCAGCCGATCCAGGCGGTCAGCCGCGGCGATCCCGAGGGCGAGCGCCATCGGCAGAGCGAGCCCCAGGGTCGCCGCGGCCTGTCGTGCCGACCGGCGGCGCCCGACGAGCAGCAGCGCCGCCAGCATGAGCGCCGGGCCGCACCACCGGGGCGGAGGCTCCCGGACCAGGGAGAACCAGCCGATCAGGCCTTGGATCAGCTCTCTGCGCCCCTCGGTGAAGAACAGCTCGTTGTTGAAGCAGGTCGAGTCGGTGAACGCGAAGACCTTGCCCTTGCCGCACCGGGCCGTGGCCGCGATGACGCTGGGACCGCAACGGTCGCTCGAATCGAGCACCTTGTTCCCGAAGAAGTTCTCCTCGTGGTACCTGGCCGGCTCGGTGAACGACGCCCACGGCGACCAGACGAGCGGCCTCGCCGGCGGCGACAGCGCGAGGGTACAGCCGTTGGCCCAGTAGAAGCGAGACAGGTGGGCCAGGGCCGGGTGCCGGGCCAGGTCCTTCGCCGAGGTCATGATCCAGTCGCCGTCCAGCATGTACGTGGAATCGGCCCGGAACTCGATCCCGAACCGGGTCGCCAGCGGGTTGATCGAGGTGTTCATCAGCAGGGCGTCGGTGTGATCGCCGATCAACACCAGCGACCCGCCCTGAACCACGAACGACACCACAGCATCGATCTCACGGTCCGTGAACGGTCGGGTGACGCACTTGACGCACAGCACCTGATCCGCCGGCGGGCGCTCCGATAGCCACCGGGCCAGGTCGGTCGGGCGCTCCACCGTGACCCGGTCCGGAAGGTGCCCCGGCACCACGGTCTCGGGCGAAGCGATGACGCGGACCGGGGCGAACCGGGCCAGGTAGTCGAGGAGAGAGCGGTAGTTGTTGCGGTCCTTGGTGCGGTCCTGGTCGTCGCGGCCGTAGGAGCCGAGGAACGGCTCCCACCGGCCATGGAAGTCGTCTCCGACGATCGAGACGGCTCGCCGGCCCGGGAGGGCGTCGACGACCCAGCCGAAGGTGCCCGCGGCGACCAGCAGCAGCGGCCAGGCGAGCGGGACCGGCGCCGGCCGCTCGAAGCCGAACGGCGAGAAGAGCCGGAACCGCCTCCCCGCCGACGGGGCGACGAGGAGGAAGAGCACCGCCTGGGTCAGCGCTCCGGCCGCCAGCGGCCGGGTCCAGACGAGCAGGGTGGCGGTCCGAGGGATGGCGACCGTCACCCCGGGCAGGGTCACGACCGCGGAGAACCCGCAGACGAAGCCCAGGAGCAACGACGACAGGGCGGCCCCGACGAGGCCCCGACCCACGGCATTCCGATCGCTCCGGGGTCGGGCGAGCACGACGAGGGCGTTGGTCAGGAACAGGCAGACGGCGAACGGCAGGCCTGTCCGCACCGGATCGAGCCTGACGTCGCGGCCGGCGAAGTGGACCGCCAGCCCGGCGGACCCGACGTCCGGGTGGCCCGTAAAGCGGAGCGCCGTGGAGACCGCGACGGCCAGGGGCTCGCAGGGGGCCCCGCCGGCCTCGCGGATCAGGTCCAGCGCGCCCAGGAGGAGCGGCCACGCGAGCGCCGCGGCGGCGGCCCCTTCGAGGACGCTGGCCAGCCTGGAGAAGGGGGGCCGGGTCGCGAGCAGCGGCAGCGCCAGGGCGGCGCAGGCGACCCACAGCGGCCGGTGGCCCACGAGCCACCAGCCCAGGGCGGCGGCCCCCAGACCCGAGAGGGCGATGCCCACGAGCTTCCGGCGGTGGCGGCCGCGCCATCGGGATCGCCCCTGGGCCGGCCGCGCCAGCGATCGATCCAGTCCGCACCAGCTCGCCACGGCCGCGACGATCGTCACGCCCGCGATCCAGGGCAGCTGAGCCGAGATCGTCCCGGCGTGGCCGGCCTCGGGGTCCAGGAGAGACGCTGCCCAGGCCAATGAGGCGAGCCCCCAGGCGGCCACGAGGCGCAGAGCCCATCGCCAGGCCGCCGGCCTCGCGGGGCAGCCACCGGGAGCCGGCCGCGGTGAGCGCCCGGTCACGGCCGCCCTCCCTTCATGAAGCTCATCAGATCGGCGAGGAACCGGACCCGGCCCAGGTCCACCTCGTTCGCGCCGGCCTCGAAGGCGAAGTTCGTGAAGTGCTCCCGGTCTCCCAGCAGGACCACGGTTCCAGCGGCTTCTCTCTTCACGACGGCGACGGTACGGCCCAGCGCCGTGAGCAGCGGCTCGCCTCCACCGACCTCCACCGGGTCGACCGGTACGACGGTCTCGAGCGCCGTGACGCTGACGCCGCGCGTCACCGTCGCCACCGGAAAGGTGCCGATCTTGTACGGCAGTCGCAGGGCGAACTCGTCGGCGTAGAGCATGGGTCGCGCCACTCCGACCGGCAGCTGGCTCACGGTGAGCCCGAAGGCGTCGAGCAGGGCGGTGCCGGGGCTGCCGGACCCGGGGCCCCACAGCAGCAGCAGTCGCCCACCGGCCCGGACGAACCGGCGCACAGCCTCGATCTCGGAGCGCGCGAGGGGCCGCTGCGGGTCCGCCATGACCAGGAGCCAGGCCCGTCTCAGCGCGGGATCGTCGATCGGCCCGTCCGGCGGGTCGTGGAAGGTCACGTCGAACCCACGAGCCGTGACCTCCCTGAGCCAGACGTCCATGGAATCCCGCTCCGCACCCTCTGCGCCGCGAGTCCAGAAGAAGGAGCAGCGATTGCCATGGGCCAGGTCCACCACGACCGTGCTCTCCGCGGCGGGCGAGGGGGGGCCGGCACGGCCGACCCGCGCCACCTGCCGGGCCGCCGCCGCGCCAGCGGCGAACGCCAGGGCGGCACCGATCAGGGCCGCCACCGGCACGATCGGGCGAGAGGGCGAGGCGGTCATCGCAAGGAGAATCGTCAGGACCACGAACACCCACGACAGGATCGCCCGGGCCGGCCGGGCCCACCGGAACGGCTCGCTGCGGGAGAGCCACCACAGCACCCGGGCCGCGAACTCCCGGTTCGGCGGGATCACCTCGTTCTGCAGGTACGCCGAGTCCGGCAGGACGACCACCCGTCCGAGGCCGTGGCGCCCCGCGGCGGCCAGCGTCAGGTCGCCCACGGGCTCTCCGTCGGACCGGACCCCGTCGCCGAGGTTGCCGTCGGCGGAGGCGTCGCCGGCGTCGGAGAAGAGAGCGGCCCCGCCGACGACCACCGGCTCCAGGGTGCCTGCCCGAAGGTCCAGGGAGGCGCCGACGCTCGAATGAAGGCGACGGAGCCCCAGCGTCAAGGCGTGGGGAAGGACATGGATATCACGGACGCCGGCGTCGAGGCGGCGCCACACCGAGTCGAACCGGAGGCGGGCGCCGAATACGGCGAGCAGCGGGTTCATGGCGCTGGAGGTGCCGTCGATGTCCGTGTGGTCCCCGACGACCAGAAGCCCGCCGCCACGGTCCACGAACCGCTCGATGAGCCGCCGCTCCGCCGGCTCGAACGGCCGGCGGTTCAGCAAGACGACCAGCACCGACGCCCGTTTCAGACTCTCCTCGTCCAGGGCTCCGGTGACGCGGCCGACCTCGTACCCCAGCCTCCGGGCGAGCCCGAGAAGCGCCCCGTGACCCGGTGGGGGGCTGGCCCTCCGGTCCGACGGGAGGCTGTCGATCTCCACCCCCTCGGTCGAGCCATGGCCCGCGTCGAACAGCACCGGGCCGACCTTGGGCCGCCCCAGGTCGATGGCCAGACCGACCAGCGGGGCCAGGGCGAGTCCCAGCGGGAGCCACGAGGGCAGCCGCGAGAGCCGGTCGGCCAACCGAAGCGAGCCCGGTCGGAGCGCCCGGTGGAGGCCGTAGCCGATCAGCAGGAGGACCGCCTCCTCCGGCGACGATCCCGGGGCGGATCCGGAGCCGTGGAGCAGCGCCAGCGGCATCAGGGTGGTCGGGACCAGCGAGATCCGGTGGCGAGCCGCGGGGTGGCGACCGTCAGTCCCCGCCAGTCCGCCGGACGCGGCCCAGTGGAGGCAGGCCAGCGCCCAGAGCCTGACCAGCCCGTCGCCCATGAGCAGGCGCCCCCGGGAGTGCGTGAACAGGGCCACGACCGACGCCGCGGCCAGCAGGACGAGCAGCGGGAAGCCCCGGGGCCGGCGGCCGGCGAACGAGAGACCGCACCGCGCGTGATGGACCAGGGCGGTCGCCAGGGCAGCCAGAAAGAACGGCCAGAGGTCCATCGGCCAGCCGCAGGCCCCGGTGGGCCAGCCGGTGGCGAGCAGGGAGCACGCGACGAAGCCGATCTCGACGGCCCGGTCGAGCCGGCTGACCGGCGCTCCGGGCTCCCGCTCAGGTCCCCCTGGCATCGGAGCGCCCGTGCTGGACCCTGACTACTGACCGGCCGTGGTGGCGGCCTGGTTCCCCGTCATGATCTCGTCGTACATCTGGAGGAGCTGCTTGAACGCCTCCATTCGCTTGTCGATGAACTCGATCAGCGGCCCCGCCTTGTCGCTCAGGGCGGTCAGCCCGCAGGAGGTGACGTCCGCCATCTCCTCGCCGACGACCTCCTTCAGCTTCTTCAGGTGCTGGCCGGTCCGCTCCCGGACCCGCTGCGTCCACTCCTTGAACGCCTCCTCGTAGCGCTTGCTGGCGCGCTTCATCTCCTCCTCGTACTTCGAGAGCACCTTCTCGTGCTCGTCCAGCAGCTGCCGCTTGGTCATCGACTTGAGGATCCCGTCGATCTCCCCCTGGTAGCGCGAGTGGAGGGAGTCCACGGCCGCATCGTCGTCGATGTTCGAGATCCCCACCTGCTTCCTGAGCTCCGGATCCGACAGGACGCCGACGGCGATCCCCGTGGCGATCTCCGCTGCCGCGAGCATGTTCCCGGAGGTGTCGACGCACATCAGGAGCGTCAGCTTCCGGATGTCCACGCCGCCGGCCATGGGGTCGGCCTTGCGCATGTCCGCCTCGGCGCCGTCCAGAGCCTCCTTCTCCTTGGCCACGGCCTCGTTCATCTTCCCCAGGACCTCGCCGAGCTTCTTGTCGCGGCGCTCGAAGAACTCCTTGAACTGACCGGCCACCACCGCCCTGACCGTCTCGGGGGGCTGGCTGGCATCGCACTGGTACCTGGACTTGGCCTTGTCGCCCAGGGTGCCCAGCGCCCGACCCAGCGCCGTGCGCTTGCCGTCCTGGGTGGTGGTCTTCTGGATGGCATCCTTGTCCTCGGAGTCCATGTGGAGCCAGGTCCACGAGAAGAAGCCCGGATCGGAGCACACGCCGGGCTTCTTCGACTCGTCGACGACCCAGCGGATCGACTTCACCAGGTTCGAGTACTTCAGGTCCTCGATCAGACCGCCGATCCACTCTCCCAGCAGGCCCAAGCCGTAGCTCACGATGAACGCCACGGTCAGGATCGCCACCGATCCCAGGAACCCGACCGGCCCGGCCACGCATGACGAGGCGACGATCATCACCGCGGCGAACCCCACCGCCCCTCCGATCAACCCCCCGATCGCCTTGCTGTCCCAGCTCGAGAGGTCGGTGAAGAACACCTTCACGGTCATCCCGACCTTGGACCAGAACCCCCAGGTGTCGTTGTTGGGACACTTCCAGAACGAGTAGTCGTTGGCCAGGATCTGGCGGAGCAGCACGCCGGCCACCAGCATCCCGATGATCCCGCCCCACCGGCTGGCGTAGCCGGACATGCGAGCCAGCCGGGGCCAAAGGGCGTTCATCCCCCGGGCGGTCAGCTCCTTTCCGCCCCACTGCAGCAGGCGGGGCGCGCCGTCCATGACCCCCATGTACGTGCCCATCGAGATGACGAACTCCTTGGTCATCATCTTGTCGAGCGCTTCCTTCATGTTCTCGACCGGGTTCCTGGAGCCGACCCCGAAGATCAGCGAGTTGGCGTAGTGGGAGACGAAGTAGGCCAGCATGAACTTGCACTGGCCCTGGAACACCTCGTTGGTCCCCACCGCCCTGAGCAGCGCCCTGATCCGGGCCGACGGCCTCTCCAGGACGATCCGCTCGGCCAGGAGCGGCTGCCGGGGCAGCTCGTCCAGCAGGATCTTCTGCTTGTACTGCTCGCCCAGCTTGCTCGCGATCAACGAATCGAGCCGCTTGGCGTAGTCCTGGGCGGTCAGCTTTCCGGCCAGGCGCATCTCCCAGAGCTGCCGGGCCTGGGCGAAGTCGATGTCGGCGCCCAGCAGCCTCCGGGACCGGATGGCGTCGATCTGCGCCTTCACCCTGGGCTCCGTGATCGTCCCCTTCAGGTCTTCGATGAGCCCCATCAGATCGTTGGACCCGCGCTCCGCGATGATCTTGTCGATCACCGCCTCGTTGGTGATCCCCGATTCGAACAGGTCCGAAAGGACCAGCGAGACGACCCCCTCGCACCGGCTCATCTGCTCGAGGCTCTTCAGGGTGATGGCGCTCTTGTCGGCGCTGATCTCGAGGACCGGGTCGTTCCAGCCCTCCAGCCCGTACCGCTGCTTGACCCACTCGCCGGCCCTCAACCGGCTCATCCCGGGAAGCGCCTTGGAGAGCTCGGCGAGCCTGAGCAGCAGCCTCTTGGGCCACGGCACCAGCTTGCGGTACGCGGTCCACAGCCCGCCCTCGAAGAACGCCTGCTCGTAGTACGGGTGGATGAAGCTCTGGGCCTTGAAGAAGTAGAGCTGGGCAGCCATGGCCTTGCCCTCGAGGAGAGCCCTCTTGGGATCGGGGGAGGTGGTGAACGGGTTGTGGTCGTTCACGACCTGACCGCCGAACCACATGCGGTCCTGGGCCAGGGCGCCCTGCGGCTTGAACCGGGCCACGAAGTCGGACTCTCCGAACAGCGTCTTGACGTGGTCGCACTCGTGGACCAGCACGTCGGCGATGCTGTGCTCGGCCTTGGTCATCTGCTCGGGGGTCAGGCCCACGAGACCGCCGCCGGACTTCTTCACGAAGGCGGTCGCCTCGCTGGTGGCCGGGTCGGTCTTGAGGTTCGCGTGGTCCGTGCCGTTGGTGGCCGCCTCGGTCATCTCCAGGAGCAGCGTGAGCCTCCCGTTCTCGTTCATCTTCCACCGGTCCGCCGCCGGGGCGCCGTGGAAGCTCCTCATCCGCTCGAACGCCGACGCCAGGATCCGCCGCACCTCCGGGTAGTTCGCCAGCACCCGGCGCATGGTCTGCTCCGCCGCCACCTCGCCCGGGTCCGCGGCGTTGCTCGGCCGCCAGTTGCTCGTCAGGGGGTCGGTGCCCTCCAGGACCAGGATGTCGATCTGGGGATTGGGGTCGGGGACCTGGGCCGCCGCCGACCACGTGGCCAAAAGCCAGATCAGGACGAGAACGAACGCGCGCATGGTGTGCATCGCCTACCCTCCCTGGAGACGGGCGCCGGCCGATCCGAAGGCCGGACGGACCCTCAGACTAGCCCCGATCCCCGGGCCCGCGCCAGTACCGATCGACCCGCCGGGGGGGGGTGACGCCCCCGGCCGCGACGGGCTATGCTGGCCGATCATGATCGAGCTCGTCGGGGTGAGCAAGGACTACGACGGGATGCCGGCGGTGCAGGATCTCACCATGACCGTTCCGGCCGGGTCGGTCCTCGGGTTCCTGGGGCCCAACGGCGCGGGCAAGACCACGACGATCAAGCTCCTGATGGGCATGCTGTTCCCGTCGGCCGGCTCGGTGCGCGTCGACGGGATCGATCCGGTGGCGGAGCCGATCAAGGTCCGGGAGCGGGTCGGCTACCTCCCGGACGTCCCGTTCCTGTACGAGTACCTGTCTCCCCACGAGATGCTCGGCATGGTCGGCGCGCTGCACAGGCTCGACGGCGAGCTGGCGCGGCGGCGCGCCGCCGCTCTCTTCGAGGAGTTCTCCCTGACCGACAAGGCGACGGAGCTCATCCTGAGCCTCTCCAAGGGGACGCGCAAGAAGGTGGCCCTGGCGCTGGCGCTGCTCCATGAGCCGCCGGTGCTGCTCCTGGACGAGCCCACCTCGGGGCTGGACCCTCAGACCGTGAAGGTGCTCAAGGACAGGGTGCGGCGCGAGCAGGCCCGGGGCACCACGGTGGTGCTCTCGACCCACGTGCTCGACGTCGCCCAGGAGGTCTCGACCCACCTGGCGATCGTCCACCAGGGCCGGCTGGTGTTCCACGACACGCTCGAGACGGCGATCGGCAGGGCGACCGGCGAGGGCCGGTCGCTGGAGGGCCTGTTCCTTCAGCTCACCGGAACGGCCAGGCATGGATAGGATCTGGGCCCTCATCCGGGTCAAGCTGACCATCGTCGGCAACCGGCTCTCCACGGGGTCCGCGTCGAGCCGGGCCTGGCCGCTGCTGTTCCGGACCGTCTCCCTGCTGCTGCTCCTGGCGCTGCTCCGGTTCGCCGTCACCTGGCTGGAGGAGACCGGCCGGTTCGTCGTGTCCCGGTACGGGTTCGAGGTGTTCCGCACCTTCACCAACCTCTCGCTGGTCACCGGGCTCCTCCTTTCGATGTTCGTGAACCTCCTGGTCTTCGTCTCCGAGGAGTTCGACGCCACCGAGGCGACCCGGGACACGAACCTGCTGCTGGCTCTTCCGCTGACCCTGCGTCAGATCGTCTGGGCCAAGGTGATCCTCAGGACCTTCCAGGACATGTACGGGCTGTGCCTCTTGGTGCCGCCCCTGGTGGTGTACGGACGGATCATGGGCCTCTCATCGTGGGGCTACCTCGGGCTCGGGGCGATCTACGTGGCCCTCGAGATCGGCCAGGGGTTCGTGGGGATGGTGGTGTACCTGGCCGGCGCCCACCGGCTGTCCCGGTCGCGCCTGGAGACGTTCAAGCTGGTCGTGGGCCTCTTCTTGCCGGCGCTCCTGGCCGTGATGGCGGCCATGCTCAAGGAGAGCGTCAACGACGGTCGGATCGTGGACTGCCATGCGCGCTGGGGCTTCGCCCTGGGCGCCACGCCGCTCGCCTGGGCGCTGGACGGGCTGGTGCCGGGGGCGGCGCTCTCGCGCCTCGTCGCCGGCCTCGCCGGCCTTGCGGCGATCGTGGCCGTGGCCAACCTGGCGATCCACCACCTGGGTCGGGCCGTCTCGAAGCTGTCGGAGGGAGAGCGGCCGGGCCGGGTCGGCGACTGGCTGCTCCGGACGTTCGCCCGGCTCCGGTGGCCGGTGCCGATCCTGGCGGTCAAGGACGCGGTGCTGACGTTCCGGAGAAAGGTGTTCCTCCTCACCTCGGTGGTCATGCCGCTGGGGGTCGCGTCGGTGAACGTCCTCCTGATCCTGCTCAACGCCGGGGCCAGCCGCAGCGACCCCACGATCCAGCATCTGGCCAACTCGTCCATGCTGGTCAGCGTGGCGTTCATCGCGTATCTCACGGCGAGCCAGTCGTTCGGCCTGGTGGAGCAGGGCAAGATCCCGTTTCTCCAGACGCTCCCGGTGAGCTTCCACCAGGTGATGCTGGCCAAGGTGGTGTTCTGGTGCCCGTTCGTGATCGCCACCGGGATCTCGGTGAAGCTGGCGTTCCTCTGGTGCTTCGGGCCGTTCACCGTCGGCGCCCTGGCGGGCCACACCCTGTGGATCGTGGTGGCCGCTCTGCTGTGCACCCATGCCGCCGTCGGGGTGGCGGCGCTCTTCCCGGTCTTCGAGAGCGGGATCCTGGGGGAGCGCCGGATCAACATCATGGTGGGCGGGCTGCTCTACCTGATGGTGGGCCTGACGGCGGGGCTCCTCCTGTTCGGGCTGAGGCCGATCAACAAGGCGGTGCTGCTCCTCTTGGTGGTGCTGTCGTGGCTCGGGGCCGGCTCGCAGGTGCTCCTGGGGGTAGCCTCGGTGGCGTACCTCCGCGAGAAGGAGCCGGACCCGGCGGTCCCGCTGGGGTTCCCCCCTCCCTCCGCCGGGGCCGCGGCGCTGGCGGCCGTGTCGGTGGTGACGCTCTTGAACCTGGTGGGGCCTCTGGTGGTGCGCTTCGGTACCGGCTCCCCCGGGTACTTCGAGCTGCTCATCACCCGTACCACCTCCCTCCATGCGATCGCCGTGGTCGTGTTCGCCGCCCTCGTTCTGGCGCCGGTTTCGGAGGAGCTGTTCTTCCGCGGCGTGCTCTACAGGGCCGCCCGGGCCCAGCTGGGGGAGGTCCAGGGGGTGGTGCTCTCGGCTCTCCTGTTCGCCGTGCTCCATGTGGACAGGCCGGTGCTCCTGATGGCGCTCCTCGGGGTCCTCCTGGCCCTGGCCTACCGGGCGACCGGGACGCTCGTGGCGTCCATCGGGGCGCACTTCCTGTTCAACTGGACCAACCTGGTGCTCTACCTCTGGCATCGACCGGCCGACGTGACCATTCTGGCCGGACTGGGCCGAGACGGCCTGTGCTGGGCCATCGCCGCCCTGGCGGTCCCGCCGGCGCTGGCGTTCTGGCTGGTGCTGCGCCTGGTCATCTTCCGGATCGCTTCGAGTCCCCGCCACCGAGCGGTATAATGCCGTGAAGCCCATGGAAAAACACCAGCAACCTCAATCGTCCGGGTTCGGAGCTCGTCTGGTGCTGGCAGGGGTGGTCCACCGGGACCCCGAAGGGCCGGACCGGCTCTGGACGTTTCTGGCCACGAGACGGCCGCAGGGCGTGTCGGTGGAGCTGTCCAAGTACTCGCTCTCGTTCCGCCGGGCCAACCGGGAACGGCTGGGCCAGGTCCTGGACGAGAACCTCAAGGAGCTGGCCCGGCAGCGGAAGCTCGACGGCCCCGAGCCGCTGGAGGTGACCGGCCACGTCCGGTCGATGCGGCGGGCCATCGGGATCCCGTACGAGTACGAGGTGGCCGCTTCGTACTGCCGGCGGTACGACGCCCAGCGCGAGCTGGTCGACCTGTCGCGGACCTCCAGGGACAGGCTCGAGGAGCTGGAGGAGCTCACCTCCCTGGCCAACCTGACCACCCTGCTGGCCCGGCCGGACCTGGACCGGGCGGCGGAGGCGAGGCGACAGCGCGCCGTGGCCAAGCGTCTGCTGGCCAAGAAGAGCCTCGACAGCACCGACTGGCCGGTCGCTCCCGACCCCGACGCGGCGACCCGGGAGATGCACATGGAGAGACAGATCCGCCAGGCGATCAACCGGAGCCGATGCTCCCTCTGGATCCATGTGGGAGGCTGGGAGCACCTGCTGGCGGTGGAGGGGCGGCCCACGCTGTACACGCGGCTCGTGGAGATGTCGCCGCAGCGTCTCCTGATCTGACCGGGCCCGGATCCGCATGAGTCGCCGATGAAGCGCCCCCAGGCCACCATCGCCACGGTCCAGCCCGGTTCCATCGCCGACGAGCTGGGGCTCGCCGCCGGGGACGTGCTGCTCAAGATCGACGGGCGTCCCGTGGAAGACCTTCTGGACTTCCAGTACCTGTCGGCGTCGGAGCACCTGACCCTGCTGGTCTGCCGGGCCGGCGAGCCCACCCTGTTCGAGATCGAGAAGGGGTCCGAGGACGACCTGGGGCTGGGGTTCAGCCAGGAGCTGTTCGACGGCATCCGCCGGTGCGGCAACAGCTGCGTGTTCTGCTTCGTCCACCAGAACCCCAGGGGGCTTCGCAGGTCGCTCTACGTCAAGGACGAGGACTTCCGGCAGTCGTTCCTCTACGGCAACTACGTGACCCTGACGAACCTGTCCAGGCACGACCTGGACCGCATCGCCGCCCAGCGCCTGTCGCCGCTCTACGTGTCGGTCCACGCCACGGATCCCGCGGTCAGGAACGCCCTGCTGGGCCGGCCCAGCGCCCCGCCGCTGTTGCCCCAGCTCGACTTCCTCGCAGGCCACGGGGTGGAGTTCTTCGCCCAGGTCGTTCTCTGCCCGGGCCTCAACGACGGACCGGTCTTCGACCGGACCCTGAGAGACCTGGAGCGCTATCCCCCGAACCTGCGGGCGATCGCCGTGGTTCCGGTGGGCCTCACCTGCCACAGGGAACGGCTCCCCCGGCTCACCCCCTTCGACCGGGCGCTGGCCCGGCGGACCGTGGAGCTCTGCCATGCCAGGCAGGCGGAGTATCTCGGGCGCTTCGGCACCAGGCTCGTCTTCGTGGCGGACGAACTCTATCTGACCGCGGGCCTGCCGTTTCCCGAGGCGCGTGCGTACGAACGGTTCGAGAACGTGGAGGACGGGGTCGGGATGATCCCCCGGTTCCTCCGGGACCTGGCGCGGGCTCTCTCCCGCTTCCGCCGGGTGGCGCCGGCAGGGCGCCGGGCGCTGATCGTGACCGGTCGGGCCGC
>JACQZM010000423.1:12807-19477 GCA_016213885.1 Candidatus Rifleibacteriota bacterium | reverse complement strand
CGCCTTGTCCAGGCCGGCCCGAGCCACGATCGGGTCGTTGGGCACCTCCCGCCCCGCCTTCAGGACCCGGAACGTGTCCGCCCCGAGCTTGGCTGCCGTGTCCTGCGGCGCTCCCTCGTACACCGCCGCCGCATCGTACCGGCCGTCCTTCAGGCCGACCAGAGAGGCCACGTGGCTGAACGTGAAATCCACCGACGAGAAGAACGTCAGCGGGTTGGTCACGCCGATCTCGGCCAGCATGCGGTTCGGCATGACGAAACCGGAGGTGGAGTTGCGGTCCACGTAGGCGAAGCGCTTGCCTCGGAGCTCCGCCAGCGTCTTCACCGGGCTTCCCTTCACCACCACGATGATCGGTCGGTACCCGTGCCCGCCGCGTCGGTACGGTTTGCAGAGCGCCTGGGCCCCCACCTTCTTGCCGATCATGGCGTACGAGGCGGGGGTGAACCACGCCAGATCGACCATCCGATTCCCCATGAGACGGCCCATCGTCTGGTAGTCGGGGGTGAGGATGAACCGGTACTCGATCTTGGTGTGCTCGCCCAGATGGGCGGTCAGCGCATTGAACAGCCCTCGCATGTGCCCTTCGTCGGAGTACGGCAAGAACCCGAAGTTGAGCACCGGATGGGTGTCCAGGGAGAGCCGGGGGTACGCCCAGTCTCCGCAACCGGCGCAGAGGCCGAGAACCAGGGCCCAGGGCAGCAGGACCAGGACGAGAGATCTCATGGAATCGGGCAGTCCCCCTCGTTCGACCTACCGCTATTATAGGGCCCCGACCCGTCACTGGACCATGTCCATCGCCCCGGGTTCACTTCCATGCCGGGTGGGGGCCGCAGCAGGGCGCGATCTTGCGTCGCAGTGCCGGGCACGAGCACCCCGGACACTGCCTGGTTGCGTCGAGCGCGCTGGGCTAGCCCGGCTCGTCGGTCTGGCCCTCGTCGTCGAGACGACCGAGGGCGTCCATGATCTGCACCTGTTCGGCCTCGACCACGTCGTCACCGGGGACGATGCCGCCCGGCACCCTCGGCTGGCGCAGCTCATCGAGAAGCGGCAAGAGATCGTCCCCGGCCTCCACGCCGATGCGGGCGACCACCAGCTCCATCGACAGCGACGAGACGAATCGGTCTCCCTCCAGCGCCTTCTCCAGGGTCTCCACCACCTCCCTCGGACTCTCCGAGAGTAGCCCCACCAGGGCGAAGCCGTGGGACAGCAGGCGAGCTCGACGGCGGGCGGCCGCAGCATCCTCCCGGGTCCCCTCGAGCCATCTCCTGGTGATCACGAGGGTAGCCCTGACGTGCTCCCAGAGCTCCCGGAGATAGGCCCTGAGGAGCGCGCCGTTGGCCGGGGTCATGAAACCCGACAGCAGGCGGGAGATCGCCCCTTCGCCGCGGTAGCCGCCGGATCGCATGGCCTCCAGGGCCGGCGCGATCGTCGGCTCCTCCGCCTCGAGACAGGCGCCGACCAGCGTCGGAGCCCCGGGATGGGTCGCGCGGTGGAGATAGGCGATCACGGACTGTCGCGCCCTGGCCGACGACAGGCTGAGCGCCCTTCCCAGGACCTGGGCCCTCACGCTGTGTCGCATCTCCCTCAGGTTCTCTTTGATCCTGGTGCGCTCCTCGGCCGACAGGTTCTCCATCACCTGGAGGAGCTCCGACGTTCCGCGATCCTCCAGCTGCCGGCAGGCGGTCTGGAACCTGGCCCAGCGGTGGCTCGCCTGGGGTTGCTGGGCCAGCGTCATCAGCCCCGGGACGGCCTCGGGTGCCCGGAGCCGCTCCAGCGCCTCGATGGCTCGGTCGGCCACCTGGTCGACCGGGTCCGTCGCCAGGGTGAGCAGCGCCCGGACGAAGAACGGATAGCCCAGCTCGCCCATGGCCACGGCGGCGCTGGCCCGCCACAGGTGGTCCTCGCCCCGAGCCAGAGCGGCCAGCGCGCCGAACCCGGTCTGAAGGGTGGCCTGGGAATCGGAGTTGCGGACCAGTCCCATGGCGGCGATGGCCCGGATGCGGTGGTCCCTGGAGTCGATCCGGGATCCGAGCACCTCGATCGCCTGGCTGCTCCCCACGGTCGCCACGGCTTCCAGGGCGTTGGCCTGGACCCGCCTGTCCGGATCGTCCAGGTGAGGGAGCGCGAGCTGGAGAACCTCGGTGCCCAGAACGTGCACCGCCTCGTCCAGGGCGCTCGCCTTGAGCCGGCTGTCTCCTCGGCCGGTCAACACGACCTCCAGCACCCGCCGGGCCGCGCTCTGCCCCAGGAACTTGACCTCCCTGACCGCTCGCTCCCTCACCTCCGGCGCCGGATCGTCGAGGAGCTCGATCAGCCTCCGAGCGGCATACGTCGACGACACCACCCTTAGCGCCCTGACGTTCTCGAGTCGCCGGCCCGCATCGGCCCCGGAGAGCTCCCTCGAGAGCTCGTCCATGTAAGCCCGGTCGAGGCGCCGACAGAGCGCGAGCGCCACCGCGAACAGCGCCGACATGGCCACGAAGTAGCTCACCGGCGACAGGTTCTTGACCCCCAGATGGAGGCTCACCCCCACGGAGAGACAGCCCAGCGACGTGGCCGCGCTGACCGCGGCCCGGGCCCGTTCTCGCGACTCCGCCACGAGCGGGCCGACCAGCAGGCTACCGGCAGGGTTGTAGAGAGCGTTGGAGAGGACCGTGTAGAGCACCTTGGCGCCGACGACCACGACGAACACGGGCCAGAACGCGCCGGCCAGACAGGCCAGCACCATGGTCCCCGGGAGCAGCGCCACCACCACCCCCAGCTTGAGCCGTCGCAGAGCGGGTGCGGTGAGACCGGCCTGGGCGGCGATGATCAGCATCGTGGTCCCGGACTCGTAGAAGCCCATGAACGAGGCCATGGAAGCCTTGTCCGAGAAGCGCTCCGCCACGGCCTTGGAGTACTGGAAGTCCAGCAGGAACTTCAGGTACGACACGAGGAACGCCACGGCGGTCATGCCACGCACCAGCTCGAGGTCCATGATGCCGCGGCGCTCCTTCTGGGTGGGCGGCTGTTCGGGTCGAGCCGGCGACTGGCCCCGGGCCCGCTCCGGTTCCGACCCGGCCACGCCCTCGGCGGCCACGCGCGCCGCCTCGTCCTCCGTGGAGCCGCTGGTGCCGGTTCCTCGAGCCTTGGCCCCGACCCGCTCCAGAACGCGGCCGAGTCTCACCAGGAAGAGCTGGCCGAGCAGCAGGAGCAGCGCCACGGCCGGCATCAGCTTCTCCACGGAGATCCAGTCGGTCACGGGCTTCACCAGCAGCCCGGAGACGATGACCGACGCCGACGCGGCGGCGAGGAGCCTCGGGATCTTGATCTTGGACTCCCGGAGCGGATAGACCTCGCTGACGATGTTGAGAAACAGCGTCCCGGAGAGAATCTCGAAGATCCGGATGCCGATCTGGAGCGCGAAGATCGAGACGAGGACCACCCAGGGAGTGCCGCTCAGCAGGAACAGAGGAGCCATCGCCGTGCCGGCGATGGCCACCACGGAGACCCTTCTCAGGAGCCTGTAGCTCGATAGCTCCCGGTTGGCGCTGGTCCACACCTGGAGCGCGATGGCCAGGATGTTCATGAGGACGTACATCAGCGGCAGCTGGTCCACGCCGGCCCGGTTCAGGAAGAGCGTCGTCGAGGCGATCAGCATCACGTTGGTGACGGATCGCTGGATGACGAAGTAGGCGAGCAGGGTCCCCCAGGGACCCCAGCTGAGCGTGAGGAAGGCCAGCGCCTTCTCCAGCGGTCGGGTGGTCACCTCTCGCGGCCCGGGCAGTCGAGGCGGTTCCCCATCACGATCCGTCCTTCTTCTCCCACTGCTGGGCCCAGATCTGCTCCATCAGCTTCCCCTTCTGCAGCTGGGCAGCCATGCGGTTGAACGCCTCCCCGGCCTGGGCCAGCTCGTCCCGGCCCCAGGTGCGGACCCGGTGGCTGATCGCCCCTTCGCCGACCTTGCGGATCCCCTCGGTCAACTCCAGGATCGGCTTGAGAAGCGAATGCGACAGGGTCAGAGCGCAGATCACCGCCAGGACGATGCCGATGATGGCGAACAGCACGATGCGCTGGGTGACGCCCTCCAGCAGGACCAGCACCTCGTTCCTCGGACGTCCCACGACGATCGTGGACCCCATCTCCTGGACCGGGCTGATCGTCACCAGGTCCACCCGGTCCAGCACGTTCATCCAGCCGGTGTTCTCGCCGGACGGCTGCTCCCCGAGCTTCGGTATCTCCACCTTGGAGACGACCTGAGGCAGGCCCTGCCCTTTTCTGGCCACGGCCCGCCCCATCCGATCGACGATGAGGCAGTAGGTCGATCCCTCGAGGCTCAACCCGTCCAGCAGATCCTGGAACTCGTTGGAGTACATCTGGATGGCGCACGACAGCACGCCGACCGGTGGGCCCACGCCCGTGAACGAGGGCACGGCCTGCAGCAACAGGAGCATGGACCGGGACGAGTCCTTTCTGAGGTAGTCGTGGAACGCCGGTTTCCCCGTGGCGAGGACGCCGGCGAGGGCGGCCGCCAGCCTGTTCTTCCCGGCGGAACCGCCCGGCCCCATCTTCACGCCCAGGAGGCGGTCTCCCTCGGAGGAGTGGTTTCTGAACTCCACGAAGCGGACGGTCAGCTCGTGGTCGTAGAGGAAGATGGAGGTGTAGCTGTCGTGGAAGCCCAGGAAGTTGTGGAGAGCCTCGTGGACTGGCCGCTCCTTCATGGCCTGGACCCGCATGTCGCTCACCAGGAGCTCCATCTGACGCTGATACTCCTTCAGGTTGGCGTCGATCGAATCGCGGAGTCGCCTGACGATGCCGCGGTGATCGGACTGCGCCTGCTCCAGCAGGCTGGCCCGGATCTGGGTCAACACGCCCACGGACAGAAGGGTGATCGGCACCAGCGCCACTCCGATGGACAGCACCAGCGTCCGGGTCTGGAGCTTCAGTCCCGGGAGTATCATGGTCTGGGTGCCTGCCGGATTCTCGACCCAACAGGAGCGGGCCGGAGTCCGCTCGAGTTCGTGGCAGCTTCCCTCATGGCCGATCCCTCCCGTCGGCGGCGTCAGCGATGGTGAGGTCTGCTCGAGACGGTCCGGATCGCCAGACGCAGCGCCTGGATGACCTGGTCTCGATGTCGATCGATCTCCCCGTTCTCCGGGGGAAACTTGTTGAACCGGTCCGCCACGTACCGAGGCGGCAGCGAGTTCAGCGCCACGGCCGCGATGTCGACCAGGCAAGCAGGGCACCGGCAGATGATCAGACCCCGCTTCGCCTCCTCGTCGAGGATCTGACCCAGCGTCTCGTAGACGGCACCCTCCTGGAGGTTCTCCAGGTTCTCGAAGACCGGGTCCCGTTCTTTCAGCGTCATGGTCTCACCATCCCTGACACTCCGGCACGCCGGGGTGCCACGCACGGGGGAAGGGTCAGACCATCAGGCTCGCCAGCAGAGCCTTCTGGATGTGCATGCGATTCTCTGCCTGGTCCAGCACGATCGATCGGGGGCCGTCCATGACCTCGTCGCTGATCTCCTCCCCTCGATGAGCCGGGAGGCAATGCATGACCACGGTGTCTTTCTTGCCCGTGGCCGAGAGCATCTGGGCGTTGATCTGGAACGTCTTGAACACCTCGACCCGCTTGGCGTGCTCGGCTTCTTGCCCCATGCTGGCCCAGACATCGGTGTAGATGACGTCCGCCCCGGCCACGCCTTCGTTGATGTCTGCGGTGATGTGGATCTTGGCGCCGGTTCGCTTGGCCGCCTTGGAGGCCGTCTCCACCACGGCGGGCAACGGCTGGTAGCCCGAGGGCGACACGCAGGTCACCGAGACCCCCAGGATCGCTCCGCCGAAGAGCAGGCTGTGAGCCACGTTGTTCCCGTCGCCGACGTAGGTGAGCTTGAGACCCTCCAGCTCCCCCTTGTGCTCCAGAACGGTCAGGTAGTCGGCGAGACCCTGGCACGGATGGGAGTAGTCGGACAGACCGTTGATGACCGGCACGGTGGCGCACCGGGCCAAGGTCTCCACGTCGGAGTGCTTGTACACCCTGGCCATGATCCCATCGACGTACCGGGACAGGACCCGGGCCGTGTCGGCCACGGTCTCCCCACGGCCGAGCTGCAGGTCGTTTGCCGAGAGGAACAGGGCGTGCCCGCCGAGCTGCACCATGCCCACCTCGAAGGAGATCCGGGTCCGGGTCGACGACTTCTGGAAGATCATCCCCAGGGTCTTGCCCGCCAGGAGCTGGTGGCTCTTGCCTGCCCTCTGCCTCTTCTTGAGCTTCCTCGCGAGGTCGAACCATCCGTGGATCTCGTCCTGGGTGGTGTCGGCGAGGGTGAGCAGGTCTTTGCGCGGAGGGGTGGTCTGCTTGATCTTCATGGCGGAGCCTCGCTTTGGCGCCGACGGTGCGGCTCGTCGGACCTCGATCAGCTTTATGGTTGAGGTGCCGCCATTATAGCGATTCACCAGGCGAATGCAACACCCGGATCCGGCGAGGATCCTGCACCTGTTTCGCAGGGCTTGGGCTGTCATCACCCTCTTGCCCGGATCAACGCTCACGACGGAAGGGGAGGGGATCCGGATTGAGGTCGCGCTCGGGGGAGAGAAGAAAGGGGAGGGGATCCGGATTGAGGTCGCGCTCGGGAGAGAGAAAGAGGAGGGGATCCGGATTGAGGTCGCGCTCGGGAGAGCGAAAGAGG
>JACQZM010000423.1:0-12798 GCA_016213885.1 Candidatus Rifleibacteriota bacterium | reverse complement strand
GGATTGAGGTCGCGCTCGGGGGCGCGACTCGGACCCGGCGAGGCGCCGGGTCTTGCGACTCGGATCCGGCGAGGCGCCGGGTCTTCACGAACCCGGCATGAACGTGCTGAAGCTGGGGCGCGCGTCCTTGGCACCGATCTTGACGAGGCTCATGGAAAGCGCGGCGAGGATCGGCTGGAACTGCTTGAAGTCCAGCGCCACCGGCGCATCGGCCGTGGGCTTCCCGAGGAACAGCACGAAGACCGGTCGGTCCTGCACGGTCACCGGCACGGTCATCGCCAGCTCGAAGAGACCCTTGTCGAACTTCTCCAGGGCCGTGACGAGGTTGATGTCCTTCTGGATCTCCTCGAGGGTGCCGACGTCCTTCCGCTCCGACGCCCACTTCACGATCAGGTTGTCCTTGAAGCTGGCGATCGCCGCCAGGACGTCGGGCCGGGTCTGGGCGATGCCCCAGTGGTTGCGCAACCGGAGGTCCTTCGACTCTTCCACCACCTCGAAGACCACGCCGTACTGGGTGCGGAACCAGCCGGAGAACAGGTTCTCCAGGAGCTTGGGCGCCTCCCGCTTGAACCGCAGGGCCATGAGCTCCCCGTAGATGCCCTTGAGCATCTCCATGACGAACTTCTTTCCGGCGAGACGTCCTGGAGCTTCGTGGCGGCCAGCAGATCGAACACCATCAGCAGGATGAAGTCCGCGACCATCATGGGCGGAATCTTCGCCAGCTTCACCTGCTGGGTCTCCGGGAAGTAGCAGATGAACTCCGAGACGCCGCAGAGCAGGAGCCCCAGGGCGATGGCGGAGAAGATCATCCCCCGGGCCACCATGCAAAGACTCATCATGAGCACCCAGACCGGGGCCAGCTTGAACCCGATCTCCCGCACGTCCAGGACGACCGGGATGACGATGTTGATGAAGAGCGCCACGGCGAGGGCGCCGAGGGTGATGTCGATCCAGGTCCTGTCCCGTTCCGGCGCAGCGACTTCCATGGTGGCCCCTCAGGCGGTCATCATCGAGATCCGGAGCTGCTCCATCGCTCCGGAGGTCATGCCGGCCAGGACCTGGACCAGCTCCTGGTCGTCGGGGAGCAGGTCGCCCCCCTTCAACATGCCCAGGTTGAAGATCGCCACCACCTGGTCGTCCTGGATGAGCGGGAAGGCGTACCGGCTGACGACCCCGGGGACCAGGGTCGCGGGCGGGACCGATCCCACCGGCTGCTTGGTCTCGATGATCTTGGCGAGCAGCGGGTTGTCGAGGGCGACCCGGGAGTTCTCGAGCTTCTCGTAGTTGGCGTGGAGAGCCCGGGCGACCACGGCCTCGCCGGTGTCGCTCGTCATGACCAGCAGCAGGCACTCCTCCACGCCGAGGAGGCGCGTGAGGTTGTGGAAGAGCAGGTTCATCAGCTCACGGTTCGAGCTGGCCTGGAGGAGCTCCCTGGCAAAGGTGTGGAGAAAGGTGATCCGGGACGAGAGCTTGATCTGGTCTTTCTTGTCCAGGTTGGAGCGCTCGACGATCTCCTGCTGCTCCACCTTGTTCACCCGTTCCCGCAGATCCTGTAGCTTGGGCTCCAGCTCCTTGTTCTTCGCGGCGAAGAAGAGGATGTCCTCCTCGTACATCCACGGCACGATGTTGGGCAGGATCGTCAGACCGATGAAGAAGATCCCGAGCACCACCAGCGGCACCGCCATCTGGAGCGGCGTGATCGGCAGGTCCGGCCGGTACACCTCGGGATGGAAGGTCCAGACCAGGGCCATCAGCGTGAGGACTCCGGCGGCCAGATACAGGGCATGGCGGATGCCGACGTTCACCGAGAAGGATCCCCTCGCCGGATCCCTTCGAGATCGCGTATCGTTCCGCGGGGCCGGGCTGGGCCAGCTTGGCGTCGATCTTCTTGTGCTTCACGAGCTCTTCCACCGACGCGGTCTGGGGCACCTGCACGACCCGGGTCTCCTCGTTTCTGAACTGCAGGAGGATGGTCCGCTGCCGGTCGAGGCACGGAGCCAGAGCAGGGTCCAGGGCCAACGTGGCGTACGGGATCGCCACGTTGAGCAGCCCGTACTCCCACTCCTCCGGCGGCGGGGAGGCGTCCATCCGCTTGGGGGGCAGGATGCCGGTGTGGGTGGTGCACTGGATGTTGTGCCCGGCGTCCAGGTAGAACAGGCCGCTGTTCGGGCACACCCTGGTGGGCGCCAGAGCCTTCACCCCCGACTTCTCCACGACCTCGGTCATCAGGTCCCTGAGCCGCCACTTCAACCTCAGCAGATCGGCCAGGGCGGCGGTCTTCTGACGCTTCTCGTAGACCGGCAGGCCCTCGAGGCTGGAGAACCGCTCGCCGATCTCGTGCTGGAGACGCTGGAGCTCCTTTCGCTCCCGGATGGCCGCGAGCAATTTCGGCAGGCAGTCCCTCACGCGCTCGATGCTCTCGTAGCAGACCTTGGAGCGCCACTCGGGCTTGGTCTTCAGGGCGAAGTCGGCGTACTTGACCGGCGGCAGCCGCACCTCCGTGCCGTCGGGCTTGTAGCGCACCGGCAGGTTCTGTCTGATCCAGTCGGCCTGGTCCCGCAACAGGTAGCACTCGTACAGCGTCGTGTCCTCGTCCAGGGTGCGGTCGATCTCCTCCGGCTTCGGCTTGAGCGCGCGCCGGGCGTAGTCCAGGGCGAGATGCTCGTTGGCCCGAGCGTAGAAGCACAGGCTGGTCTGGCAGGCGAACCGGACGCTGTTGGGATACCGGTCGGAGAGCTTCTGCAGAACCGTCACCGCCTCCGCGTAGTCCTCCTCCTCGAACAGGAGCCGACCGAGGAACGCCTGCACGTAGAGGTTCGCGTCGTCCTTGCCGCTGTCCCGGGCCAGGTAATCCTGGAGGAGCTTGATCGCGTCCTTTCTGCGACCCTGCTGGCGGACCATGATCTTGGCCTTGTCCAGGGTCGAGAAATACTGCTCGTAGAGCTTCCGCGGCTCCCACGGTCGATTCCTCGTGCCGTGGACGCTGCACCGGATCTGCGCGGAGAACGGGTCCAGCTCGAACGTCCCACGGTTCACCGGGTCCGGGCAGATCGGGACGTACTCGAGATATCCGTTGGCGTGGAGCGTCTGGGCGTTGAACTGGGGAGGGGTCACGATGTTCGCCGTGTACTTGACGTAGGCTTTCTGGACGACCTCCAGGATGGCATGGCAATCCCGACAGACCCGGTCCTTCTCGAACAGCTCCCTGAAGAAGGTCTCGTCGGGCTTGCCACCGGCGAAGGCGGGCAGAGCCGCTCCGGGGCTCGCCGTGGCGGGCCCGGTCGGCGACTCCCGGATCTGCTTCAGAAGCTCGTTGAGCGCCTCCGACACGGACCCCCTGAGGTTCGCCGTGGCCACCAGCTCGCCCGGCAGAAACCTGTTGACCACGGCCCGGAGCTCGTCTGGGGAAGCCCCGTGCAGCGGCTGCTCCTGGAGGCCCACCTTCCGCTTCCTCATGTACCTGGCGTCCAGCACCGCGAGGAACGCGGCCCGCACGGCGCCGACGTCCTTGCCCTTGACCTGGCGCACGTCGTCCAGGAGCAGGATCAGCGACGGACCGCCGAACTGGCCGGCCTTGACCTGCCCCGCCCACTTGCGCCGCGCTTCATCCGGCAGGATCTTCAGCTCGTCCACGAGCCCGGCGAAGTCGGACTGTCCGTCGTCTCCCACCACGATGGGTTCGTCCGGACGGACCGTGGGCTTCGGCCCGTCCGGCTGGACCGGCGTCGCGGCGCTGCTTGCGCCGGGCGTGGGCGTCGAGGGCGCGGCGGTGCCCCCGCCGCCGGGACGCGTGCCCTTGAACGGATCGGCCAGCTCGGTCGTGTCCTGCTCCTCCTTCAACGCGACGTCGAACGTGTGGACCGCCCCGGACCGGGAGCGGGCCGTGACCACGCACCGATCGGGCAACGACGCCAGCTGGACCGGCTGGTTGGGCTTCAGCTCCAGCTTCTCCCGCTCTTTCGGGGGGGTCACGTTGCTCGTCACCTCGAACCCGGTCGCGCCCTCGAGCGAGATCTCGCCGCTCCTGAGCTGGTCGAGGTTCGTCCCCACGAGGATGCACCGGTCCACCTGGCTCGCCGGCGGCCTCCTGGCGACCTGCACCTCCGACACGAACGGGTACCTGTCGAAGAGGACCACCGCCTCGCCCAGGTCGTCGGGCTGGTCCACCAGGTCGAGGACCCGGTCCGAGAGGCGGCCCAGCGTCCCGACGGCTCGTTCCGCCAGCACCTCGACGGTGGACTGCACGCCCTGCCGCACGGTCGTGAGGCCGAAGTACACGCCCAGGTAGGTCCCGACCACGGACAGGCAGACGAGGCCGGCCGAGAGGAGCCCCATCTGGACCTCATCGGCATCGATTCTGAGCTTGCCCTGCATTCCCTGGTGTCACCCCGACCCCGAGCTAGCCCTTGTCGGGATCCGTCTTGGAACCGTCGTCACTTCCGGAGCGGGGGACGCCGGAGATGCTGTTGAACGCGGATCGTCCCCCGGCCTTCGGCTTGGGCCCGGCAGGCGGCCGCTCCGGATTCTCCGGGGCGGGCTCGCCCTCCACCAGGGTCTTGACGATCTGCGGCGTCGGCTGCGCCCGGGGGGTCGGAGAGGGCCTGGCCGGGGCCGGCTGGGCCGTCGCCGGCGGAGCGCCGGGCCTGGGAGTGCGCAGCGCGGCGCCGCGGGGAACCGTCGAGTCCTGGTTCGACGGCTGAGGCAGGGGTGGCCGCTGGGCCGGGGTCGGGGCGGAACCCGGCGTGGCCGTGCCGGCCGGAGCCGGGGTCTGGCCCTGAGGCGGCTGGGCCGCCGGGGCCGCCGTGGGCACGCTGGACACCCTGCCGGGCCGCACCTGGCCCGGATTCGTCGCGGCCTGGACGTGACGGGCGAGGTCGCGACTGGACTTTATCCTCGCGCCCTCCGGGGCCGCCGGCTCGTCGGTCCGCCCGGACAGAGGCTCCACCAGATCTTTGCGGATACCGGTGACCGAGAAGATCTCCAGCGGTTCCGCCTTCCCCTGCACCCGCTCGGGAGCCTGCCACTCCCCGTCCACCATGTCCTTGACCTCTTCGAAGGTCGCCCGGGTGAGGTGGATGCGGCCCGCGCCGGTCACGCCCTCGAGCCGCGCGGCCGTGTTCACGGCGTCGCCGATCGCGGTGTAGTTCTTGATGACGTACCCGATCGAGCCCACCATCGCGTCGCCGGTGTTGATCGCTATCCCGATCTCCACGGGCCGCCCGAGCCGCGGCGTCCAGATCGCCGACACCTCCGCGAAAGCCTCGCGCATGCAAAAGGCCGCCAGCACGGCCCGGCGCGCGTCGAAGGGACCGAAGGCCGGGGCGCCCCAGAGCGCCATGATCTCGTCGCCGATGTACTTGTCCAGGGTTCCCTTGTGCTCGAAGATCAGCGGGGTCAGCCGGCCGAAGAAGTCGCCCAGGAGGCTCACCACGATCTGGGGCGGGTTGGCCTCGGAGATGTTCGTGAAGCCGCGGAGGTCCACGAACATCACCGTGACCTTCTGGCGCCTCGGCTCCGCCAGGTCGGGCCGCTCCATGATCTGCTGGACCACCGACGGAGACACGTACGTGGAGAACTGCTTCTTGAGCTCCAGCTTCGCCCCTCGCTCGGCCTCCAGGGCTTCCCAGTGGCTGATCGCCATGGCCGACAGATCCGCCGTGGTCCGGAGGACCTGACGCTCCTCGTCGGTGAGGCGGGTGGTCTGACACTGGCTCACGTTGATGAGCCCCTTCACCGTGTTGTGCAGGGCGTCCACCAGCGGATAGCAGTAGGCCACCGGCACCGGGTTCTTGGCCGACAGCGCCTGCATCATCGGGTCCCGACCGATCTCCTCGAAGAAGATCGTCTTCTTGTTGGTGATGACGAACTGGAACAGGGTCTGCACGTCGCTGGCGAGGGGGATGATCCGGTGCGGGCACTCCGTGAGCGGGATCGCGTCGGCCGATCGGGTCATCCGCTCCTCGAAGGAGAAGCCGGTCGACTCGTCGGTGGACGCGGCCTTGGCCACCTTGAAAGCCTGGGTGAGCTCGAGCCGGTCCTCCTTGAGACAGTAGATCTCGCAGGCCGTGGCCTTCATCCCGTGCTTCAGGAGCGCCCAGACCGCGCTGAAGATCTCGGCCGGTTCGAGCTTCTGGGACATCCTATGCATGTGGAGGAACAAGCTGGAGTAGTGCTTGACCACGTCGCGGCGCTCCGTCTCGGCCTGCCGCGCCACGCTCATCTCCTCCTCCATCCGGCCGCCCCTCCCCTTGCCGGCCTGGTCGTCCCTGTCGCGGACGTGGCGCTGCAGGTCGAGCAGCGCCATGCGGGTGGTCAGCAGCGCCTCCACGTGGCGGTTCTGCACGGAGTTTCCGATCACGGTGATCACGCCGATGGAGACCCAGAACAGCAGGGTCGGTTTGAAGGCGAGCAGCGGCTTCGCGCCGGCTCCGGACGTCGTGGTCACCCCGAAGAGGACGACGCCGGTGAGGATCAGGGCGCACGCTGCCGAGACCGCCTGGATCGGGCGGAATCGAGCGAAGTACAGGGAGCTCGCCAGGAACCAGATATAGAACAGGGGCGGCGCGATCCGGGCCATCGGGTCCACGACGTGGAAGACGGCGACCAGCGCGGCGGTGACCGTCAACGCCACCACGAGCTGCGACGCGAACGAGTCGACGAACGCCTCGATGAACTGCCGCGCCGGGGAGTGCTCCGGGAGCTTCAGGACCACCTGGTTGACGAAGTCGGGACGCCTGAGGCGCGCCTCCTCTTTGTCTCTGAGGTCTTCTTGCCGGGCCTCGGCGCTCTCGCCGCGCCGGTCCGCGGAGGGGGCGCCGCCGACCTGGGTCTTGGCCAGGGCCCTGGCCCTGCCACCCGTGGGAGCCCGGGTGCGCTCCACCGAGCCGGAACGCTCCATGGACCCTGAACGTTCCACGGTCCCGGAGCCTTCCACGTTGACCTCGGGAAACGCCGACGGCCGGCCCTCGCCGGGCCGTGGCCTGACCACGGTCGTCTCGGGACGGTTGGACTCGTCGTGGCGCGGCGCGGTGGGTCTTCCTCCTGGTCTGGTGTTTCCGGTCTCTTCCATGAAAAGCTACCTGCCGGGCCGGAGGAACGCGAAACCCGAAAGAGCGCGTTGCGCCACCGGGGGGGAGCGGCTCGTCTGGACTTGTTCGGTGAGGATCCCCCGTGCTAGAGACTAGTCGAGCATCCGATTGAGTCTAGCAAAACACGGCCTGGCCGTTCAACCTGAAAAGGGCCGCCTGGCACCTGTCCCGGGCACCTCTCCCGGGTGCCGCTCCCTCCAGCTGGCCCGCCGGACCGTCGGGAACGAGGCCCGGCACCACCATGGAAGACCCGACCCGTTCCATCGACGATCTCGACGCCGTGGAGAACGTGGTCTGGGTCGATCTCCGGACCGCCGAGGAGTGGGCCCAAGGCCACATCCCGGGAGCGGTCAACCTGCCGATCCTCGATCGCGACATGCGAGCCGAGGTCGGCAGGATCTACCACGCCGAGGGACAGGACCGGGCCAAGCTCAGGGCGGTCGATCTGGCCGCGCCGGGGCTGCCCGGTCTCGTCCGGGCCGTGGCCGACCTGGCGACCCGGGGACCGGTGGCTCTCTACTGCGCCAGGGGTGGGATGCGGAGCTGTGTCCTGGGACGGCTTCTCGCCGGCCTGGGTATCCCCGCGTCGGTCCTGAGGGGCGGGTACAAGGCCCATCGCCAGGCGGTGCTGGCCCGCCTCGCCACCGGGATCCCGCCGCTCATCGTGCTCCACGGGTACACCGGGGCCGGCAAGACCCGGCTGCTCAGAAGCGTGGCGGACCGGTTCCCGGTGCTCGACCTGGAACGTCTGGCCAGCCACAGGGGCTCCACCTTCGGCGGTCTGGGGCTGCCGGAGCAGCCCACCCAGCGGCAGTTCGAATCGCTGCTGGCCGCCCGGCTGAGATCGCTCGGCCCGGGGCCGGTGCTCGTGGAGGCGGAGAGCCCCTCCGTCGGCTCGATCACCCTTCCCGAGAAGCTCTGCGAAGCCATGCGCGGGGGGCGACGGGTCTTCCTGGACGTGCCGTTCGAGCTGAGGGTGAAGAACCTCGTCGAAGACTACGGCGAGCTGGCGCTGCGTGAGCCCGGGGCGATCGAGTTCTCCCTCTCGTACCTGAGCTCCAGGATCCCCGGGCCGGAGGTGGAGAGCTGGCGAGACCTGGTGCGCCGGGGGGAGCTGCAGCGGTTCGCAGAGCAGCTCCTCAGGCGGCACTACGATCCGCTCTACGAACGGTGGCGTCGGCGAGCCGGCGCCTCGTTCTGGCAGACCATCCAGGCGCCCGATCTGGCGACGGCCGAGATCGAGCTCGGACGGCTCGTCGAGTCGGCCACGGCCGGAGCCGTCCCCTGATCCGGCGGGGCGCGGATCGGGTCGCGCCTGCCGGGCGCATCGGTTCCGCGGCGCCGGCAGTTGCCACGTTGCCCGGCACGCCGTAACCATGGCAATCGACGGGTGAGTCGCGCTCCGTGACCCGCCACCCCCGTCGAGCGAGCCGCGTGGAGGGTTTCGGATGCTTCGTCGCCGTCTTCGATCGCCCCAGCTTCTCCTTGTCGGCATGGTGATCGTGCCGCTCTGTGTCCTCGCCGCCTCTCCCTCCCCGGGCCCGCCGCCTGCGCCGTCGGCGAGCCCGGCCGGCGCCCCCAGCCTCACCATGACGGAGGTCTCCGCGGAGACCACGGAGTTCAACAGCTTTCTGGTCTCCCTGGCCAGGGGGAAGGGACAGGACGGAAGCCCGAAGCTCTCCGTGACGCCCAAGGTGCTCACGGACAAGCAGCAGTTCACCCTGGCGGACGACGACCTCGACCACGTCAAGAAGCACCAGACCCAGCTGGTCTCGACCCGGTTCTTCTCCCTGCTCGACCCGGCGCGGCAAGGGGCGCTGACCGACGCCTTCAAGCAGATGACCCAGCCGCAGGCCGCGCCGACCGGGGTGAGCGATCAGGCCGTGATCCAGTACGAGGCCACCCGGCAGCTCGACCGCTGGGTCGCCCATCTGTCGAGCTCCCTCGATCAGGTGAAAGAGGTGATCGAAGCGCGTCAGAAGAAGGTGGGGATCGCCGTGGACGTGGCCAGCCTCTGGAGACCGCCTCTGCCGCAGGCCACCCCGTCGCCGGGGGCGCCCCCCTCGCCGGTCTCGACGCCGCCCGGAGCGGCCGCTCAAGACGCCCGGTCAGCCGAGGCGGACCCCTGCGCCGAGGTGGCCGCGGAGGTCAAGTCGCTCCGGCAGGAGACCCAGGGGAAGCTGATGCCGATCCGTGAGCTGATCAGCGTCGGCGACCGGGCGCTGGCCAAGCGCTACTTCGAGGAGGCCCGGGACGCCTTCGAGAAGGTGTCCGACGTGAGCGACGATCTGGAGCGGAAGTGGCACAGGATCCTGGCCGACACCCTCACCAGCGTGAGCACGGAGGAGCGGTTCAAGCCCGAGTGCACCAGGGTCATCTCGGAGTCGCTGTCGTGGTCGATCGCCATGAAAGACGTGTTGAGGACCGTCTATCCGAAGCTGGGCCAGGCCTACTACTGGCTCAAGAAGTACGACCTGGCAGCGGACCAGATCAGGCGGTCGACGGAGATCGACCCGTCGGAGGCCAAGACCTGGGACGCCCTCGGACAGGCCGAGTACCGGAAGGGACAGTACGATCAGGCGATCGTGGCGCTCACCCACGCCACGGAAATCGACCCGTACGCTCCCGAGGCATGGTACCTTCTGGCCAAGGCCTTCGCGAAGAGCGGGCAACCGAAGAAGGCGCTCTACTACCTCCGTCGAGCCATCACCAAGGGGTACGTGAAGTTCGAGGAGGCCGACTCCGACCCGGATCTCGAGACGCTGCAGGGCCTTGCCGACTTCGAAGAGCTGATCCACCTGAGCCCCGGGACTCCCTACTGAACAGTGAACCTATTCGTGGTGGCGCTGGCGCCGAGCCTTCTCTGGCTCTGGTGGTTCTGGAAGCAAGACGCGAACCGGGAGGAGGCCGGGCCGCTGGCCAGGGCGTTCCTCTGGGGCGCGGTCGCGGTGATCCCCGCGGCGATCGTCGAGTGCTGCTTCATGCCGGGCAAGGGCAAGGCCACCTGGCTGCAGTGCCTCGTCATCATCGGACCGGTGGAGGAGTGCTTCAAGTTCTGGGCGACTCGGAGGGTGGCCGTCCGGGAGGCCTCTTTCGACGAGCCGGTGGACGGGATCATCTTCGCTTCGGCCGGAGCGCTCGGTTTCGCCTTCGCGGAGAACCTGGGCTACTTCGCCCAGGGGTCCGGCGGGATCATCGTCGTCCGGTCCCTGCTGTCGGTGCCGTGCCACGTGCTGTTCGCCGTGCCGTGGGGCGCCGCCCTGGGCCGGTACCTGTGCGTTCCCGGGACCCCGAAGTCCGTCCTGGTGACCGGTATCGTCCAGGGAGCGCTGCTGCACGGGGCGTTCAACGGGTTGCTCTTCAACATGGAGAAGAGCCCGGAGCTCAACATCGGCGTCTTCGTTCTCCTGGTCGCCTACCAGTGGCGCCTGTACCGGCGCACCATGGCCCAGGCGCAGCGGCTGGCCCCGGGGCGGAGAACGGACCTTCCGCTCGATGAGCAGCCACCCGGTGGCGTCCGGCCATCGCAGCCCGACATCCAGTGGGCCCAGCCGTCCGGTCCGGCCGACGAGCGTTTCGAGCCCGCCGGCCCTGCCGGCACTCGACCGGACGGCATCGAATCCTCCGGGCCGGGAGGCCGGGCCGGGGAGCTCCCTGCCGGGACTGCTCCGGCGACCGGCGCGAGGGCCGATCAGGGGCTGCAGTGGAGCTGGGTGTTCATCAGCTCCGGGCTGGGTCTGGCGGCGGTGGGCGTCTGGTCCGTGGCCTTCGTGGTGATCCACGGCGGCCCATCGGCCGTGACGGATGGAAACCCGATGCTGCTCACCGGCTTCGTGGTGGCGCTCGTCCTGGGGGGGCTGCTCTCGGCCTACCTCTCCGAGGGCTACACGGTCCGGGAGTCCGCGGTGGGGCTGGCGCTGCTGGGGCTGCTGCTGGGGGTGTCGACCACCGGAAGCGGCTCCGCGGCGCTGGTCATGGCGGTGATGCTGGGGGTGCTGGGCGCCGTGGGAGGTTGGCTCGGAGAGTCGCTCCAGACCAGCGTGGGTGAACGCCCTCCGCCGCGGCGACGCCACGGCGACTGACCGGGCGACTGTCCAGGCGACGCGACGACGACCGTCGAGAGCCGGCGCGTCTACCGGGATCCGGCGGACGCCGCCGGAGCCGGAGCCGGCGACGATCGACCCGCAGGGAAGATCACCGGGGTGAGGAACTCCCTCATCACCCCCTTCCCCACCCGGGTCTCGGCGCGGACGTCGGCCCCCAGGAGCTTCAGCGCCTTCTCCTCGAACTGGATCGAGAACGATCGGGCCGCGTCGCCGGGAACGGCCAGGCGCGTCAGCTTCTCCCGGTAGACCCCGACCAGGTCCCAGCCGATGTTCGGCTTCTTGAGCTGGGCCGCGCACGCGAGGATCTCCTCGCCGAGGTCCTTCCAGGCGATCAGGACCGCCTCGGTCGGCGGCGGCGCCTGCGGCGCGTACAGATACCGTCGTTCGAACAGCTCCAGCGCCTGGCCGCGGGCCCCGTACTCCAGCCGGGACTCGTTCATGGAGGCCAGTCGGCTCGCCTCGACCTGGTGGCGCCGGCACCTTCTCGGCGGAGGGGTGGAGCTTGAAGATGCCGTTCGCCAGGTAGCCGACCCCCCGCACGAAATCGAGCTGATCCAGCGGGTTGCACCGGGGATCCAGGTACACCGACGCGATGTCCGCCACGTCGCCGATCATCAGCTCGTACTCCGCCTCGATCTCTTTCCGGAGACTGCAGGCGGTGGCGTCCCTGCCCTGGGTCTCGACGATCAGCTTCTCGCACCGGGGGTAGTCGTGGAGGTACCGCCCGCCCTGGTCGATGACGTTCCTCAGCACCACGCGGGCGATCGTCATCGAGAGCGGACGGGCCGAGGTCGGCCCGCCGGTCCGGGTCTTGCGGAGCCAGGCCAGGGTCCGCTCCCTGGCCTTGCGGCTCTGCTCGGGATCGAGGTTGTCCAAGGTCGCGAGCTCCCTGTCGATGCTCGTGACCGATCCCACCTCCGGCGCCGCCACGCCGACCATCGGGCGCTCGATCGCGGGCGCAGCCGCGGTGGAGACCGGGCTCGTCGTGCCCCCCGGGGCCCGCGCCCCCTCCCATGGTCGGTGGCCCACGGCCCAGAACGCGCCGGCGATGACCAGCGCCAGGCCCACCCCGGCCAGGAACGACAGGCCGGTGAGCTGGGCCACCTGGCTGGCGGCGATCCTCATCTTGGAGAGCGTCCGGGCCTTCCACTCCGCGAGCCGGACCGCGGCGGTACGTCGGCAGGCCACGGTGGGCTCCTGGTTCACCGGGTGGCGACGGGTCCGTCGCGGGATCGGCTGGAGCTTCCTGCACGACAGCTCCATCCTGAGGCTCTCCAGCGGCACGTGCATCTCGTCGGCGCCGGAGTAGCGCTCCTCCGGTTTCTTGGCCAGCGCCTTCAGCACGATCTCATCGATCAGCGGCGGGAGGTCGGGCCGCAGGCTCGACGGCGGGCATGGCTCCTGCTTGAGGTGACGCTCCATGACGGCCAGGGGCGAGTCCGCCACGAACGGAGGCTCGCCGGTCAACAGCTCGAACAGGACGATCCCGAGGGAGTAGATGTCGCACCGGGGCGAGGGCGGCTCCCCCTTGATGAGCTCCGGGGCCATGTAGGTCGGAGTGCCCATGACCAGGCCGGCCAGCATCTTGACCGACCCGTGTCCGG
>JACQZM010000422.1 GCA_016213885.1 Candidatus Rifleibacteriota bacterium | reverse complement strand
CCCGGTTCGCCTCGGCCTTGATCACCTCCTGCATTCCCTGCGTGCGGGATGCGGCAACCCGTTCGCGCAGTGCGCGTGTGCAGGAGGCATCCTCGAGGAGCCTGTAGCGCTCCATCTCAAGGTAGATCATGCTCATGAGCACCATGTCGATCACGTTGCACGGCCCGGAAACCCCCTCCAGCAGCCCGGCCCGACCGGCCCCTCCTTTTGGCCGGGCACGGGTCCGGTGGCTGTCCGTCGCCGTCCTGGTCGCCGTCACCGGGCTGGGCGCCTGGGCGGCGCTGCCCGCCATGGACGGCGAGGTGATCGCCGACAACGACTTCGTCGCTCACTACGCCTACGCCCGCTACCTCGCCGAGGAGTTCTGGCTACGCACCGGGGCCTCTTTCGGGTGGACGCCGCTCTTCAACCTGGGCACGCCGTTCCTGCTGTTCAACCCGCCGCCGCTGGTCTCGGTGGCCACGGCTCTGCTGTCCAGGCTCACGGACATCCCGGTCGTGTGGGCGCTGAAGCTCTACCTCTGCGCCGCCTTCCTGGCCGTGCCATGGCTCGCCTTCCTCTTCGCCCGGCGACTCGGTCCCGATCTGCCGCTCTTCCCGCCGGCGGCGGCGCTGCTGGTCGCCCTGTTCTCGTCGGAGCTGTTCGGCCTGGAGTTCTTCTTCAAGAACGGCATGGTCAACGCGGCCGTGGCGGTCCCTCTGATGCAGCTCGTGCTCATCGCCGGGCTCGCCGTGGTCAGGACGGCGCCGCTCTCCCGGCTGGCCCTGCTCTTGCTCGCCGCGGCGGTGTGCCTCCTCGTTCTCGACCACGTGCTGAGCCTCTACATGGTGTGCCTGGCCCTGGTCGCCCTGGCCGTGCTCGACGCCCCGGACCGGTGGCTCCCGTCGCTCGCCAGGGTCGGCGTCGGTATCGCCCTGGGTCTGGGCCTCGCCGCGTTCTGGCTCGTGCCGAGCCTGCCCGTGGCCATCCCGAAGCAGGCGGCGTTCACGTGGTGGCGCCCGGCCGGCGCCGTGGTGGATCAGTTCCTCTCCGGGAGCCTGTTCTCGTCCTACCCGGCGGGATTCTATCCGAGGTTCTTTTCGACCTCGTCGGTGGGGGCGTTCCTCACGATCCTCGGCCTCACCGGGCTCGTCGTGGCGCTCTTCCAGGAGCGCAGGGCCTGCCTCGGCCTGGCCGGCGCGACGCTCCTGATCGGCTGGGTCGTCCTGGGGCCGCGGGCGGCGCTGGTGCTGGCCTGGTTGCCGCTGTACGACCGGTTGCTCTGGTTCCGGTTCCTCACCCTGTTCATCCTCCTCTGGTGCACCCTGGCGGGCCTCGGCCTCGCCGCGGTGCTCAGGGTCGACCCTGCAGGCGGGCGCTCCAGGGTTCTGTTCTGGGCCACCTGCCTCACCTGGTGGGCCGTCCAGAGTCTCGTCTCGAGCCATCCCACCTCGACGTGGGAGCCCCCGCTGGCCGGGCTGGTCCCGCTGGCCCTGGCCGGGCTCGTCGTCTCCGGAACCGGCTCTGGGTCCCGGACCGTCGACCTGGCCCTGCCTCTGCTGTTCGTGGCCGCCATGACCGTCCGGGCCGGCTCGACCCTTCTCGACCGGTCGGCCACGCTCTCCACGGCCGCCTCGTACGCCGCGGAGTGGCGAGACCTGGAGACCGTGGCCGGCTGGCTCAGGGTCCACGCCCGGCCGGGCGACAGGGTCTACAGCGAGTTTCCCATGTGGAACCTGCCGGATCGGCTCAGCGTGAACCTGAGCCGACACCTGCTCCCGGTGCTGACCGGCGTCGGCGAGGTGGCGGGCTGGATCTACGAGAACAGCCCGACGGCCACGGGGCTCCACCGGAACGGCCTGTTCTGGTTCAATCCGTTTCCCATCCTCGCCCGGCAGGACCTGTACAACGTGAAGTACGTGGTCGCCGCGAGCCCCAACCTGCGGAGCGCCTTGACTCGCGACGTCCGCTGGCAGCGCAAGGTCGACACGACCAGCTTCGGCCTGTACGAGTGCACGGCCTTCACCGACCGGCTCGTCAGGGCGCCCGGGGCCACGGTGGGAGCCGTGACCCGGCAGCATCTCCCCGGCGGGGGATACCGGATCGGCTTCACCCTCCAAAAGGACCGCTCCGCCGGCGAGGGTCCCGTCGTGGTCACGGTCGCGACGAGCTTCAGCGCCTACTGGGGAGCCCTGGTGGACGGCCGGTCCGTGGAACCGTTCGAATCGGACGACGGGCTCCTGGCGCTGGCCGTGCCCGCTGGCCAGCCGGCGGTCTTCGTGACTCTCCAGTGGGATTGCACGGTCCAGAGCCGGATCGGTCTGACTCTGACCTTGGTCGGCGCGGCGCTGGCCGGGGCGCTCGTGCTGCGACGCGGCATGCCGCTGGCCGGAGCGCTCCGGGCGGTTCCCGGTCAGGCCGGGCTCCTGGTCGGGGGGGCGGTTCTCGTCGTGCTGGCATGGGCGCTGTTGGGGGCCGACGTGGCGGCCAGGTTGAACGAGTTCGGCCCCCAGGACGGCCTGGCGCCGGTGTTCGAGGTGGACGAGATCAGGGTCGGCACGTTCGACGACGGCGACAACGGCGGTCTTGCGCACCTGATGCCCGACTCGTGGGGCCCCCCGGTGCTGATTTCCGGGCTGCCGGCGAGGATCCCGCTTCCGATCGCGGGTCCCCACGCGGCGCTCCGGGTGGCCCCGGGTCGGGACGTGCGCCTTCTCATCGAGGGGGGGGCGATCGGGGGCGGAGCGGACTCGCGGGTGGTGGTCCGGCTGACGGACCCGGCGGGACGGTGCGTGTTCGGCCCGGTCCGGGCGACCCCGGGACAGCCGTTCATCGTTCCCGCCCGGGCGCTTCACACCATCGCCCCCGACGGGATCGCCCCGGGCGTTCCGGTGATGTTGAGGATCGAACCCGGGATGCCCCGGGAGATCCACCGGATCCGGGTCGACTCGGGCCTGACCTACCTCTCCGGCGAGAGCCTCCGGAACAGCCCCGACGACAGCGGTCTCAACGGCGCCTACTACACCGGCCTGCCGGGGCTGTTTCCCCAGAACGGCTCCCAGGCGACGATGCACCTGACCGGCCGCTCGCCGTCCATCGAGATGGCGCAGACCGTGAGGCTCCCGGCGGGGCCGGGCCGTTCTCACCTTCTTCCAGGGAGCCGATCCGGTGGGCTCCACCAGCAGCGTCCGTCGGTCGACGGACCGGCCGGACCCGGGCTTCGCGCTGCGGTGGTTCAAGATCGGCCTGGTCTCCATGGATCGGGACGGCGAGACCCTCCTGCGCGTCCGGGCCACCCCTCCCCCGTCAGCGCCGGCGGAGCCCACGGCCGAGTTCTGGGCCGATCTCGACCTGCTGGCGTTCGTGCCGGTGCGGCCGGACCCGCGCTGACCCGCCGATCAGACCCCGGGGGCCCCACCGGACCGTCCTGGACCGCCGACGCCGTGGCCGGTCGCCGCGCCCGGGACGCCGGGCCGACCGGCAACGCCCCGGTGACGCCCCTGGCGAAGCGGGGCCGATCCGACGCCGGCCCGGGCGACGCTCGGCCGGGGCGGGAGCCGCTCCGAGAGGAACGGCGGCGGGTCGCCGCACGTCCGGGCGAAGTCCCTGGCCATGACCTCCTCGATCGCCTCCCGGTCCAGGCCGGCCTCGGCCGTCCCGTACCGGAGGAGCAGTTCCGCCAGCGATCGCGGCGAGAACCCGCTGGTCCGCCCGGTCGTCCCGTGCAGCCAGTCGCTCAGGGCCAGGAACCGGGCGAACGGCGAGCCCTGACGCCAGAGGAGCCGGACCGTCTCGACGAATCGACCGCTGTTGAAGAGCAGATCGAAGAAGCGGGACATGCGTCGGAGCCGCTGCATCGTCGGAAACCCGATCTGTCCAGTCCGGACGATCTCGTACGGCGGCCGGTCGTTGAACACGAGACCCCACTCGCCCTCGTGGCGCCGGATCGTCGTCCCCCGGAGCCGCTTCAGCAGACCGAGCTGGATCTCGTGGGGCGTCAGCGCCACCAGTCGATCGAAACCCGTAGCGAAGCTCTCCAGGTCCTCGCCAGGCAGGCCGATCAAGAGGTCGGCGTGGACGTGGGCTCCGGTCTCCTGGAGGAGGAACCGCAGAGTCCGCTCCACCGCGGCCGGGTCCTGGTTCCGACCGATCCGCCGGGCCACCTCCGGATCGAAGGTCTGGACGCCCACCTCGACCTGGATCGACCCGGGCGGAAACCGCTGGATGAGCCGGCCCACCGGTCCGGGGAGCCGGTCCGGCACGACCTCGAAGTGGAGGAACAGCCCCTGCCTCGACCGGTCCAAGAAGAACTGCAGCAGCCCGGTGGCAGCCTCGGCGTCGACGTTGAAGCTCCGGTCCACGAACTTGAACCGCAGCGCCCCGCGGTCGAGCAGACGGTCCAGAGCCGGCAGCAGCCGGGGGAGCGGCACCTGCCTGACCCGCCGGTCCAGCGACGAGAGACAGAACTCGCAGCCGAACGGGCAGCCCCGGGACGCCTCCACGTAGACCGTGCGGTGGGCCAGGTCGTCCTGATCGTAGAGGTCGTAGGGAAGCTCCAGCGTCTCCAGCGCCGGGGGCGGCGCCTCGATCCGTCGTGGGCCGGCGTCCCGGCCCTCCAGCAGGGCCATGCAAAGCGACCGGAAGGCCTCCTCGCCCTCGCCGCGGACCACGTGATCGGCGAGGTCGCAGATCTCGGGCTCGTCGCCCTGGTGGCCCACCTCCGGCCCGCCCACCACGACCGCAACATCCGGGCGGAGCCTCTTCAAGAGAAGGACCAGCTCCGTGGCCCGGCTCACGTTCCAGATGTGGACACCGACCCCGACGATGCGGGGCGAGCACCCGAGGATCCGCTCGGCCGCGTCGACCGGGAGCGTGTCGAGATCGAACTCCAGGATCCGCCCCCGGTCCGCCAGCGCTCCCAGGTTCGCCATCAGACAGCGAAGCCCCAGCGCGGTGTGGATGTACCGCGCATTGAACGTGGCCAGGACGATGTCGGGTCCGGACCGGAGTCTACCATCGGCCGGCCCGGGTCTGGCCCGAGCCAAGGTCAGGCGCCCTTCTTCAGCTCCGCGGTCAGGGCCGGCACGATCTCGAACAGGTCGCCGACGATTCCGTAGTCGGCCCGTTTGAAGATCGGCGCCTCCGGGTCCTTGTTGATCGCGAGGATGAACTTCGAGTCGGTCATGCCGACCAGGTGCTGGATCGCCCCGGAGATGCCGCACGCCACGTACAGCTTCGGAGCCACGACCTTGCCGGTCTGGCCGACCTGCAGGGCATGGTCGCACCAGCCCGCGTCCACGGCCGCCCGGGACGCGCCCACGGCGGCGTTCAGGGCGTCCGCCAGGTCCTGGAGGATCTTGAAGTTCTCCGGTCCCTTCATCCCGCGGCCGCCGGAGACCACCACGTCGGCCTCCGTGAGCTCGATCTTGCCGGCTGACGCCTTGATGGCGCCCTGGACCGCCGTGCGGATCCCGGTGGCCGGGGGGGTGAACTTGACGTTCTCCACCAGGGACGTGCGAGTCGGGTCCGTGGCGGGCAGATCGAACGCCTTGGGGCGAACGCTGATGATCGTCGTGGCCGCCCCCACGGCCTCCACCGTGGCGACCACCTTCCCCGCGTTCATCGGCCGCCGGGCCACGAGCGCGGTCTGATCCCACTGGACCGACGTCACGTCGGCCAGCAGCGGAGCGTCGAGCCGGGCGGCCAGGCACCCGGCCAGGTCCTTCCCTGCCGCGGTGGCGCCGATGATGATCGCCGCCGGCTGGCGCGCCGCGGCCAGGGTGCAGATCGCCTCGGCGTAGGCATCCGACGTGTAGTGGGCGAACGCCTTGTCGCCGAAGGCCAGGATCTTGTCCGGGCCGTACACGCCCACTCGCGACACGAACAGGGTCACGTCTTCCGCCAGGAGCAGGGCGCACGCCTCCTGTGACTTCTCCGCGGCCAGCTTCTTGGCCAGTCCGAGCGCCTCCAGCGAAACTCTCCGGACCTCTCCCTCACGGTGCTCAACGAGAACCCAGATCCCCGCCGCCATCACACGCGCCTCCTTCTGACTCTCATCTCGAATACCCTGCCGAGATCACATCCGCCCGGCGATATGTGGGACTTCTGAAAGGAACTGCCAAACAGTCTCCGTGACGTTCGACGAGCTCTAGACGATCTTGAGCTCCTCCCGGAGGATGCGCACCGCCTCGCCGACCTGGGCCGCCTTGTCGCCCTGGAGCATCTTGGTGCCGCCGCGTTTCGCCTCGGGGTACGCCAGCTTGCGCAGCTTCACCTTGACGCCGGCGGCGCCCACGGTCGCGGCGTCCAGTCCCAGCTGGGCAGCATTCAGGATCGGCAGGCCCAGCAGGCTGGCCAGGGCCTGGGGAACCATGGCCGTGTCGTCGTCCACGGCCTGCTTCCCGGTCAGGATGAGACCGTACTGCTGGGTCTTCAGGAAGGCCGCCAGGATCCTGGCGATGCCGAGCTGATCGGAACCCTCGAAGACCGGGTCCATCAGGTGCACGGCCTCGTCGGCACCCAGGGCGAGCCCGCTCCGGAGCGCCTTCTGGCACCGTGCCGGGCCCACCGTCACCAGGGTGACCAGGCCACGGCCGAGCTTCTCCTTGATGCGGAGCGCCTCCTCGATCGCGTACTCGTCGTACGGGTTGATGACCATTTCCACCCCGTCGATGGTCAACGCCGTGCCGTCGGGGCTTATCTTCACTGGCTGAGCCGTGTCGGGGACTTGCTTGATGCAGACGAAGATGTTCATCCCTGGAGTTCCTCAGCTGACGGAGATCGGGCCCCCAGAAAGTGCCCCCGAAGGCTGGTCCGCGCGGTCGAGGACCGGCAGGGGACCGAACGGACGGGCCCTGTCGCCGGCGTGGTGCGTCGCGGATCTGGAACCGATGGAGGGGGCTCCCTCTCGAGGCCGGTTGGTGTTATCCACCCGATCGGGTGTAGAGCGAGGGCATGGTAACCAGGCGGCCCTGCTTTAGTCAACGTGTAACGCGGTGCGTTATGCGGCCGAGGGATCCAGGCCGACCGGCGCCTCGCCGGATCCGAGTCGCAAGACCCGGCGCCTCGCCGGGTCCGAGTCGCG
>JACQZM010000421.1 GCA_016213885.1 Candidatus Rifleibacteriota bacterium | reverse complement strand
CACACATCGCCTGCGGCGGCCCACGGTATTTTCCCAGGCCGCACCCCAGTTTGTCTATCGTTTTCTTGCGAAACTTCTTTTTCCCAGGCCATCGCGGCGCCAGGCCCGGTCAGGCCCGCTGAACACGTGCGTCAGCGGTGGAGGACCAAGACCCGGCGCCTCGCCGGATCCGAGTCGCAAGACCCGGCGCCTCGCCGGGTCCGAGTCGCGCCCCCGAGCGCGACTTCAATCGAACCCCCTCCACGTCCTTGGTGACTCTGCAGCCGGGCCGAGGCCTGATCACAGGCCCGACTCCGCGAAACAGGTGGGGATCCTGGAGGGCCACGAGTACACCACCGATCCCAGGATCAGCCGCTACTTCCGGGCCCGGCGGCTCCTGGAGAGTCTCGAGTGGCTGCCGTTCGCGCGGGTGCCGTCGTGGCTGGACACGGTGAACACGGTCTACCTCTTCGAGGCGCTGGCCAACCGCGGCAACTACGCGTTCGGCTGGGCCTCCGGGCCGCAGGCGTTCATCACCCGGCACGACTACGGCAAGCCTCTCGTCGCCTTCGCCAAGCGGTACCGCGCCCTCTTCGGTTGAAGCCGGCCCGGCACTGGACCAAGGCCATCGCATGGAGCAGCGCCACAGTTCTCGCGGTAGCGCTCTCGCTCGGGTCGTGCGTCCTCAGTCAAAACGTCGTCCCCGGATCCTCGGTCAACCAGCTCATCCAGAAGGTCGCCCGGCCGGAGGGCGCCACCGTCGGCGCACCGTAGGTCGCCTGGCTTGTGCCTTCCTGCCTCCGGTGTATAATCCCGGTCGCGGCGGGAGAGCCATTGTGCGGCACGTCCCGGCGCCGCATCCGGAGTGCGTGGCTGATGATCTCCACTGTCCGAGCCCTCCTCTTCAAGCTGTTCAGGGGAGTTCTCCACCTGTGCGCTGGCAAGGGTCTCGCTCGATGGTATCCCATGAACGTGCTCTGGCCACGCGTCTACAAGGTTCTGATCCGCTGGCTCCATCCCCCTCGGGTCACCTTCCGTGGCCACACGATCAACCTCGATGCCACGGACTCTCTCTACCTCTCCAACCACGACATCTGCCCGCCGTCCGAGCTGCGCGCCATCGACGCGCTGGTGAGACCTGGATTCACAGTTGTCGATGTCGGAGCCCACATTGCACTGATCGCACTCGAGTGCGCCCGCCTGGTCGGGGCGCAAGGCACTGTACACGCGTTCGAGCCAGACCCCTCGAACTTCGCTCTGCTTCGGACCAACGTCGCCATCAACGGATACGACCACATTCACCTCCACTGCCAGGCCATTTCCGACCGTGTTGGACGAGCCTCCCTGTATCTCTCCGACCTCAACCACGGCGACCACCAGCTGTACCTGTCCGCCGAGCTCAGGAGCAGCATCAGCGTCGACGTGACCACACTCGATGAATTCCTCTCGCAATCCCGGGTCGTTCCAGACTTCATCAAGCTCGACATTCAAGGGTGCGAGGCCGCGGCCATCGCTGGCATGGCTGGCCTCCTCTCCTCCCGGCAACCGCCCCCGCTTCTTCTTCTGGAGTTCTGGCCACTTGGCCTGCGACGCGCTGGTGCTTCTCCAGAGGCGCTTCTGCGGACCCTTCATGACGTTGGCTACAGGCTGTACGATCTTCCTCTTTCCAGGCACTTCGCGGTCTTGTCGACCATCTCCGAGCTTCTGCTCCGCTATCCGACGGCAGCCGATACGGCGACGAACCTCATCTGCAGCGCGCGGCTGCTGGACGAGATCGCCCCTCTCCTTTTGCATCAATGAGGTGCTGAGCCGCGAGGAACTCGGGGTCCGCGCAGTCCGGCGTTCGCGCGCTGGTGGGGCTCATGGCGCCGCGGGTGAACGCGGCGCCGGTCACTCCTTGATCTGGAGCCTGAATTCGTCGGCCAGACCGCTGCTCTCGCCGCCGGACCTGGCGCCGGAGAGCTTCTCCACCGTCTCGCAACCCGCCGGCTTGGGATCCTCGAACATGAGGTACTCGTAGTTGTTCCTGGCTGTGATGGCAAGCTCCACCTCCACCAGTTCACCGGGCTCGAGCACGGCGTTGGCTTCCATGGGCGCTCGTTCATGCAGCTCCGATTCGGCAACACCCGGTTTCGCCACGTTCTTGAGGCGGCTGTAGGAGCGCTTCACCAGAATCTCGTCGCCCGTACCCTTGATGTCCTCCTCCAGAGTGAAGTACTCCAGATAGGAAGAATAGTAGAGGGTGCCGCCGCCGCTCTTGGTGATCTCGAGGGTGTTGTCCCCGTCCAGAAGCTGATCCGCCGGCAGATCCAGGTTGCCGTCGAAGTCCAGCGCCCCGCTCGCCGGAATGTCCACGGTCTTCCAGCTCTTGCCGTTCAAGGTGATGACGAGCTGCATCGGCTCGGCGTTCTCCCGCCGGCCGGAGATCCAGTCCACCAGCGCGTAGACCGCCGAGGCGGTGTCGCGGGTCGACTTCCAGCGGCTCCCGCGGCGGTTCAGCACCAGCCAGCGCATCAGCCGCCGCGCCGTGTCGGAGCCGGGATCTGCCGCCAGGTGCGCCCGCAGGCCCAGCGCCGTGGTCTCCACCCCGTCCTCCCACCAGAAGCTGTAACCGTCGGCCTTCCCGAGCCGCGTGGTGTCGTTCTCCTTCTGGGTCACCGCGTGGTTTTCGAGGTTCCTCAGGCAGACCTTGGCCTCCTCCGTCCGGCCGGCCTTGGCCAGCGACAGCGCCAGGAACGACAGGGTCGTCGGACCGGCCTTGTCCCGCTCCTGGTAGGTGTCGT
>JACQZM010000420.1:5853-13716 GCA_016213885.1 Candidatus Rifleibacteriota bacterium | reverse complement strand
GGGGTTCCTGGCCAGGAGTCGCCGGTACAGCTCCGGGCTCGTGGCGAACACCAGGTCGGCGCTCTCGACCAGCCTGCTCTCCGCGGCCGCCAGGCTGGCGGCCAGGGACGGGCGGCCGGCGATGTGGGGCTGCGTCAAGAGGTCGTCGACGCAGTCGTACGCCACGATGGTGGGCGAGAGCGAATCGAGCAGGCGGACACCCTCGGGGTAGTAGATCAGGCAGGCGAACCTGTCGGACCGCCACCGGTCGAGCACCGCTCTGATGCGCCGCGTCAGGAGGCGATAGGCCAGCTTCCGGACGAGCAGCGGCCCTCGCCTGAGCGGCAGATCCAGCGGGGACAGCACCGCGAGACCCGGCGGGAGCGCCCCCGAGAGGTCAGGCGCGAGGCCCCGCCGCGAGACGATGATCGATCGCGAGAACCCCGGCTCGACGTACAGCACCCGGTGCCGTCGGGCCAGCCGGATCGAGACGTGCTGCTTGTTGGTCCACAGCGGTTCGTCCCAGTAAGCCGAGGCGAAGACGACGACATCCATGATCGGTGCCGGCCTCACCGGCGCGCGAGCTGAAGGAGCCAGCCCGACACGAGGAGCCCGGGCAGGAGGCGTCCGGCGCCCGCATCGAGACGCTCGATGCCCCGGAATCGACGCCAGATCCACGACACCGGGAAGCACCCCACGAGGAACGACAGGTTGGACCAGCGGACCACGTCGAACCCCCCCTCCTCCACCGCTTTTGCCAGGGAGCGGCGGGTGAAGAACTGCAGGTGCTCCAGGTCCGGGTTGAGCGACTGGAGCGAGGTCTTGCCGTAGCCGAAGACGCTCTTCAACGCCCGGATCGCTCCGCCGAGGCCTATCCTGGCGGCGCCCTTCTTGGCGAAGTTCATCGCCTCCCACGGACCGTACCCGTTGGGCACCGTGACCACGGCGAGACCGCCGGGGATCAACACGGCGTGGAGCGTCTTGAGCAGGGAGACCGGCTGCTCGACGTGCTCCAGCACCTCCGAGAGCACGACGATCCGGCGGGAGCCGGTCGACAGGCGGACGGCGTCCATCGACTCGAACTGGGCGTTCTCGAACCGGTTCCGGCGCGAAGCCTCGTCGATCGAAGCGGCGTCCACGTCGATCCCCAGCACCGGGTAGCCCAGGGAGGCCAGAGGCAACGCCAGGTTGCCGGTGCCGCAGCCCACCTCGACGAGCGGGAACCCCGCCGGGTCGGCGCCGTCACGGAACCGCTCCACGGCTTCCACCACGGCGATGAGTCGCGTGAGCCCGCCCGGCTCCTCGGAGTAACCCGAGTGACGGACGTACTCTGGCCAGCAGCTCACCTCGCCACCGCCCTCAGAACCTCCGCGGTCTTCCGGGCCGCGGCCGCCCAGGTGAACCGGGCCGCCCTGTCGAGGCCAGCCCTGACCAGGCCGTCGGCGAGCTGCCGATCCGAGAGCAGTCGCTCCACGGTGTCGACGATCTCCGGGACGCTGAGCGGGTCGAAGTAGGCTGCGGCATCGCCGGCGACCTCCGGCACGGAGCTGGTGCGGGAGCAGGCCACGGGCGTTCCGCACGCCATGGCTTCCACCACCGGGATTCCGAACCCCTCGTAGATGGACGGGTAGACGAACGCCGCGGCCTGGTTGTAGAGCGTGAGAAGCTCGTCGTCGGAGGGATAGCCGACGAATCGCACGACGCCGTCGAGCTTCGACTCGGCCACGAGCCGGCCGAGCTCCGGGTCGCTGATGCCCGGTGGCCCTGCCAGCACCAGCTGATGGGGAAAGCCCCTCCGGCGCAACGTCGCCCACGCCGCGACGAGACGGCCGAAGTTCTTCCTGGGTATGTGGGCGCCCACGGAGAGCACGAAAGGGAGAGCCACCCCGTCGGGGAGCCGCCGTCGTTCCCGATCCGGTCGGTCGAGCTGCCGGAACAGGGACCCGACCCCGTTGTGCACCACCGTGATCCGTTCCGGCGAGACGCCCAGGATCGAGGTGAGCTCGTCGGCCGTGGCCTGGGAGACCGCGATGATCCGGTCGGCGCAGCGGACGGCCAGCCGGAGCATGCTCTTGAGAAACACCACGAACGTCCACGGATCCACCTCCGGGTGACGGAAGCACACCAGGTCGTGGATCGTCACGACCCTCCGGGCGCCCCCGGAGAGCACCGGCAGGTAGTTGGCGCACGAGAACAGTACAGGGATCCGACGTCTGGCGAGCTGCACCGGCAGGCAGGCGTGGAGCCACACGTCGGACAGCGGATGCCGGGGCACCTCCATCGAGGTCGGGTGGAGCGAGGCGCCGGCGCCCACGATCGACGAGAAGAGCGGCACCGCCGGGTCGGTCACCCACAGGTGGAGCGCCAGATCCGGCGCCTCCCGGACCAGGGATTCGACGAGAGAGACCGTGTAGCGGCCGATCCCCGTGAACGCGCCGGTGGCGGTGCGGGCGTCGACGGCCACGCACAGCGGCGCCAGTCGTGTCACGGCCGGTGGTCTACTTCTGACCGTCGGGCGGCTTGGGCGCGGCCGGTTTCTTGGTCAGCGTCTGTTCCCGCTGCTTGAGCGCCTGCTCCTCCCGGGTGCGGATCTGGTTCAGGTAGCTTTTCACGTAGATGTTCTCCGGGTCTCGCTCGGCGATCTTCTTGAACTCCGCCTTGGCCTTGTCGACCATGTCCATCTTGAAGAGGGCGATGGCGTAGTCGATCTGGAACTGCCGCTCCTTGGGAGCCAGGGACTGGGCCTGCTTGAAGTGGTCGATCGCCTGGAACGGCGTCTTCTTGTCCATGTAGATCTTGCCCAGCAGGTTGTGGAGCTCCGCCGAGTCTTTCTTCTTCTCGAGGAGTTCGAGGGCCAGCTTCAGGGCGGAGTCCAGCTCCTTCTTGAGGTGGGCGGTCTTGGCCTTCTCGAAGAGCTCCGTGAGCTCGGCCGACCCCATCGACCCCGCCCCGGAGAGCGCCCGGGCGTCGGCCTTGATCGCCTGCAACTCCGTCAGCAGCTCCTTGCAGTCGCCGGGCCGGTTGGCAGGGTCCCGCTCGATGCACTTCATGATGAGCTTCTCCAGAGCAGGCGGGATGTCCGGCTTGATCGTGGTCGGCCTGGGGATCTGGCCCTTCATCTGGGTCAGCGTCACCTGCATCAGGTCGGTGCCGGCCAGCGCTCTCTTGCCCGTGAGCAGCTCGTAGAGAATGAGACCCAGAGCGTAGATGTCGGACCGCCGGTCCACCTTCTTGCCCTGGTTCTGCTCCGGCGGAGCGTAGAAGAACGTACCCAGGATCGACCCGGTGACCGTCTTGACGATGTCGTCGTCGGCCTGGGCGATCCCGAAGTCGAGCAGTTTCACCACGCCGTCCTCGGAGATCACCACGTTCTGGGGCTTGAGGTCCCGGTGGATGATGGACTTCTCGTGGGAGTGCCCCACGGCCTCGGCCAGAGGTTCGAAGATGTCCAGCGCCTGCTGGACCGGGTAGCTGCCTTTCTCCTTCATCAGCTCATCGAGAGCACGGCCGTGGATGAACTCCAGGGCGATGAAGTGCGTGCCGTCGTGCAGCCCCGAATCGACGTACCGGACGATGTTCGGGTGGCAGAGCTTCTGGTAGACCGCCGCCTCCCTCCGGAACCTCAGGATGTACGCTTCGTCCTTGGAGAACTCCGGGAACAGCGTCTTGATCGCGACCAGCTCTTTGCCCGGCATGTGGTAGCCCACATAGACGGCGCCCATGCCGCCGGACCCGAGCTCGTCGAGAGCGAGCAGAACGTCCGGTACGAACCAGTCTCTCAGCTTCAGACCCACGTGATGACCCGGCTTTCCCTCGGACTCGAAGTATAGTGCGCGTCGGCTGGAAAAGGCAAAGGAAACTGCCCGCGGACTCGCGCCGGGGAAGCGCGCTGGCAACGGCAAGAGACACCGTCGTCGGCTCCGGACCCCGCCGGGAGATGCCCCCCCAGGGTCGCGAGGACCACGGCTGGGCAGCTCCTCGTGGCAAGTTTGTTGTTAGGGGCGACACCCCGACAGTCGGGGGATTGACGAAAGTCCGACAGATCATCATACTGAATGGCTGGCGGCGCGCAGTGGGAGGCAGTTCGATGAAGAGCAGGCGGATCCTGAGGCTCGCAGTTGTGATCCTGATCGTCGGAGCCGTGGCGGCGGTGCTGGTTCCCTCCGACGCCGTTCGGCGCACGCTCCGGTCGTTGACCGGGTCGGCGGCCGGCCCTGACGGGGAGTGCGCCGTCGTGGTGCGCCTCCAGTACAACGGTCACTCGACCTACGACTACACGGCCAGCCTGTCCCGGAGCGAAGCGTCCCGCCTCGAGAGCCAGCTCGACAGCCAGTACCAGAACATGGTGCTGAAGGCCAAGCGGGCGCTGGCCGAGTCGCTCGGCTACAAGAAGCAGGTCTACGGCGACGACAACTACAAGATCCTCAGCGGCATCCAGGTCGTGGAGATGAAGCTCAGAGACAACTCGTCCGGCCGGACCAGGGACCTCTGGCAGGCGGTGCGCCGCGGCGGCGACAGCCGCGAGGGGCTGATGGACTGACGGCCGATCCGTCCGGCCCACCGTCAGGGGACCGCTCCCGCAGGGGGGGGCGGTCCCCTTCTCCTTGCCGCCCCTTCCCGCATAGTGTATATCGCCTCCATATGACCACGTTGCCCCTGGTCCTCCTGTTCTTCTTCGTCTCCGGCGGCTGTGGACTCGTCTACGAGACGGTCTGGGTCAAGCAGCTCTCGTACGTGTTCGGCAACACGGTCACGGCCTCCACGCTGGTGTTCGCGGCTTTCATGGGAGGCCTGGCCATCGGCAGCTACCTGGCGAGCCGGGTGGCGGACCGGCTGGAGCGACCGCTCAAGGTGTACGGGTGGTTGGAGCTGGGGATCGCCGTGTCGTCCCTCCTGTTCCCCCCGCTGCTCTCGGGCGTGAAGGAGTTCTATCAGGGGACCCTCGCCGGCAGCGGCCTCCCCCAGGGAGCGCTCTTCGCCTTCCAGTTCGTGGCGGTGCTCCTGTTGATGCTCGTGCCGACCGCCCTGATGGGAGCCACGCTTCCGGTGCTGTGCGCCCACTACGTCGCCCGGGCCGGGGGAGGCGGCAGGACCATGGGGCTGTTCTACGCGGCGAACTCCGGCGGGGCCGTGGTCGGTGGGCTCGTCACCGGCTTCTGGCTCATCGCCCGGATCGGCCTGTCCAACTCGGCGTTCGTGGCCCAGGTCCTGAACTCGCTGGTGGGGGTGCTGTCGCTCCTCGTCGATCGGATCGTCGCGGTGCCGGCGCGGCCCCCCGAAGACACCGCCGGCGGACCTGACGGCCCGGTCGCCGCACCGGCGTGCCCGGTGACGCCGGAGCCGAGCTGCCCGGAGGCCGAGGCCGGCTTCCCCGAGGTCGGCGCCGGGCTGGTCCACCTGGCGGTCTTCGTCTCCGGGTTCACGGCGATGCTGTTCGAGATAGCTCTGATGAAGCTCCTGCCGCTCATCTTCGGCTCGTCCATCTACGCCTTCTCCCTGATGGTCTGCTCGTTCATCGCCGGGATCACCCTGGGCAGCTTCGCATCGGCGGCGCTGCTGAACCGGATCCGGCGGCTGATCACGGTCCTGGGGATGCTGATGCTGACCGTGGGGTTTCTGTTCCTGGTTTCGATCCCGCTCTACAACTACCTTCCGATCGTCTACCTGGGGCTGCGTCTGTCCCTCCAGGTCGAATTCGGGACGTTCCAGGCGATCTGTTTCGGCCTCTGCTTCGCCGTCATGCTCCTGCCGACCTTCTTCCTGGGCGCCGTGCTCCCAGTGGCGGAGGAGTTCCTGACGCGGCGGGCCCGCGGCGCCGGCGAGGCCGTGTGACGCCTCTACACGGCCAACACGATCGGCAACATCCTGGGCACGGTGGTCACGGGTCTGCTGTTCATCCCGCGGTTCGGGTTCAAGTCGAGCATGGAGATCGGCACGCTGCTCGACATCCTCGCCGGGGCGGCCCTGCTGGTTCTCGACCCCCGGTTCGCGCGGTGGGCCAAGGCAGCGTCGAGTGCGGTCACGGCAGGCCTCGTCGTTCTCTACTTCGCCCTGTACCCGCAGCTGGACGCTCTGGCCCTCACCTACCAGATCTTCCGCCTCCGGACCGTGCCGGACATGGGCGGCCAGTCGCTGATGGACAACCTGAAGAAGGGGCGAGTCCTCCTGTTCTTCGAGGAGGACGGCACGGCCACGGTGAGCGTGGACCAGACGCTGGAGACCGGGACCAGGGCCCTGCGGGTCAACGGCAAGGTCGACGCGTCCACGGCCGGCGATCTCAACACCCAGAAGCTGGTGGGGCACTTCCCGCTGCTGTTCCATGCCGCGCCCAGGAAGGTGATGCTGGTCGGGATGGGGTCCGGGATCACGGCCTACTCGGCGCTGCGGCATCCGCTGGAGCGTCTGACCTGCGTGGAGATCTCGCCGGCCGTGGTCAACGCCAGTCGGCTCTTCACGGAGCAGAACGGCGACGTCGCATCGGATGGTCGCTTCAAGCTCATCATCGAGGACGCCCGGACCTTCCTCGAGACGACCAGGGAGCGCTACGACGTCATCATCTCCGAGCCCTCCAACCCCTGGTTCGCCGGCGTGGCCAACCTGTACACCCGCGAGCTGTTCGAGACCGCCCGGGCCAGGCTCGCCCCCGGCGGAGTCATGACGCAGTGGGTGCAGGCCTACGAGATGAGCGACGAGACGTTCTCGACCATCCTCAGGACGTTCATGACCGTGTTTCCCCACGTGTTCCTGATGGAGGTGAGCCGGGTCGACACCATCCTCCTCGGGTCGGTGGAGCCGTTCAAGGTGGACTTCAAGACGCTGGAGCGACGCATGGCGGACCCGAAGGTCGAACGGGACCTCCGGTCCGTGGGCGTCCGGTCCCTGATGGTGCTCCTGGGCCACCACTTCGTCGCCGAAGAAGACCTGGACAAGGTGGCCGGGTTCGGCCCGATCCACACCGACGATCGGCCTATCCTGGAGTACCAGGCGCCGGTCCACGTGTTCGCCAACAGGTCGGTCCAGATCCCCGACGCGGAGTACAGGGTGGAGTCGGAGCACCACTTCTTGAACAGGTAACTGAAGACACACGAGGTCACGGCGGATGAGGCGTTCGAATTCGCCCGGCACTTCAAGGAAGACTACTCCCCGGAGGTGCTGATCCAGATGCTGAAGGAGAGCCTCCAGAGGGAACCGGCCAGCGTGCCGGCCCGGACCGAGCTGGCCAAGCTGTTCCGTGACCGGGGCGAGCTGAGGGCTGCCCTGGCGGAGACCAGGCAGGTCGCCCAGCAGATGCCGAACTTCTTCCCGGCCCAGCAGATGCTCTACGAGATCGCCTTCGCCGTGGAGGCGCAGGAGCTCTCGTTCACCGGAAACCGGCCGTTCACGATCTCCGTCGCGGCCGCTCGGGAGTGCATGAGGCTGGCGCCAGATCGGTACGTCAGCCACGTCAACGTCGGGGTCGTCCACTACAACCGTCGCGACTGGAGTGCGGCGGAGGCCTGCTACACCCGCGCCATCGAGCTGGCCCGGAAGGTGAGGCCGGGCGAGAACCCACCGATCGGGGTATACCAGCATGTGGTGGCGAGCTGCCGGCTCCACCAGGGGGATCTGGAGGGGGCCCGGAAGTGTCTGGCCGATCTGGCGCCGCCTCCCGCCGCCCTGAAACCGGACCACGCCCGGCTCGTCAAGAAGATCCGGCTCGAGCTCGCGCTGGCGCTGGAGCGGGCCCAGGAGAAGAAGAAGTGACCGGTTCCGAAGGACGGTTGCCGCGTCTCAGAGTGGCCGCGCTGGTGAGGCGAGAGGACAGGATCCTCGCCGTGCAACACGAGCGGGCAGGAGTGCGGTACTGGCTCCTTCCGGGGGGAGGGGTCGATTACGGAGAGCGGC
>JACQZM010000420.1:0-5778 GCA_016213885.1 Candidatus Rifleibacteriota bacterium | reverse complement strand
GTGAGGAGATCGGGATCGACGTCGTTCCTAGTCGGCCCGCGTTCCTCTGCGATTCCGTCGATCCCGGCGGTGGCCGGCACATCGTCCAGGTGGCGTTCTGGGCCACGGCCAGTGGCGACCCTGTCTCCACGGGGACGGATCCCAGGGTGGTGGGTGCCGGCTGGCTGGACGCCCCGACGCTCCGGAACGCCACGTTCTACCCCGCGGCCCAGGACTGGGTCGCCGGCGTGCTGGAGCGCACCATCGACGAGACCGCGGTGTACCTGGCGCCCGAGTGGAGATGAGGGTCACTCTATGATCGAAGAGACGGGCAGCACGACGATGAGTACGGTGGTTCTCGGGGCAGAGCACGTCGCGGAGAAGCTGCGTCGGCTGAAGGCCAGCATCGAGAAGATCATCATCGGCAAGCCAGACGTGATCGATCTGACGATCGGGGCGCTGCTGGCCCGTGGTCACCTGCTGATCGCGGACGTGCCCGGAGTGGGCGAGACCACGCTGGCCCACGCCCTGGCTCGATCCATCGCCGGGGTGTTCCAGAGAGTCCAGTTCACCAACGACATGCTTCCCTCCGACATCCTGGGGGTCTCGGTGTACGACGCCAGGGCAGGGGAGTTCGTCTTCAAGGCGGGGCCGATCTTCGCCAACATCGTGCTGGCCGACGAGATCAACCGCACGCCGCCCAAGACCCAGAGCTGCCTCCTGGAGGCGATGAACGACGGACAGGTGACGGTGGACAACAGGACCCATCCGCTGCCGTCGCCGTTCCTGGTGCTGGCGACGCAGAATCCGGTGGAGTTCACCGGGACGTTCCCGCTGCCGGAATCCCAGCTGGATCGGTTTCTGATGCGCATTCGCATCGGCTACCCCGCGCTGGCCGACGAGCGGCGCATCCTCACCGGCAGGAACCCGGCCGAGATCGTGGATGAGCTGGTGCCGGTGCTCTCGACCCAGGACGTGGTCGCTCTGCAGCGGGCCGTGGAACGGGTCAGGGTGAGCGATCCCGTGGCCGACTACGTGCTGGCGCTGACCGGCCGGACCCGGTCCGACGACCGGTTCCTCATCGGGATCAGCCCCCGCGGGAGCCTGGCCCTGCTCCGATCGGCGCAGGCGCTGGCCCTGCTCAGGGGCGCCGAGTTCGTGACGCCGGACGAGGTGAAGCACCTGGTGGTCCCGGTGTTCGGCCACAGGGTGGTGCTGGCGAGCAACCTGAGCGCCAGGGGCGGAGGCGTCCAGCTGGCGGAGGGGTTGCTCCGGGAGATGGTGGAGCAGGTTCCGGTGCCGCTGTAGCACGGTCTCGGAGCGTTTCCCGGGCCGGTGAGGCGCAGGGTGCGCAACGCGGCAGAGAGAGGTAGCATGACCGAGGCAGAGGTTCTCGAACTCTATCGCTCCACCGGCGCTCTGCGGGAGGGGCATTTCCGGCTCTCCTCGGGGCTCCACTCCCCGGGCTACTTCCAGTCGGCCCTGGTGCTGGCCCGGCCGGCGCTGGCCGGCCGGCTGGGTGAGGCGCTGGCGGCGCGGTTCGATCGACAGGGTGTGGACCTGGTCCTCGGCCCTGCCCTGGGTGCGGTCATCGTGGCGCACGAGGTGGGACGGGCGCTGGAACGGGACGCCCTCTTCGCCGAGCGCGTCGACGATCGGTTCTGTCTCAGGAGGGGTTTCGCCATCTCCCCTGGCGAGCGGGTGCTGCTCGTCGAAGACGTGCTCACCACCGGTCGTTCGATCCTCGAGCTGGCTCGCCTCGTGGAGGCGTCGCAAGGTCGAGTCGCGGGCCTGGCCTGCCTGGTGAACCGGATGGTCGCGGGCACCGACCTGGGCCCCCTGGACGTGCCGGGCAGCCGGAAGCTCCCGGCCTGATCGCGTCGGCGTCGGGGGGCAGGCCCGGACCTGCCCGCGCGATCGCCCGACCCACCGGGCATCGCCTCCGGAGCGCCGTTTCTTGGCTTGACAGCCTATGGCGTCTTTGATATAGTCGAACTTCGCTCGGGCCGTTAGCTCAGCTGGTAGAGCAAGTGACTCTTAATCACTGGGTCGGAGGTTCGATCCCTCCACGGCTCAAGGAGCCTCTCGGGCAACTAACTCAGCGGGAGAGTACTACCTTCACACGGTAGGAGTCGCAGGTTCAAATCCTGCGTTGCCCATTCCACTACAAGGCCCTCTGGGAGAGGATCCCGGAGGGCTTTGTGTTTTCCAGTGCTGGTGCCGTCTTGACGGCCCGTTCCGGGTTCGCGCCGAAGCTCCCGGCCCTCGAGTACGGCCGTCCCCTTGCTCGCCCTCCTGGGCCGCCGGATGGCCCGGTGCTATGCCGGTGCGATGTCGTGGACGGCCGAGCCAGTCGGCTTGCCGCCCCACAGGCTGAGCGTAGTGCTGGAGACGCTGGTGCAGGTTGTTCAGGAGTGCCTTGAGGGGGCAGACGTACACGACGGACAGCGCGGGCCACTCGTCCGTCATCATACGCGAGAGCACCGGGAACAAGGCCGCCTCGGTCTTCCCTCCAGCTGTCGGGGCGATCAGGAGGGTGTGGATGCCGTCCAGGATCGGGTCGATCGCAGCCTGCTGCAACGGCCGGACCGAAGGCCACCCCAGGGTGTTGACAATGTGGTGCAGCAGCGCCGGATGAACCCGAACAGGGGCCCACCTCCGCACGGTCAGACCCCCCTCGCATCCGCCTCAGGTGCCCGTTAGGAGGCGGCTGCGAGGTGTGTCTGACCTCAACGGGCCCACCACCGTCACAAGGCACCGGGGACCACCGACAATGAGGCGATCGACTTGCGTCACTGCTGGGAGGACCCTTCAGGAACCCCTCAGGAGCCCTGCTGGTAGACGAAGCCCCGAGACCTGGCCAGGGCCGCTAACTTCCTTCCAGTCTTCCCGGTCTGCTTGTCAGAGAGGGCGCGGAAGTCGACGATGGCGTGGGCCGGATTGTGAGGTAGTGGCTGGTCATATGAGTTGAGGCTCGCGTCGAGACATTCACCGACGGAAACGGCCATGACGCCCGCAGAGGCAAATCCCAGGGTCTCGACGTGATGGCGGAAGGCGTCCTTGGCTGTCGTGAGGGACTCTCGTGCAACCGAGAGAAGACCCTCGTCCTTCGGCGTAGGTGTGAATGCCTGGCTGCTGACCCGCCCATCGTGGATGAACCCTGGATGCACCTGCCGCCAGAGGAGTTCCCGAGGATCGGACAACAGAGGCCCAAGACGGTGACGGCACTCCGTCGTCATGATCCCTGCCCATCCGACCGGCAGCTCATCAGGAAGCTCCGCAGCTTCTCGATCAGGGCTTGATCCTGAAACAGGAGCTCTTCCTCATGCTCCTCATCACTCGAGACGTCCGAGGCCTCCAGCACGACTTTCTGCACTGCGAAATCGAGCGCGAGAGTGACTTCCCAAGGGGGGAAGCTCCACTCGGCCTGAATGCCACCGTCTGGTCGTGGATACAGGTGGGGCATCGGATTGACTCCGCCTCCAAGAAGCTGATCCAGGATCTCCCGCGCCTTCTCCACGTTCTGGGGCGAGATGCGGGTCCCTCCGCCGTCAAGCCACCCATCCGGTAGCGCGCTGAGCTCGCGAAGCCGCTCCTCCAAGGTGTCAATTGTCTCGAGCTCGTCGATCTGTTCTACCCGTCCCAGCGTGTCGGCGCGGTCGAATCGTCCGGTTCCTTCAACTCTCACGCGAAGGCGGGTCCGGTCTTGAATCGCCGCCGTGATCTCCCGTTCCGAGCGCGCATCCAATGGGCAGGTTACCACCCGGCCCGAGTCCAGCTCGATCCGGAAATCAGACTTGTCCGTACCTATGGCCACCGCCCGACCGACGAGTTCGACCTCGGCTCGGTAATCGGTACGGGTCAAGAGTACGAGCTGCTTTCGCTCCTTGAAGCCGAGACATGGCCCGCAATCCTCCCCCGGGGGTCTCAACTCCACGGATTCATCATTCTTGAGATGACGGCCAAACCCGTCGAATGCCCCCAACAGTTCACGAGGGAAGCTGTCGGGGACGCTCCGTCCCTCTGCTGCAGCGCGCACACACTCGTTGATGAGGTCACGTGCATCCGCGAACACGTCCTTCGACACGTTCGGCAGCAGCGCCTGCTCAGGGGGCGCCACGTCTCGCGTGAGGACAGCAACGGCACTCCCTTCACGGAGTTCAGTCAGCACAAGCCGTAGAGAGTCTCCGAATCCCTTCGGGACACGTCTTCGCGTCGGGTTGTTCTTCAAGAACAGGACTTTGGCCAACTCCAAGACCAGATCCCTGTAGACCCTCAAGTCGGGAAGGACATCCAGCGGAATCCCGTGCCCTTCAAACCGTTGTCCACGGAAGACCGGGGTAAGGAAGGCCGGTGCGGCGCGCTCAGAACCGGTCACAGGTGCTCTCCTGTCGTCTGCCATGAGTCACCCCCTTCGGGCCAAGAGCTCTCAGAGTGCCTCACCAGTCCTCCGAAGGCACCCCACTCCCCACATTGTACAGGGTCACCCCACGAAAGCGGAGAAAACACCAAGGGACGCGAGGCGGCGGCACTCAAGGGGGCCCCGGTGAGACGAACCGTCCAGATTCACAACTCCAGCCCCACGTCGTCCGGACTCGTGGCGTGCCGGGCGTTGCGCTCGGCCAAGGTCAGCTCCAAGTCGGTCACCGTGAGCGCGTAGTGCTTCCGGGGTTCGAAGTCTGCGAACTGGCCGATCCGATCCGGCACGTCAGCCACCAGCTTCTTCAGGAAGACGCGAGGCGCCACGCCCACCCGACCTCCCAGCTCCCCGGTCACGGCCCGGGCCAGGTGGGCGATCCAGGTGTCATCCGCCACGGGCTCGAGCGCACGCATTGGTCGACCAGTTCTTTCACAAGAGCCGCTTTGGATACCGGGACAGTGGAGCGTGGGCGCTTAGCAGTAAACTCGGGCTAGGTCTTGGTTTCGCCACCCCGATCGAAAATCGAACCCGGGAATCAGGACCGGACCTGCCGGAGAAGGCGGCGCGTCTGCTGTTGGTTCGAACAGCGGGCCGCCGAACGCGGGCTGGACGTTGAGAGCGCTGCCGACCGGATCGCGGTCTCGGTTGGGCTCGGGGCCTTTGTCGATGAGGAGGCCTAGCCGTTCTTCCTCCGCGAGAGCCTCCGCGCAGGTCATCGTATCTCCACGAACGTGCTTTTGCAGGCCGGGGACTTCAGGAACTTCACCAGCTCGGGAGAGTCGAGCCCACCCTTGTAGAAAAGCCCCGTCGCTCGGTTGCGGATCGGTTTCATCTCGCCGAGGCAGTGATATCCCTTGAACACGACCAGGCGCGATCGCGGCAGGGCATCGCGCGCCTTCTGGATCTCGCCGACGGGCGCCACGTGATCGAGGGTGCCAGCCAGTAGCAGAACCTCGCTCTTGATGGCATGGAGGCCGTCGATGCGGAGAGGTCGATCACCTCGAATTTCGAGTGGAACGTGCTTCCGCACCGGCTCCCCCATCCGGTAGACCGCCGCGTTGATGTCGGGCGTGCCGTCCTTGAACAGCGCGATGTTGGTCTCGTACATGAACACCGCCCCGTGGGGCCAGTTCAGCTGGACCGACCGCGCGAAGTAGTCGCTGGTCCCGTTCTTGGCCGTCTCCTCGTCCAGGACCTTCACGCGCCCGGCTGCGAGGTCCCTTATGAGGGCCTCGGCCCGGTCCTGGTCCGAGTAGAGCAGGTGCTGGACCAGGTAGAGCACCTGGTCCAGCGGCGCAACCCTGGCCTTCACGATCGAGTCGAACAGCGGGCGGAGGAACCGGGATGCGGGGAACTCCGCGAGGGCGCGCTGCTCGGAG
>JACQZM010000419.1:1544-3275 GCA_016213885.1 Candidatus Rifleibacteriota bacterium | reverse complement strand
GGCCGATCCGCAGCTCGTGGAAGCCCGATCGCTCAACGGCACCATCTCGCTCGCCGCCGGCATGGATCTCGTGGCGGAGCTCAAGGATGGCACCATCGGCGAGATGATGAGGTTCCTCCACGTCAGCTCCCAGCCCAGGGAACGGGTCAACCTGAACAGGCTCGGGGCCCACGGCGATCGGCTGTTCATCGGGACCGACTACTACTTGTACTGCGAGAAGAACGTCGACGGCGTCTACTCCGAATCCGAGACCTACAAGGTCGGCCGTGCCCACAAGCTGTGGGAGATCAAGCTGGCCGATGGCGTCCAGGTCGCCGAAGTGGAGAGCGCCCTGGACGGATTCACCGGCGAGGGCGGCAAGAAGGCGCTCAGGGTGGACGTGGGCCGCGCGGACAAGAAGGCCAGCGACGTGGAGCGAACCGGCATGAAGTTCTGGCTCGACGAGATCGTGTACCAGTACGACAGCCCGGGTCGCCGTCGGGGCCAGATGGACAATTACCAGATGATCATGGCCGCCCTGATCGCGGCGCTTCCGTCCCGGAGCGACGATCCTCAGGACCTGTTCAACAACTTCAAGGTCCTGACGACGTTCGTCAAGGAGGCCAAGGACGGGGATCTCGTGCCGTTCAGAGACCTCCTCGCGAAGAAGATCCAGGCCGTGCAGCACGAGCGCGAGAGCGCCGGGGACGCGAGCGGATCCTACGAGGAGACGCTCAAGGCCTACGAGTCCCTCAGAGCCGCAGTCGTCAAGAGGACCGAAGGGTTCTAGCACCTGCCGCCAGACCTCTCCCCGACGACGGTCCGTTCCGATGCTGGATGCCGTGGGTCGGACCGGGGTATGCTTCGGATGTGAATCCGGAGTGAATCCGGGCGACGTGAGCACCCGGTGTCCGTCGTCCCCCGGACTCCGCAGCCCTGGCGAGACGAGGCGGCCCATGGAGCTGGGATCGCGACGGCAGTGCCCGCTGAGGGGTGGGAGCGTTGGTCCATTGATGAGCCACAGCCGCATCGCGAGACTCCTCCTGATGACCTTGGGCCTCGCGGCCCTCGGCTGCTGCTCATGCGAGTCGCCATCGGCACCCGATCGCCGGCTCACCGTCGCGGTCACCGGGTTCCTGAAGGGAAACCTCCTCCCCTACACCCGGGAATACTCGCGGAGGCGCACCCGGGAGCTCGGCGGAATGGTCCACATGGCGGGCAGGCTGCGCGAGCTCGAGAAGAGCACCAGGGACAGAGGGTCCGGGATGCTGCTGGTGGATCTGGGCAATCACGTGAGCGGCAGCGTCGAGGCGTACGTCTCCCGCGGGCAGATCGTGATCGAGCTCATGAATCGCCTGCCCTACGCAGCCAGTCTGCTCTGCAACCTCGAGTTCACCTACGGCCAGGACACGCTGAAGGCGAGAGCTGCCCAATCCAGATGCCCCTACGTCGCCTCGAACGTGACCTTCGGCGACCCGGTCCTCGCCGAGAGGGTCAAGCAGGAGGTCAGATGCGAGGCCGGCGGCCTCAAGCTGGCGATCCTGGGGTTCACCCCTCCGCACCTCAAACAGCTGTGCTCCACCGAGGCGGTGGCGAGAGTCACGGCCAGCGCGGACCTCGGTGAGCTGCTCAAGACCGCCAAGACGCTGAAGAGCCAGGGGGTCGACCTGGTGGTGCTCCTGTCGAAGATCCCGGTCGACAACCCTCCCCTGGAGACCAAGAAAGCGATCGCCGCCTCCTCGGTCGATCTGG
>JACQZM010000419.1:0-1534 GCA_016213885.1 Candidatus Rifleibacteriota bacterium | reverse complement strand
CTGGGAATCGACTACACCCAGGACGAGGGGCCGGTCGCCGGGTGGGGCAACTCCCTGGTGGCGGGGCTACCGGGTGACAACCGCGGGTCGCGACTCAAGCTGCTGGAGCTCGGCCTGGACGCGAAGGGCCGGATCATCAATCATCGTTCGTCCACGGAGATCATCTGCCCCGAATCGTGCCCCACGGACAAAGAGATCGACGACGTTCTGACCCAGTTCAAGTCCCAGGTGATGGCGGCCTACAAGGAGAAGGTCGGAGAGCTGATCAACCCGCTGCTGAAGGGGTGGAAAGAGGAGTCCACCCTGGGCGATCTGGTGACCGACGGAATGAGGGGGGCCACCGGGGCCGAGATCGGCCTCATCAACAGCGGAGCCATCCAGGACGATCTGGCCACCGGCGAGGTGACCCTGAAGGACGTGTTCAGAGCGGTGCCGTTCGACAACAACGTGCTGATGATCAAGGCCACCGGAGCCGAGATCAGGGAGTCGATCGAGTCCCAGCTCAGGTTGAACTACACCCACCAGGTCTCGGGGCTCAGCTACCGGGCCCGGGACGATGCCGACGGCAATACGCACCTGATCGACCTGAACGTGGGTGGCAAGCCGATAGAGGCCAGCCGGACCTACACCGTCGCCGTCACCGACTTCGCTCTCAGCCGACTCGATCGACTGAGGTCCCGGAAGGGCGAGGTCAAGGGGTCGGTGCGGGCGATCCTGATCGCCATGCTGAGAAAGCACTCGCCACTTGCGCGCCACCTGGAGGCCAGGGTCACGATCGAGCGGGCGGCCCAGAAGCGGTAGCGTCCGGCGGCTCCAGACCCGGCGCCTCGCCGGGTCCGAGTCGCGCCCCCGAGCGCGACCTCCAACCGGATCCCCTCCCGTTTGCTTCCCCCGAGCGCGACCTCCAACCTGATCCCCTCCCCTTTGCTTCCCCCGAGCGCGACTTCAAATCAACCCCCTCCACTTCCCTATCGACTCTGCAGCCAGGCCGCGGCCTGATCACAAGCCAAGCTCCGCAAACCAGGTGGGGGATCCTGGTCCACCGGGGCCGGTTGCGCGGGCGACCCCAACAGGCCTATTCTCTGTATGGGGAGGACACCTTGAAGCCCACCAGATTGACGCGGCGGCTCGCCATGTCGCTCATCGAGCTGCTGGCTGCCGTGTCGATCATCACGATCCTCACGGGAGCGGCATTCCTGGACTACCGCAGTCAGATCCCCGCCGCCAAGGAGGACCGGGTCCGACACGACCTGGCCACCATCGCCGACGCCCTGTCGACCTACAATCGGGACAACCCCACGGCCCTCTACTCCACCAACGACCTGGAGGCTCTCCGGGGGCGGTACCTCGATGAGCTGCAGGTCGACCCGTACGGATCGGATTTCATCGTGGACCCTTTTCTGCAGAGGGTCATCAGCAGCGGGCCCGACCAGCAGCTACAGACCATCGTCCCGGGATACGCCGGGAGCCCCCAGCGAAGCTCCTTCGGCGACGACTACGCCAGGTACTACGGCGCGGCGGGCCAGATCACGTT
>JACQZM010000418.1 GCA_016213885.1 Candidatus Rifleibacteriota bacterium | reverse complement strand
GCCCTTGTCATGACTGTCAACCCGTCCGACCACCGGCTCGGGACCGAGCTGCCCCTGACCGCGGTGGGGATTGGCCCCCGGTCCCCCAGCGATACCTGATCAGGAGCGGCTTTTCGACTTCCATGACACGCAACGCTCTCCAGCGCTTGATCATCTCCGCCGCCGCCAGGATCCCGAGGTGAATGTCAAGCCGGGCCTTGAACGCTGGCAGGGCGGCACGAGCTCGAGCTATTCCGTCCGAGATCAGCGATTCGTCGTAGCTCTCCCGTGCTCCCAGGAAGCCAATCGTCTTCCCATTTTGCGAAAGGCCGTAGTCTCCAGCACCAGGCTTTCCATTCGCGATGGCCAAGCTAGAGCTACGGCCCTTCGACAGCACGAAGTTGAGCAAGACGACGAAGTACTCCGGATCGCCTTTCATCGCCGCGCGATTGTCGACAAGGTACTTCTCGACGGTAGCGAATTGCCCCTTCTCGATGCCTGCCATCAGTTGCTTGAACTTCGGAGTCTCCATCGCTGCTGATGGACTGCCTGCGAGCAGCCACAGGACGAGAAAGGCGGCGCATTTCATCATGGTAGTCACTCCGTGTCAATGTCCCGTTGTCGGCTGACCTTGCAGTCTACCGCATCCTGCACCGCGCATCAAACGATTGGACGGAGCTGCCTGCCGCGGTCGACAAGTACTGAGCCTTCAGCCACTCGACGCCCGAGAATCGATCACATCGAAGCGTCGCGCAGGGAAGCACCGTGCGTGTCCGGGAGGGTTCCGCTCCGCTCTGACGAAACTCTAACGGGAGCTGCTGGAGCCGAGGTCGCCATGGCAACCCATTCAACAGCTCCCACCACGCGGATCGTTGTGAGGCAAGGGCGGAAGCGCCACACAGTGAGGGAGAGCACTGCGGATGCTTGGTGGTGTGACTTCGTCACATCCGGTTGAAGTTCGACGTGACAACCCTCGACTCGTCTTGACAGGTGCGCCGTTCCTCGCTACGTGGATCCCGCTTTCGGATGGGCCATTCCGGGCGAGCAGGACAAAGAGCAAGCGTGGTCGGCCAGGACGAACGGCTCGGGGAAGGTGTATACTGCTGGGCGATCCTTGTCGGCCCTTCGTCCAAGGCCCGGTGCTTCCGGCCGTTCATGGAGGCCATAACGATGGCGACCAAGCTGCTTGACCACATCGAACTGAACCCGCGGGTCTGCAACGGCAAACCCGTGATTCGGGGTACACGCGTCCCAGTGACCGTACTGCTGGACCTGATGGCCGAGGGAGAGACCTGGGACCAGATTCTCACCGGTTACCCTGCGTTGACAGCGGAGCACCTCCGAGCCGCACTCCTGTACGCGAAGGCGAGCCTCGAGAACGCCGATGTCGAACTCCTCGCTGCCTGAGCGCCACCGGCTGCTGGTCGACCAGATGTTCAAGGTCGATCTGGCGGAGGCGTTGCGGGCTGATGGACACGACGTCGTGCGTGTTGCGGAGATCGGGCAGGCGCGTGCCGAGGATGCCGACATCCTCGCGAGTGCCATCTCCCGCGACCGCATCCTCTTGACCCTGGACGAGGATTTCGGGGATTGGGCCATTCTGCCCCTGAGGATCCATCCTGGTGTCATCAGGGTGAAGGTACATCCGCCAACCACGGCGAAGGTGCACTCCTTGGTGGCCCCGTTCCTCGAGGCCCATCCTCCATCCCGATTCGCGAATCACCTCGCGATCCTGGCGCCGGGTCGTGTCAAGTGGATTCCGACGGGTGATCTGACGGGTCCCTGAGGTCAGGCGAAGCCCTGCGCCGGGAACGATGAAACGCCCAACGCGAAGCCCAGAGACGCAAAGGCCCCTCGGACTGAAACGCAGATCCGAAGCCACTCTCCGATGGCAACGCCATTTTCCGTTCCATCTGACACGAGCTGCTGGAGCCTAGGTCGCCATGGCGTCACGGAAGTTGCAGGGCCAACTTCCGTGCCACCCCAGCCGGATCGTCGGGTGACCGAGGTCGATCCGGCGGTCCGTGCGCGGATCGACGATGCCGAGGAACGGCCTGAGCAGGCGCTACTGCAGCGGGTACGGGTCCATCCGGGAGAGCGCCCCACGGGCAGGCGGATCCACGGCCAGGCAGCCGGCCACGCCGGTCTGGGTGTGGTCGCCTCTTCGCAGGCGGTACACGAACAGGGCTACCGGTCGTTCGGGGTGAGCGGGGCCTCCCGGAGGAGGCTCTTGAAGTTCTCGCGCCCCTGGGTGTAGACCTTGTCGGACCGGTCGTCCGTGCCGGGCGGAAGGTCGATCTCGGGCCGGGACACGTGGGCGTGGTCGACGCCTTCCGGAAGGCCCACCACCTCGACTTCCCGCTGGAGGTCTCGCACTACAACGATAGATCCCGGCCGGGCGCTCGACTGTCCGGCCAGGCGTGGCAATCGGGGAGGATCCCGGGGAACATGCGTTCTCTCACCGCATCGGGGTGGTTCTTCTGAGTGGACGCCGTGGGCCGCCCCTGTTTCTGGGAGTGGCGGGTTCCATGGCCTTCGTCGGGGCCATCTTCGCTGCTCGGCGCGAGTGGGTGGGCGCGAACGTCGCGCTTCTCGGACTTGTCTGGGGGGCGCTGTTCGTGGTCCTTGCGGGTGTTGCGCTCTTCTGGCCACTCATCATCCAGGACACCAGACGACACAGCAGGGCTGCGGTCGCTGCAGCGGTGCTGGCGGGGCTCCTCGCTGGTATGACCCTCTTGTGGCAGTCTCCCTTGTGGCAGTACCCCTGGATCATCGACGTGTCGACCGACCTCGAAGACCCTCCTGTGTTCCGCGTGCAATCCGGAAGCCAGTCGGGAGGCCCGGTCACCATCGGGTTCGACCGCTCGATCGCTCCGCAGATCCGCACGTACTATCCGGACCTGAAGCCGGTCGAACTCCCGCAAGCACCCGATGCGGCCCTCCTGGCGATAGGCGCGATCATCCGGACGCAGCCCGGCTGGGACATCCTGGGCGTGGACCGCTCGTTGCTGACCATTCAGGGCAGGATCGTCAGCCCCCTCCTTCGCTTCAAGTACCTGCTCGTGGTCCGGATTCGTCCTTCAGGCTCGGGCTCGCGCGTCGACATGCGAAGCCGATCCCGGGACGGCGGAGCTGACCTGGGGGCCAACGCGGGGTACATCCGCCAGCTCATGTCCCGCGTCGCCGAGCTCAAGAAAAGCCAGCTGCCGTAGTCGCCGCCCCGTCAACCCCAACGACCTGCCTGGTAATGCCAGCGGCATCATTCACGAGCCGGGTCGTGGCCGGGCAGGTGCCACCCAGACGACTCACTGCTTTCACATCGCCGTACTACTCTCCGGTTCCAGCGGATATCGGGCTTCGCGTGCCGTCAGCCAGCTTGCCCGTACTGCAGACCTTCGAGCCTTACGGCGCTCCACTTTCGTTCGCGACGGTCGCGCACCTACGACTTCCACCAGACCCTCGGTCGCCCTTGGGCCCTTGTCTCATCGGTGTCGGGTTCCCTCCGCCAGGGTCCCGGGAAAGGACTTGCACCTCCTGTCCATGACCCATGCCACACGCACTCACGAAACTTGCTCGGCGAGGCGCCGGCAGGCCTCGCGCCAGCCTCTCCGCTCGCAGAGCCTCGCTTCCGGGGACGCTACGTCGAATCGGCCTCACTCCGCCGTCAGCGTACACGGGCCGCCGCCGGACGGAGGGTTGGTCAGGAGACCGCTGCGTGATTCTCCGTGCAGCCAACGCGCCTACCCGGCGTGTGATGCATCAGTGGTGTCGTCGATCAGGCCGTCACGTCCGGCCAGGAGCTTTCGCCTCGAAGCGGCCGGCAAGGCGGCAAGGCTGGCGGGAAAACTGGTGAGGGAAACACTCACGCTTTTCGGGTCACGTCACGACAAGCGCTCCGGGGCAATCACGCCGCGGTCGGATCGATGACCTCGAGAAAGCCGAACTTCTCGAAGTCCGAATCGGCCGTGTAGATGCGCGAGACACCGTGCTCGCGCAGGAGTGCGGCATAGTGAACGTCGTGGATGAAATTGCCCCGCGCGGTGGGCACGGCACTCGCGACGGCCTCCAGCACCGGACGGTGCTGCGCCGTATGGGTCAGCACGTGCCCGCTGTCAGTGTCGAGGTAGGGCGCGAGGTCGCTCAGGGCCTGCTCGATGCTCAGGGGAATCTTGTGGATGGATGGATGCGTCGTGATCCGGACATACTCGTACACTACCTGCCAACCGATGCACCAGTCATCGGCGGACGACAGCAACCCTTGGCAGAACGCGCGCGCCTTTTCGTGCTGCGGGTACAGGTCGAAGTGCGCGTATACGAATAGGTGGGTGTCGACTGCGAACACCTACCGGTGCTCCATCAGATCATAGAGCCGCTCGCGGTCCGCGATGTCCACGCCCGGCAACGGACCATTGCCTCGGTGCACCGGTGGGCAGACTCGAGCATGTGTCCCCGGTGAAAGCGCGAGACGCAGCAGATCCTCGATCGTCCGCGCGAGTGACTTGCCCTTGCGGCGAGCGAGTTCCTTGACCCGCAGGAATACCGCTTCGTCGAGGTTGATCGTCGTTCTGTGCATACCGCCATCTTACCAGAGTGATGGCGTGATGTCAACCTGGCTGCGGCGGCGTTGCGGCGAACGCTTGGATCGCCACCTGTCCTTTGCGGTCTGCACCTGCTCAGCCGTCCGTCTGGCGATCAAGTCGAGGCGAGGAACCTGCCTGCGATCGAGGAATGCAGCCAGGAGATCCGCGTGACGGACGAATCGAGTCCGCGAACAGGGTGCGAGAACTGGGAGATTCTCCCTAGACACACGGGGCCGTTCGAGGAGAGGTTGATCCTGACGTGGTTTGCCGAGGATGTCTCGGCGTGAATGGCCCTCCTCGGCCCGTTGGCGGCGCCATGGGCTGCAGTGAGGCGGCCTCCGGTACGGCGGTGGTCGCCCAGTGTGAGCGATCCCCCCTCCTGGTTCGCAGCTTGATTGGCAGAGGGGGAGATGAGAGGCAGCAGGGTGGAAGGGCGCCCCTCCACCTGAACAGGGACGTGGTCGAGCCCTGCTCCCATCGATGGCAGGCCGGTACGGCCCTGACGGTGGTGAGCCCGCGGGGTCCGTCAGGCCTTTCTCACCCCCGCCTCCTTACCAGCACCTGAGGCGGCTGCGAGGGGGCCTCACGCCGCCACGGCTGGACCCGCGGCCCGCCAGGCGTGTCCCCTTGGGGCCACCGTTCCTGGAGCATGCTACTGCCGCCCACCGGAGAGAGCGGCTGCCATTCTGCCGGCACCAGCTAGAGGCTGTTGCGGAATTGGCTGTCTCGGAGCCGATGCCATCGGGTCCGGAGCCTCCGGCGAATGGCACATCGCGACGCCAAGGACCTCTTCCCGCATTGACTTCTTGGCAGGCCTG
>JACQZM010000410.1:10665-17721 GCA_016213885.1 Candidatus Rifleibacteriota bacterium | reverse complement strand
GGCGGTGCGGCGGCTGGCGGTGGCGGCGATCGCCGCCGGGCTCATCCTCGCCCCGGCCCAGCTGACCGGGTACGGCAGCTGGGTCGTCGGCTTCGGCCTGGACCGGTCCGCGCCGCCGGATCGGCTCGGCTGGTCCCGGGTCCTGGGCTTCTGCTTCGACCACGGCCGTACGCTCTCCGTGGCCGGCCAGACGTTCTTCCAGCCGCCGGCCCACCTGGCCTCCCCGGAGTCGAGGGTGGGCCGCATCCTGGACGACACGGCCACGATGCACTGGCACGGGATCGCCACTGGCCACAGCTTCGTCGGCGACGGGTTCGCCGATCCGGCCGGCCACAGGTACCTCACGGAACTCTGGTACAGGAGCCGGTCCCGGTGCCTCGACCTCCTGGGGGTCCGCTGGGAGGTGGTGCGCTCGGTCCGCGGCCCGGTCGTGCAGGCAGCTTACCGGGGCGCTCCCAAGGGCAACCCCCGGGTCCGGCCCGGACTCGTCTGGCGTGACAGCGGCGGTCCCGTGGCGTTCTTCGCCCGACGGGCAGAGGCGATCCCGGACGATGCGGATCTGCTCGGTCGGGTCGTCGAGAGGCCGGAGAGCCGACCCGGCCCGACGATCCTGATCTCGGGCACGCCGGGAGAGCTGACCGCCGCGGGGTCGGCCGGCGAGCGATCGGCGCCGCCCCGCGGCGTGAGGCTCGAGCACCTGACCGCCGGGACGGTCCGGTGCGCTCTGGACGACGGACCGGCCGGGTGGCTGTTCGTGTCGATCCCGTATCACCCGGGCTGGGTCGGCCGCGACGTGACCGGGGAGCCTGCCGGGCCGGTGCCGGTGTATCGGGCCCACCACGCCTTCATGGCCTGCCCCGTCGAGGGGGGTCGGCGAGTCGTGGAGCTGACGTTCACGCAGCCGTTCAGGGCTGGTGCCACGGCGGCGTCCCTGGCCGTTCTGGTCGCTCTGGTCGCGGTGCTGCTGGGCCGCTGGAGAGCCGCGGCGCCCCCGGGCAGCGGTCGCTGACCGGTCGGCGGCGGTCGATCGGCGCGGAGCGACGATCGGCGAGAACTTCCACCTGTTTCGCGGAGTCGGGCCTGGGTGCCCCGGAGGAGCAGCACGCGATCCGTGGTCGCCGCCGGGACCGTGGCCGTTCCGGGGGCGGTCAGTAGCCGGGTCACCGCGGCGTCCGGCCCGGCTCCGACGATCGACGAGAGCCCGACCGTCGCCGTGGACGGCTCGATCTGGAGGGCCACCCGGATCGCCGGGCCGGCAGGCAGCCTCAGGTAGCGGACCTTGTGGGCCGCCAGCTGGCCCGCGTCCTCCGCGGGGAGGCCCGGCACCTGTCGCAGGGTCAGGGCCGGGACGGGGAACGAACGGTACCCGTACCTCGGCGCGGCGCCCGGCGCGCTGGCCAGGTGGTTGGCCACGGCCCAGTCCTCCAGGAAGGCGCCGAACTGGCCACGCCCGGCCTCCAGCAACGTCGGCTCCAGCCCGGCCGTCCCGTGGGCAGGGTCCTCGACGATCCGTCTCAGGGCCGCCGGCCCGAGCTGCTCGTACAGGTAGGTACCGAAGAGGAAGCAGGCGCCGTACGAGACGAACCCGTCGGTCACCAGAGGCGTCTCCGGCTTCCGGGCGAACCGCTCGAGGTGCGCCGTGTCGATCGGATAGCCACAGACCACCATGGCGGCCTCGGAGAGCGACTCGTTCACCCACGAGACCTCCTCCGGGTCGCGGGGCTGGTGCACCAGGTGCTGCAGCTCGTGGGCCAACACCCCGAGCATGTAATCCGACGAGATGGGCGATCCCCGGGTGTTCAGGTACAGGATGTTGGTCTCGTTCGAGTGCTGTCCGCCCTGCGCCTGCGCCTCGGACTCGGAGATCGTGTCGAAGGCGTTGAAGTAGCCGTCGAAGGCGCCACCGTTGAACCGGTCGAGCTTGACCAGCAGCAGCACCACCCGGTGCTCGCCGTCCAGACCGGTGGGGAACTCCCCGAACACCGAGGCGGTGAGATCGCCGATGCCGCGGGCCGGGTCCAGCGCGCCCTGGGGCGTGCTGATCTCGAAGCGATCGGCCACGGCGGCAACGTCTGCAGGCTGCACCGTGACGCCCCACTCCGCGTCCTCGACGAACACGATGGAGCGGGCCCCGGTGAACCGACACGTGGCCGACACCCGCTTGAACCCCGGGGGCATGACCGCCAGGTCCCAGGCCCAGAACAGCCGCGCGGTCCCCACCTCGACCGGGAGCGATCGGCCGCGTGCCACCCTGGGCGCCGAAGACCTGACCGTCCGCGAGAACAGCTCCGGCGCCGTGGCCGGGCAGAGCGGCCCGGCGGCCAGAGCGGGCGACGCCGCCTCGAGCCCGAGGGCGGTCAGGACGATCACGACGAGGGTGGATCTCGAGAGGATGTTCATCGTTGGCTCTTCCGGAAGAGATCGGAGCGCCGGCACGGCGCCGTGGGCAGGGCAGGACATTCTAAGGCAAGAGCGCCGCAGGATCAAGCGCCACATCGAGCTCCTCGCGCGCCGGGCCTGGAGCGCGGACCGCGAGACAGCCGCACGCGCTCCGATCTCGTCACGGACCTGGAAGTCCTGCAGGCTCGAGGTACACTGGAGCCACTTCGATGTCGGACACGAGCGACGTCACGGTTCAGGCACCGCGGCCCGGTTCGCAGCGCGAACCCGGCGAGGGTCGACCCTGCCGGTCGACCGGATACCCCGTCCCCGAGGGCTACGAGCTGATCGAGAGGCTGGGAGAGGGGGGCATGGGCACGGTGTTCCTGGCGAGGCAGTCGGGGCTCGGCAGGCCGGTGGCGCTCAAGTATCTGACCGCGACCGCACCCGGCGTGGCCGACCGGTTCCTCCGCGAGGGCAAGATCCTCAGCCGTCTGAGGCACCCGAACGTCGTGGAGGTGTTCGGGTTCGTTCTGCTGGACGAGATCCCGCTCCTGATCTGCGAGTTCGTCGAGGGGAGGGACCTGAGGTCCGTGCTGGCGGAAGAGGGTGCCATGCGGCCTTCCCGGGCGCTGAGCCTCATGAGAGGCGCGCTCGAAGGGCTGGCCTATGCCCACGGGCAGGGAGTCGTGCACAGGGACCTCAAGTCGGCGAACCTGATCCTGACGAGCGCGGAACATGTGAAGCTGCTCGACTTCGGGGTGGCCTCCTGTCGCGATGTGGAGGGCGAGCTCACCCGGACCGGCGTGATCATGGGCACCCCCGCCTACATGGCGCCGGAGCAGACGCTCGGGATGCACGTGGACCATCGGGCAGACATCTACTCGATCGGCGTGATCCTGTTCGAGCTGCTCGCCGCAAGGGTGCCGTTCATGGACCCCAATCCGCTCGTTGTCCTCGAGATGCAGAGGAAGGAGCAGGCGCCCGACCTGGGCTCCGAGGCGCCCGGCGTCGGAGGGGCGCTGGCGGGCATCGTGGCGCGATGCCTGGCCAAGGATCCGTCGCAGAGGTTCCAGACGGTGGGTGAGCTGATCACAGCGCTGCAAGAGCCCGCGGTGGTCAGGGAGTCGGTGGCGCGCCGCACCACGAGGAAGACAGCGGCCCTGGGGCCCAAGCCCCTCGCCGAGACGATGCCGGGGTCGGCGGCGCCGGCGGATCGGCCACCTCGAGTCCGGGTCCAGGGCGGGGCCGATCACCCCAGGGCTGGCAGAACGACGACCGGCCCTGGGCGCCCCGTGCTGCCGCCCGCCGCGGCTTCCTCCCGGCGAGCCTGGCACCTGGTAGCAGGAGCCGCGGCCGCGGGGCTCGCCGTCCTCGCTCTGCTGTCGACCAGGCCCGACACGAGGCACCCTCCTCACCCCAGCGTGAGCGCCTCTGCCAGCCAGTCCTCATCGAGGGCTGCCGAACAGCTGACGACCGAGCAGGTCTCGACCCGGGTCGAATCGCTCCACAAGGCCCTTTTCGAAGGTGTGGAGAAGCCGAACGACGGCCGTGTGAGCGGGCCCGAGGCCGAGCTCTGGTTCACGCTCTTGATCAGGCTGGCCCGTCATTGCGGCCAGGAAACGCCAGCACTGAGCTCGGCTCTGCTGGAGTCGGCCCCGAGGAGTGTGACTCTGGCCGCGGTGGACCGGCTCACGGCCATCGCGGACCAGAAGCTGCGCTTTCTCGAAGATTGCGCCCCGAGCCTCCTGGCGAAGCCGGTCTCCGAGGTCCCCTTGAAGCACAAGCGGATTCTCTACGACTGCCTCACCGTTCTGAGGGTCGTCGACCGGCTGAGGGTGAGCTACGATCTCAAGCCGCGTTTCCACGCCGCGCGGTGGCTCGGCCGCTCCTTCTGCCTGGGGACCGGCGAGTCCTCCGTGGGCCGGCCTCCGAGCCTCGAGGGCACACAGAGGAGGGCGCTGTACCTGCAGGCGATCGGGATGGGCCAGACGACCAACCGGGCGCTCGAGCTGGGCGAGCTGGTGGCCGGCGACAACTTCGACCAGGTGCAGAAGATACAGGCCCGACTTCCCCTCCGCGCCGCTGCGGGTCGCGGCAGGTCCCCGCTGACGTGCGCCCATCTCGAGCTCGATACCCAGATCACGATGGGTCACCCGACGACCCTGTCGCCGTCCGACCTGGTCTGGGTCAAGATGACCGAGCCGGTCCCGTGGCTGTTCCTGCTCCACGAGACGGAGGAACCGCCGGGCAAGTCCAGTCGCATCATCTACACCCACCGGTTGCACCCTGCTCTGATCGAAGCCGGGACGACCTGCAGCCTCGTGGTCGAGAGGAACGTCCTCAGGAAGCGAGACTCCGCCAGATGCTACCTGCTGCTGCACGTGAACGCCGTTCGCCTGCTCGCGTGGTGACAGGGATCGGCCACCCACGATTCCGGATGTCCCCTTTCTCGGGTCGGAAGTGGTTGTCGGCGGGAACTGGCCGGTGCAGCTCGTTTCGCGTCTCGCGGTCCGCGTTCCTGTTCCTCGAGCGACTCCGGATTCCAGGCCGCTCACGGCCCGGTTGACTCCGGATCTCCCTGATAGTATCCTCGGTTCCCTCGTCTCGCCGCTCCGAGCCGTTCTTCTCGCCACACGGTCGTCCCTCCGGTCGAAGCTGTCGTTCGGTTCCGCTGATCAAGGGGGGGATGGCGATGCACGTCGTCGGTGCGTCATCGGCGACCGGGAAGATCGCTGGATCGCAGGACCGGATAGATTGCTGGACGCGCAATTGCAGAAGCCCGCCACCCGTACCGGCGCCGCTGTCCGCTCGCTCCTGGAGGACGCGATCGGAGTGAAGCCGGGCGAGTACACCCGGTCCGCCCTCTTCTTCTTGTACCTGGTCGTCGCCAGCGCCATCTACATCACCGGGAAGACCGTCAGGGACACGCTGTTCCTGTCCCGTTACGACATCAGCGCGCTGCCTCTGATGTTCATCGGCTACGGGCTCGTGTCGCCGATCATCGGCGTTCTCCACGGTCGAGTGGCGGACCGGTTCGGGCGCGGCAGGCTGATCGTGGCGACCTCGATCCTGTCGGGCCTGAGCTACGTCGGGGTCTGGCTGGTGGTGCGGGCCCGGCACAGCTGGATCTACCCCACGTTCTACATCTGGGCCGAGGTGATAGGAAGCCTCTTTCTGACGCAGTTCTGGACCCTGGCCAACGACTACCACACGAGTCGCGACGCCAAGAGGCTCTTCGGGATCATCGGGGCGGGCCGGGTGCTGGGCATCGTGGGGTGCGGCTGGGCCATCTCGCGGACCGCCAGGGCCATCGGCACCGAGAACCTCATCCTGATCGTCGTCGCCATGATGCTCCTGGTGATCGGCCTGGTGGGGATCATCCGCCTGGTGTTGCGGCCGGTCAACGTGGAGGGCCCGCAGGAGGCCCAGCCGCTGAGGCCACATCCATCCGCGCAGACCGAGACGTCGACGATGTCCAGCGCCTACGCCCGGCTGGTGGCGGCCATCATCTGCGTCACCTTCCTGGTGTGCACCCTGGCGGACTACCAGTTCAAGATCATCGCCAAGCAGGTCTACACGGGCGACGAGATGGCGGCGTTCTTCGGCACGCTCTACGCCGTCATCGGCGGGTTCGCGTTCGTGCTCCAGTTCTTCTTCACCGGCCGCATCCTCGCCCGGTTCGGTCTCCTGGTGGGCCTGCTGATCATGCCGCTGTGCATGCTCGGAAGCTCCGCGGCGCTCGTCGTGGCCCCGGTGATCCTGGTGGCCTCGGCGCTCAAGTTCAGCGACAACGCGTTCCAGTACTCCATCAACGAGGCGTCGTGCCAGCTCCTGTACTTCCCGTTTCCTCAGGCCGTGAAGGGCAAGGTCAGGGCCCTCATGGACGGGCTCGTGAAGCCCGCCGCCTACGCCCTGGCCGGTCTGGTCCTGCTGGCGGCCGTGCCGTTCGTGTCCACCAGGGCGCTGTGCCTCTTCACGATCCCGCTGGTTCTCGGCTGGATCGTCCTGGCGTGGGTCGTGAAGGGGCAGTACGTGCTGGCGCTCTCCAGGACGCTCCGGGACCGTCGGCTGCGGCATGGACATCAGTCCGACGAGGACAGCGATCTGCTGGCCAGGCAGTCGCTGATCGCCCTGGTGGGCGAACAGGACGAGGAGACCGCCCTGTTCGCCCTGGAGCAGCTGCGACGGACGGCGCCCACGCTGCTGGCCTCGCAGCTCGGCTCGCTGCTGGCCAATCCGCGATTCAGGGTGCGGCTGGCAGCTCTGGCCATGGTGGAAGAGTCGCCGAGCCCGGCCCTGCGGCCGGCCATCGAGACGGCGCTGAACGACTCCCCCGGCGGTCCGCTGAGAGCGGCGGCGATTCTCGCCCACTGCTCGCTGCTGGGCGAGGAAGCGCTCGACCGGGTGGTGCCGCTGATGGACTCGGACGACCCGGAGGTGGCGGAGGCGGTCATGGTGGGCGCTCTCAAGTACTGCGGGCTCGAGGGCGTGCTGGCCTGCGGCAGCCGTCTCCACTCCCTGCTGCACTCCTCCGCCGAAGGAGACCGGGTGAGAGCCGCGAGGATCCTGGGGCGCATCGGGGTGAGGCACTTCTATCGACAGCTGGAACCGCTGTTCAGGGACGGCTCCACCCGGGTGCGGGTGGCTGCGGCCCGGGCGGCCGGGCTCATCGTG
>JACQZM010000410.1:0-10633 GCA_016213885.1 Candidatus Rifleibacteriota bacterium | reverse complement strand
GGCGGACGAGGACGTGGCCGGCAAGCCGGCGGAGACGGCGCTGGTCCGGCTGGGCGAGGAGACGATCCCGGCCGTGGGGGCGTTCCTGGGCGACCCCCGGACGCCCCGGGAGGCGGCGAAAGCCGCCGTGAGAGTGCTCCGTCGGATCGGGACGACCCGGGCGCTGGGTTGCCTCCTGGAACACATCGAGCACGCCGACGAGCGGGTGCGCCGGAAGGTGCTGCGCGGCGCGGCGCTGCTCTACGACCAGCTGGGCCGGCCGCAGGTGCTGCCGCCACCGGTGATGGAGGCACGGCTGGTGGCGGAGCTGCGCCGGGCCTACCAGATCGCGTCGGATGAGCAGTCGGTGCTGGCGGCGTACCCCGGGAAGATCCTCCAGGACACGTTCGAGGTGGATCTGCACCGGAGCATACATCGGGTGTTCAGCCTGCTCAGGCTCATGGCCGACCCGGACCTGATCAGGCGCGTGCGAGCCAGCCTGCGCCACGGCACCCACGCCGAGAAGGCCAACGCCCTGGAGGTGCTCGAGAACTCGGTCAGCGACGGGTTGAAACGGCCTCTGGTGGGTCTACTCGAGGAGCGGGCCGGGATCGGCAGCCGGTCCTCCGACGATCCGATGGTGGAGGCCGTCCCGACCCCGCCGGACAGGTGGCTCGCCTCGAACTTCGAGGGCGGCGGAGGGTGGCACAGGGTGGCGGCGTTCGATTGCGTGGGGTTCCACCGGATCACGGCGTTCGAGCCGCAGGTGCGGGCCGCCCTGGCCGACCCGGTGCCGCTGGTCCGGGAGGTGGCGGCCTGGAGCCTGGCGCGTCTGTTGGGTCCTGCTGCCGCGCCGGACCTGGCGAAGCTGGAGAACGACCCCAGGCCGGGGACGCGCCGGGTCATCTCGTATCTGCAGGAGCGTTACGTCAACGGGTCATCCCACGAGGGCAACGATTCAGGAGCGACGATCATGCTCACCACGCTGGAGGAGGTCCTCTTCCTCAGACACGTGCCGCTGCTGCAGGGGGTTTCGGCCGAAGACCTGGCCGTGCTGGCCGAGGCTACCCGGGAGACCTTCGCCGCGCCGGGCGACGTGATCGTGCAGCAGGGAGAGAGCGCCGGGGCGCTTTACATAATAATGAAAGGTAGCGTCTCCGTGGAGGTGGACTTGCGGCGGATCGTCGTCCTGGGACAGACCGAGTTCTTCGGGGAGATGGCGCTGCTCGACCGGGGGGTCCGGTCGGCCACGGTGCGGTCGCTGGAGCCGACGGAGCTACTGGTGCTGTCGGCCGACGAGTTCAACGAGTACCTGGAGGAGCGGCCGGAGGTCGCCAAGAACGTGCTCAGGATCCTGTGCCAGCGGCTGAGAGCCATGAACCAGAAGCTGGCGCTGTCGGAGGCCACGGAGTTCCTCGGCCCGGGCTCGCACAACGACTAGTCTTTCTCACCAGGCCACCCTGTCGACTCTCCGGGAAAACGGGAAAAGGGGACATGGCGAATCTCTGGACTCCGGCACGCGCAGGGTCGAGAATCCAGGGCCGCGCGCCTTGCCGATGAACCACCACAGTCAGCCCTCCCCGGACGCTTCCACCCGCAGGAACCGCTTCGATCGCACGGTCGTTCACGTCGCGGTCTTCGCGGGCGGCAGCGGCGGCCTGATCTGGGAGCTGCTCTGGCAGCATCACACCGGCCACGCCCTGGGAGTGTCGGCCGCGGGCACGGCGCTGACGCTGGCCTGCATCATGGGCGGCATGGCCATCGGCTCGATCGGCATGGAGCGCCTCCTCGTGGGCCGCACCGTGACCTGTCCGCTGAGAGTCTACGGTACGATGGAGCTCTTCGTGGGGCTCTGGGGCACGCTGCTCGCCCCCGGGTTCGAGTGGCTATCCCGGGTCGACACCACGACGTACCAGGGCTCCCCCGGGCTCTGCGCTTGGCTGCAGTCGATCGGGATACTGCTCCTGCTCGGCCCGGCCGCCGTGGCCATGGGGGCCGGGCTTCCGCTGTTCCGGCAGATGGCGACGAGGCATGGCATGTCGCTGGCGCTCCTCTACGGGACCAACACGGCCGGAGCGGTGGCCGGCGTCGTGGCGGCCACATGGTTCCCCCTCCCGGACCTGGGCGTTGTGGTCACCGGCGGGGCCGCCTCCGCCATCGGGCCGGGCATCGCCCTGCTGGCCTGGCTGTCCGATCGACCTCTCCGGGCCGACGGCGGGTCCCCGCACGACTCCGGCGAGGCGATCGGCCCCCCCGACACACCCGCGCCACCGGTCCCGGGCGACGGAGAGGCCGGGCCGATCGAGCCGGGTCGAGACGGGTTCCTCGCGGTCGTCACCGGCTTCTCCACCTTCGCCCTGGAGACCGCCTGGTTCCGTTCGCTGAGAGCGGCGTTCCAGAGCACCACCGACAGCTTCGCGGTCATGCTCCTGGCCGTGCTGATCCCCCTGGCGGTCAGCGCGCCACTGGGAAGGTACCTCTCCCGGAGGCGGTCCGCCGCCATGGGGGTGGTGCTCTCCCTGGCCGGTCTGTCCACGCTGCTGGCCACGCCGCTGATCGAGAGACTCGACACGGTGAGGCTGGCGGCGCCCGACCGTTCGGGCCTGGTGCTCTTGTGGATGCTCGGCTCCCTGGCGCTGATGGGGCCGACGGTGCTCCTCACGGGGATGATCCTGCCGTGTCTGCTGGAGCGCCACCGGGACGGCGGCCTGGTGGGATGGATCTACGGCGCCAACACCCTCGGGTCGATGGCCGGGGCGCTGGTGTCGGCGTGGATCCTGCTGCCGTGGCTGGGCTTCGCCGGCACGGCGTGGCTGGTGGGGCTGCTGCTGGCGGCCAGCGCCGGCCGGCTCCTCGGGGGCCGTCAGCTCTGGCTGCCCGCGGCGTGCGCCACCCTGGGCCTGGTGGTCGCTGTCGGCGCGCAGTCCGGCGCCGGCCGGCTCCGCGCCCAGAGCTACCACCTCCGGGGGCCCCACACGCTGCTGGCTCATCACGAAGGCCCTGACGCCACGATCTCTGTGGTGCTGCTGCCGAACGACACCCGCCAGATGGTGATCGACGGCTTCATGACCTGCGAGGAGTCGATGCAGAACGCCCACTACATGGCCTGGATGGGCAGGCTCCCGATGATCGTGCACCCCGGTCCGGCCCGTGCGCTGGTGATCTGCTTCGGGACCGGTCAGACCGCGAACGGCGTCCGGGAGGAGCGGCCGGAACACCTGGATGTGGTCGATCTCAACCGGGCGGTGTACGAGATGGCCCCGCTGTTCCCGTCGAACCGGAACGTGCTGGCGGATCCCCGCGTCACGGCCACGGTCATGGACGGCCGGGCCTGGCTGAGGCGAACCCGGAGCCGCTACGACGTCGTCACCCTGGAGCCGATGGCTCCTTACTTCGCCGGCGTCAACGGCTTCTACAGCCGGGAGTTCTACCGGCTCGTCAAGGACCGGCTGAACCCGGGCGGGGTCGTGGCCCAGTGGCTGCCCTTCCACCTGGTGTCGCCGGAGGACGCGGCCAGCGTGGCCCGGACCTTCCTGTCGGAGCTGCCGGGGGCGCTGCTCTGGGTCGATCCGGTGGACCGGACCGGGATCCTCGTGGGCACCCGGGAACCGGCTCCGCCGGGACCGCTGGCCTGGCCTGGCCTGAAGAGGGCGTCCACGGGGAGGAACCTGACCCCGGAGCAGATCACCGGTGCCGTCGCGCTCGAGGCGGCGGGGCTGGGGCTCTACGCCGAGTACGGTGCGGTGATCACCGACGACAACCAGCTCCTGGCCTACGGGCAGGGCAGAAGCCTCCACTTCAAGTACGGGGGCATGTCCGGCTCCAGGCGCCTGAGCCTGGAGCTCATCAAGACGATCGCCAGCGGCCATCCCCGCAGGTGAACCAGCTGGACCACCTCGCAGGTCCGGTCCGACACCGACGGTGGCCGAACGGGAGGTCCGTGCTCGCTCCGAGGGTCCCTTCGCCTCCAGGAAGACAGTGTCCCACCTACCCGGGTGTTCGCCACGAGGGTGTCTTGGGGGCTTGTCACTCTACACCCCATCCCGGGTGATGCAGCGGGGTCGCGTTCCCGTGCCTCGGATCATGGGAAGTGGGGCGCCGCCGCCCAGCAGGGACGAAGCCGAGCCAGACCATCCACCCGGCGGAGAGACACGAATGATCCTCGACCGGGGAGTCTACAGGTCCTGGAAAACAGATTCCGGAGTGAACTCGAAACCGCTCAGAATGGAGGACTTCAGCTGGCATGTTCCACTGCCGGAGACAAGCTCGTGGTAGCCCCGTGCTTTGAGAGTCAGGATGGTGACCGTCCGTGATTCCGGATCGACGAGCCAGTACTCCCGGACACCGAACCGGGCATACAGCTGCTTCTTCACTCCTCGGTCGCGGGCAGCCGTTCCCGGAGAGAGAACCTCGGCGACAAGGTCAGGCGCCCCGTGGATCCAGTCCTTGATAAGTGCTGGCGCACGGGCCTCTGTGATGAAGAGCAGGTCCGGCTGCACGATCGAATCTTCCGCGAGGATCACGTCCATCGGAGCCGTGAAGAGACGACCCAGGCGGTGCGTCAGGATCCACGGCAAGAGAAGCGCCATCAACCGGGTCACGACGGCCTGGTGTGCCGCGAGAGCGGAGGGGCTCATCTCCAGGAGTCCGTGCAGGATCTCATAACGCCGCCCATCCTCGGGAAGAAGGCGATAGTCGGCATAGGTCAATCGAATCCTCTCGGCAACTCCCATCGATCGTCTTCACCCTTGATCCACTATATCACCGGACCCGTCGGTCTGTCAGGTTTGTCGGCCCCGGCTCGCCCATCTTCGCCCTGGGGAGCATCCTCGGCGGAGACCCGGGACGGTGACGCTCGACTCGGCGTCGAACGTCGCCGGTCCGGGCCACGTGACCGGGCGGACGGTGTACCTCGACGTCGCCACCGGAATCGGCGCGGCGGCCACTCCGATCAACGTCAACGCCGAGGTCCTCGACGCGCGGGATACTTCGTCATGTGGCGGGCCGGACTGCCGCCTTGCAGCCAAGGCGGGCCTCACGACCTCGGACTCGAAAACGACCGCGACATCGGTCTTCCGCGGGGCTCGGCCGGCCTGAGCCCCAGCTCCTCACACACCCCCGATGTCTCATCGTGAAGCTCCTTCAAGTAATCCAGATTCGGCCGGCCGCGACAAGTATCCGACATGTCCTCTCGAATCCGGTGGAGCATGTCGAGGATTTCGTCAGCCTTCACGTCAGATCACTTCCTCGGGTGTGGCGATCTCGATTGTCCGGAGCAGATCACCGGTGCCGTCGCGCTCGAGGCGGCGGGGCTGGGGCTCTACGCCGAGTACGGTGCGGTGATCACCGACGACAACCCGCTCCTGGCCTGCGGGCAGGGCAGAAGCCTCCACTTCAAGTACGGCGGCATGTCCGGCTCCAGGCGCCTGAGCCTGGAGCTCATCAAGACGATCGCCAGCGGCCATCCCGGCAGATGAAGCCTGCCGCGAACGCGGTCACCTCACTTCCAGCCCGACCGGCGCGATGTCGCACCGGATCCTCGGATTGTAGTACTCGTAGCCCGCTGACGGCGGGCTCGCCGCCCGGATCGGAAACCGGGCGCGGAGAGCGTACTCGAACGTCACGGAGCGCCCCGGCTGCAGCGGCGGCAGGTACAGGGTCAGCTGCCTCCCGGACGGCTCGAACCGCGAGATCGTCCGCGACTCTACCAGCGGCTCGAGGCTGCCGGTCTCCACGGAGAATCCGGGCGGGATGCCGAGGTCCAAGAGCACCATGGATCCCGAGGCCGGCCCGCTGGAGGTGAGCTCCACCCGGGCCTTCATCAGGTCGTCCACGGCCAGGGTGGTCCGGTCGTAGGTCTGCTTGACCGAGAGCGGCCCCGGAGCAGCCGCAGATGCCCCGGGCGTCTCCCAGGGCAGGTAGTAGCTCGAGACCAGCTGGACCGCGAACACCTGCGGCGCCGAGAGCTCGGCGGTCAGACTGACCCGGTGGTCACCGATCGTGGTGAACTCCTTCAGGTCGACCAGCTGGACCACGTCGTAGGTCCGGTCCGACACCGGGATCTCGGCGGCCACCCGGTCGTTCACCGTGACCTTCACGGTCCCCTTGAACGGATCGGCGATGGGTTGCCGGCACTGGTCTGCCAGCAGCGCCTTCAGGGCCAGCACCGACGAGGTGGTGGTTCCCCACAGGCCGGCGGCGTCCTTGGCCTTCAGCAGCCATCGGACGCAGTCCCGGATCGCCCCCGCCTCCATCGACAGGGCGATGAGACCCAGCGTGGCCAGCGAGGTCACCTCGACCTCCCCGGTCTGGCCGCTGGAGCTGACCAGGGTGCACCGGGCCGGGGCCCAGCCGGCCTTGCGGCCGTCCAGGAGGCGCCGGGCCAGCCGCTGGGCCTCGCTCTTCCGCTCCGGAACGAGCGCCAGGGCGTTCAGCACCAGGCTCAGCGCGTACGGGTCCGACTCCCCGGCGAGACCGTCCAGCAGGTAGCCCAGGGAGGGCTGCACCTCCGCCGGGCGAGCTCCGGCCGCCAGCAGCGCCCACGTCACGAAGGCGGTGAGAGCGTACCGGCTGTCGCCGGTGCGGAGGCTGTGGGCGCTGCGCTGCTCCTCGAAGTGGCCGTCCGGGAGTCGCCTGGAGATCAGCCACGCCCGGGTGCGCGGCAGGATCTGATCGTCGATCGGAATGACCTTGGCCATCTCCGCGAACTCCACCAGCCCGTAGGCCGAGAGCATCACGTTGGCCGGCGTCTCGCCGAACCACGAGAACCCCCCGCCAGCCACCTCGAACGTCAGAAGCCTCTGGTAGCCGGTCCGGACGAACTGCTCGGCCTTCATCAGCACTTCAGGGTTGGCACCGCCGCTCTTCTTCAGGTACTGGAGCACCAGGATGTTCGGCAACGTCACCGACGTTGTCTGTTCGAATCAGCCATAGGGCGCCTTGATCATGGTGTCCAGACCCTCCACGACCTGGCTGGCAGCGCTCGGGTACAGCCTGAGCGAGATCCGCTCCGCCGAGTCGAGGCTCTCCCTGGGGATCGTCGTCGTGGCGGTCCAGCTCCCGTCCAGCAGTCCGTTCGACGCGGTCCGGGTCAGCTTGCCCTTGGGGACGATCTGGACCTCCCGCCGGATGGCGTCCTTGCGGGCCCGGCCGAACCCGTACACGGTCAGCGGGTGGAGGCCGGCCTCGAGCGCCGTGATTCTGAACCGCTCCGACCGAACCTCTCCGGCGTCGAGCTTCAGCACCCGCACCCGGTCCCCGGGTGAAGCTCCCCAGCTCCCCGACCCGCGACGACGCCAGGCCGGTCATCCTCCAGGTGGTGATCGAGTCGGCCATGGTCAGCTCGAGCCTGGCCTTGCCCTCGTCGTCGGTCACGAGGGCCGGGTTCGAGTAGAGCGTCTCGGGGAAGAACGACCGCACCCGCACGCCGGCCTTCTCCTGGGCGGAGGCCGGCGCCGCCGGGTTCTTCGACCTGGAAGCGTCCTGGCGGTCCAGGCTCGACATCTCCATCGAACCCATCATCGTCTTCATGTCGGCCAGGAGCGCCCGGCCGCTGGAGCGCTCCCGGGCCGCCTTGAAGTTGGGCACCGCGATGGCGGCCAGCACTGCGATGATCAGGATGACGATCATCAGCTCGGCCACCCTCGTGGACGACCGGTATCCGGGCGGCCTCAGACGTGCCACCACCCCGAGGCCGTGGCCGATCAGCGGTCCCATCAGTAGCCACACCACGCCCAGTAGCGGTGCCGCCTGCTCCAGCGAGCGCCGCCCGCCGAACGAACGGTCGTTCAAGAGGCTCGCGCCGACCAGGTAGCCGCCGAACAGGCACAGGAACGGGAGGGAAGAGGTCAGGAACGCCCGGGTCCTGTAGATCCTCACGTCGGCGACCCGCCGGGTACCGATCTCCTCGGCACCTGAAGCCCACTGCACCCCGAGGAGCCGGCCGATCCAGTTGCCGCAGAGCGGTCCCAGGATCAACCAGGCCACGAACAGCAGGCCTTCGATGCTCCGGAGCTCGCCTCTCAGCGGATCGTCCCACGGCAGCGACTCCACGATCGCAACGTACGCCACGATGCCGCTCAGCCAGGTCGAGAGCCACAGGACCCCCCTGAACGCCTGGGCGCTCGATCGGTCGAGACCGCCGCTCCGGTTCATCCCGTGGGCCATGGCGATCGGCCAGACCAGGAACCACGCAGCGGCCAGCGCCGGATGCAACGCCACCCTGGCGAGGTCACGACTCACCCGGAGCATCTCCACGGTCAGGGTGTACATCACGGGAACGCCGATGAACCCTGCAATGGTGATGAGCAGGGCCAGAGAGCCGGCCCACCCGGTCTTCTTCCGCGGGGCGTCGTCGGGCTCGTCGATCTGACACGTGTAGGCCGCAGCGGCCAGGCACGGCGCGAGCAGCGGCCAGACGATCGCCCCGGGGCCAGCGCCGGCCATCTTCCCGCCGAGGACCGCCCGGGCCAGCAGCACCGTCGCGGAGAGCGCTCCGTAGGTGTAGAGCAGGATCGAGCCGGCGTGGAAGACCGGTCCCGGGGGAAGGTGGGCCCGCGACTCCCTGCAGCTCCACGTCTGGAAGAAGAGCAGCAGGGCCACCACCACGGAGCCGCAACCGACCAGGGCGGGGAACCCGCCGGCCAGCGCCGACGGGACGCCCACCACCAGGGCCACGAGCGTCATGATCCCTGCGGCGCCGGCCACCCGGGCGTACTGCGCCTCCTGCTTGGCGCCCAGCTCGAGGCGGGCCAAGCCCGGCAGGCCGGCGCCGCGCATCAGCGTCCACCCCAGCAGCAGCACCAGCACGAACGGGATCCACCAGCCCAGCACCCGGTCCACGAGCCCCTGGAAGAACGTGACCTGGGCGCTTCTGAGCTGCTCTCGCTTCCGGTCGATGGACGCCAGGAAGACCGACAGGTCGCCCTCGGGCACGATCGGGGCGAGCAGCGCCCTGGCGATCCGGGAGAGCACGTCCCTGGCCTCCGCGGGCCGTTCGCTCCAGCGCCTCCGGGCCTGGCCCCCGAGATCGAGGCCCCCGGGGGAGCACTTCAGCTGGTTCTTCGGGCTGGTGAGCTCCTGCTCGATGGCGAAGTAGACCTTCTCCAGACCGGGCGCGAAGTCGGCCAGGGCGAACACCGACTCGTCCACGATGTCGATGCCGAGCACCGCCCGGGTCGGCTTCCCCGTGGCGTCGGCCACCGACAGGTCCACCACGGCCTTCTCGCCGGGGAGGTACGTCGGCTTGTCCGCCTGGACCGTCACGGCCAGCGTCCTGGCCGAGCCGACCAGGATGACCTTCCCGGAACGGACCACCGTGCCGTCCGCCAGGATCCGGTAGGCGTGGAGCTTCAGCGTCCCGGCCATGTCCTGGGAAAGATCGAGGGAGAGCTCGGCCTTGCCGCGGGACAGCTCCGCTGTCCGGGCGAGAACGGTCTGGCCCTCCCGCACCGCATCCAGGTAGACCAGCCCCTCCGGGTCGCTGGAGAGAACGGTCAGCCGGGCGGTGTCGCCGACCTTGTAGATCCCGTCGTCGGTTCTGAGCAGGATCGTGGTCGCCGGCACCGCGGGCCCGGACGGCCCGTCACCCTCGTCGGGGTCCGGGTCGTTGCCCCGGGGCGCGTCGGGCCAGTCGTACCGCTTGAGCCTGGCGCTCGACCTCAGCAGCGCCATCTCGGACATCTCGCGACTGAACACCTTCCTGCCGCCAGATTCGTCCTCCACCTCGAAGTCGAGCCGCGGTGGCACCGTCGCCATGGAGAACTCGTGCTGGTAGCCCGGCGTGGTGGAGCCGAGGTTCAGCGAGGGGATCCTGACCCTGGTGGACGCGGCGGAGCCGTCGCTCTTCCGGCTGGTCAGGACCCGCACGACGATCTCGCCACCCGGGGTCGTCTCGCGAAAGACCCCGATCTGGAGCGGCTCGGCCAGCGGTCGTGCGCCGCCGCCGGCGGCCCTCATCCGGACCGTGACCCGTTCGCGGGTCCCGTCGGTGCCCCGGATCGCCAGGTTCCACGACTCCACGGTGCCCGCGGGTACGAACCGGACCTCGGCCACCCCGGCGCCGTCGGTCACTGCGCTCAGGGCGGCCCCCTCCACGTCGACCCGGGCCCCGGCCAGCGGGCTGCCGTCGGGCCTGGCGACCACGACGTACACGACGTTCTCCACGCGGGGCACCAGGCGGCCGGCCTCCGGGATCGCCTCCACGGCCAGCGAGGAGGCCGAGATCGGGAAGGTGCGGCTGAGTTCGTGGGCGTGTCCCGCCAGGTCGGTAACCTTGACCAGGACCAGCGCCCTGCCGCCCTCGGTCTCGAGGCCGGCCAGCATCCTCGGGATCGGCAGCGGGACCCGCGCCTCCCCCTGCGGCGAGAGCCGGGCCTGGCCACGGGCCGCCGGAGCGAACCCGGCTGTGAAGGTCGAGAGCTCCACGTCCACCGTGCCGTTGACCGGCTTCCCGAAGAAGTACCTGGAGCCGATCACGGCTGTCAGCGTTTCGCCGGGCCTGTAGAACGGCCGGTCAGTGGAGAGCTCCACCTTGAACTTGGGCAGGACGTACGGCTTCACCGTGATCGTCCGCTCCTGGGTCTCGGAGGCGGGCATGCTCGAGGAGTCGCCGGGCCCATCGATGGCGGTCGCCCGGACCTTGTACTCCCCCTCG
>JACQZM010000409.1 GCA_016213885.1 Candidatus Rifleibacteriota bacterium | reverse complement strand
TCGCGAAAGGTCCTCGATGTACTGTTCAAGTACACCTCCGGTCCTTTCGCTCCTCTTCCTTGCCAGCCTTCGCCTCGCTCGGCCTCGCGACGGCCGGGATCTTTCGTTGTAGTGCTAGTGGTTCTCCAGGCTCTTGATGACCTGGTGGATGTTCTCCCGGTGGACCGTCAGCTCGCAGCAGTCCGTGAGACGCAGCATCTGGTCGCTGGACGCCAGCTCCTCCCCGGAGAGACCCTGTCGGTGCAGCCTCGCGGCTGTGCTGAACAGGCTCTCGAAGTAGAGGTACATGCTCTGCAGGTCGTCGGCGCGGCCGAGCCGGCCCCGTCCCGGGACGAGCGTGGTGGCGCCCATGCACTGCATCCGCACCAGGGATTCCATCCAGCGCGCAGGGTCTCCTCCGTCGAGGACGGGACAGCCCTCGACGCAGAGGTTGTCGCTGGCGAACAGCACCCGCTCGCTGGGGATGTGCACCACGATCGAGCCGTCGGTGTGACCCGGGCAGTGTGTCAATCCGATCAGCAGGCCGCCGATGTACAGATACCCGTCCCGGTCGAACCGGACCGTGGGCGGCACGATCTCCTCCTGGACGCCGCGGCCCCCACAGACCTTGTGGAAGTCTGGCTCCCGGATCTGACGCATCTGGCACATTCGCTCGTAGCAGTCTCGATGCCCGATCACCGCCACCGGAAAGGTGCGATTGCCCATGGTGTGCTGCGCGTGGAAGTGCGTGTTGATCGCGTAGACGATGGGACGATCGGTGATCTCCCGGACCCGTGCCTGGATCCTCTCGGCCATCTCCGAGGAGGCCCCGGTGTCGATGAGCACCACTCCATCGTCGGTGACCACGACGCCCGTGTTGAGGGATGAGGCTCTGTCGGTCAACTGGTAGGCCGAGGGGGACACCTTGACGATCTCCATACACCGATCCTCTGGGGAAACTGCCGTGGTGAACAGTCGTCGAGTGGGTTCGCCGGAAGCCGCGCCAGTATATAGCAGCGTTTTTTGGTTTTCAAGAGATAAAGCGAGAAATTCCGAGGGGTGAAATCGGGTCGCGATCGGATCATGGGCGACATCATGCCATCGCTCATGACAATGATCTTCAGAGGTGAGCCTCCGGACGGGGCCGCCTCGATCGAGGACCCAATGATGACATCTCATCATCCCGCGTCATATGCCGGTGAGAGTGCCTCGATGGCAGCCGCATGAGCTGATCCTGGGCGATTCGCGACGAGGCTGCTGGCGGCGCCCAGCCTCTCATATCGCTGGCCCCGAGGGCCATCACAGGCGATTGCCGCGCATGACCGCCAGTTCCGCTCTGGAGGGGGCATTCCCGTCGCCCCATGAGCATGTCCCGGGGAAGGGCGACGCGGGGGCGTCCGGCCCGGCCGAGGATCGCGCCGGGCCGGGTCCAGCCAGCCCCGCGATCAGCTCAGGAACCGGACCAGCGTCGAGACGTCGTTGGAGCAGATCCCGTCCACCCCCAGACGAACCAGCTGCTGGATCGTCCGGGACTCGTCCACGGTCCAGGGAAGCACGAAGAGGCCCTCGGCGTGGAGACTCTTCACCAGCTCGGCCTCGACCAGCTGGTGCTGGGGGTTCAGCCCTCTGGCGCCGCAGGCCTTCACCTGGGCAGCCGGATCCGACAGAGGCTTGTCCACCAGAAGAGCCACGGTGACGGTGGGGGCTCGCTTTGCGAAGGCGCCGGGCCTCCGTGATCACCCGGACCACCTCGCCGGGATCGTGGATGGCCTTGATCTCGATGTTGACCCAGCACCGCTCCTTCAGCGCCCGGAGCACGTCGGCCAGGCGGGGAATCCGCCAGTAGCCGTCTATCCGGAGCGTCTCGAGGTCGGCCGCAGTGGTCTCGGCGACGCGGTGCGAGGCGCTGGTGAGCCTCTCCGTGGTCTCGTCGTGAAAGACGACCAGAACGTCGTCCTCGGTGGAGCGCACATCGAGCTCCACCATCCAGGCGCCCAGCGCCACGGCGCGCAAGAAGCCGTCGAGAGTGTTCTCGGGGTATTCCATGGGCGCGCCCCGGTGGCCCACCGAGAGTGGTCGGTCTCCAGGAGGAGGAGATCGCAGGGCCGGGGGTCTCAACAGTTTCGTCAGCATCACGGATGGTGCCCCTCTCCGGGCTGTGCCCGTCGGTCTTCAGAGATCATTCGGTCGAACCGCTTGGTCTCCTGCTCACGCTCTTTCAGCCAGGTGCCCACGAGGTAGCGAGACGCGTGCAGGCTGATCAGCAGCTGGATGATGCAGATCAAGGCGAGCCCGTGCAGGGCCAGCTCCAGTCTTCGCCGCGGCTCCTGATCGTTCGGCCTCCGGTTCGCCATCGACAGCGGATCGCTCCTCGACAAGCAGAAGGTCCAAGGTGGGTCGTCGCCTCACCCTGGACCTTCGCCGGCCCGATCACGGACCTCGCCACGGACCTGGCGCCGCACTCGAAGGAGTCCGGCGCGCCCTCGGCACGATCACCAGCGGCGCGTGTTGTTCACGATGTTGAGAACGTTTCCCGCCGTCCCGAGGATGCCACCCCAGAGCTCCAGGTCGTTGTTGGACCGGTCGCCGTGGACGATGTGCCCGATCCCGTCGACCACGCCGACTCCGTGGTAGACCGTGTCGAGCGTCGTATCTGTAGCCGTAGTTGCCGTAGCCGTAGTTCCCGTACCCGTAGTTGCCGTAGTACCCACCATTGCCGTAGTACCCGCCGTTGCCGTAGTACCCGCCGTTGCCGTAGTACCCGCCGTTGCCGTAGTACCCGCCGTTGCCATAGCCGTAGTTGCCGTAGTTGCCGTACCCGGTGCCGCCGTAGTAGCCGTAGCTGCCGTAGCTCCTCAGGTACTGCTCCCACTGGGCGAGCCAGCACTCCACCTGGTACGCCGTGTTGTACTCCTGGTACTTGCGGTAGTGGACCCAGAGGCTCTCACCGTAACTGAGCTGCTCGCTGAAGTACTTGCGCTCGTTGCTGAACAGCCCGTAGTAGCCGCGGAGCTGCTTGATCCCTCGGACCACGTTGTCGTAGCGGTACTGCAGCGCCTGGTACTGCTGCTCGTACCGGTAGTTGTAGTTGCCGTACTCCCAGCCGCCGTACCCGTAGGGCGCTGCCGGGCCGGCCACCGCCGAAGCGCCCGGCGCCTGCGGGGCCACGTTGGTGCTGTAACCCGGAGTCGGCGTGCTGGTGGCGTTCAGATCGCTGTAGTACACCTGCGCATAGGCGGCCGTCACCATCAGGATCCCCACTAGCAGTGCGATCATGCTCTTCATGTTTCTTGGCCTCCGCGGCAGACACGGGGAAGTTGCTGTAGCGCTACACCCCGCCCTCACTACGTGCGCCGCCCCGACATGGTTTCAGCCTCTCGAAAAAAACCCCGGGCGGTTCAGGAACACAGCATGCCATGGCCTGGCCGATCATGTCCAAGGGATGTGGCCACCAGGATCCCCCACCTGTGTCACGAGGCTGGGCCCGTGACCAGGCCTTGACCTGGATCGTGACTCACGAGGGGATCCGGTTGAAGCCGCGCTCGGGAGAGAGAAGAAAGAGGAGGGGATCCGGATCGAGGTCGCGCTCGGGGGCGCGACTCGGACCCGGCGAGGCGCCGGGTCTCTTGCGGGGTTCTAGAGCGCGTCCCGGATCATGCGGGCGTTGGAGCGTTCGGACAGCGTCTCGCCGGGCAGGCCCCAGCTGTAGATCAGCCGCCAGGCCCCATCCTTGTTCGGGTAGTGGAGCACCACCGACTCGCGGAACTCCTCGCGGGCCTCGGGGTTGGGGCTCGAGAGGACCACACCTTCCGGATGCTGCTGCACCAGCAGATGGCGGGGACCGCCCTGCATCGTGAACTGCAGAGCTTCGAGCTCCCCGAAACCGCCCGGATAGACCCAGGTCTCCTCGGCGTGAACGACGGCGCTGCCGGACTGGGCCACCACCACCAGTCGCAAGAACATCCCACTCAGGGCCGGCGTGAGTCCGACCTGGCAGATGAACGGCTCCTTGTCGCGGTTGACCCCTGCACCCCTCCAGTGTCCGATCAGCGGAGCCAGGCCGGTGAACTGTTCTTTCAACATGATGGGTCCCTTTCTCGCGTCAGGGGCGCTTCAGCAGCGGCCTCCAGCGGCGTTCGAGGTCAGTCTCGTCGTGCTCGGGCGTTCCTCTCCCGGCTCCCGGGATCAGCAGGCATCGTCCAGGTTTCCCGACGATCCGATCGGAGCCGGCAGTGTACCGAGTTTCGGGCCCCCTAGTCAAGCGAGCCGGGCGGGTGGGATCCGCCGGGGAGACCCGTGATTACCTTGATCCTGGGCCGATTCGCGACCCGCCTGCAGCGACCTCGACCGGGGCCTCGGCCAGGCTCGCTGCAAGGCCGGCGTCGCTTTCGCAGGGCCGGCGGCCGACCCCGAATCGATCGCCCCGTGTCGCTTGAGGTCGCCCGGGACGCGTGCTATTCTCCGGTCTCATGGACCAATCCCGCGACCGGGCCGTCGCCGCCGGCTCTCCCGCCGAGATGACCGCGGCGGCGGTGAAGCACGCGCTGAGCGAGCTCGCTCTGCCCGAGGGCTTCCTCGAGGCGTGCCTTTCGGATCGGAGAAGCGCCGTCAGACAGGCTGCGGCCGTCTTCCAGCGTGCCCAGGAGCGGAAGCTGAAAGAGCAGCGGAGACTGGAGTCGCTCTACAGCCGGGAACTCGAAGCGGCCCGGAGGCGAGGCGTGCTCGTCGGAGGGGTCGACGAAGTCGGCCGGGGGCCCCTGGCAGGCCCGGTCGTGGCCGCCTGCGTGGTCTTGCCGCCCCAGCCACGGATCGTGGGGCTCGACGACTCGAAGGCGCTCACCCCGGCCGAGCGGGACGACCTGGATCGCCGGATCCGGGCCGTGGCGCTGGGCATCGGCGTCGGCATGGTCGATGCGACCGAGATCGACCGGATCAACATCCTCAACGCCACGCTGCAGGCCATGACCGCGGCGGTGAGCCGCTGCGCCCCGAACGCCCCCGGCCACCTGCTTCTCGATGCGGTCCGGCTGAGAGACCTGGCGATCGGGCAGGAGCCGATCGTCGGCGGCGACCGGAAGTGCGCCTGCATAGCCGCGGCGTCCATCGTCGCCAAGGTAGCCAGGGATCGGCTGATGGTGGAGCTCGACCGGCAGTTCCCGGGCTACGGGTTCGCGGCCCACAAGGGCTACGGCACGCCGTTTCACCTGTCCCAGCTGGCCCGGCTGGGGCCGTCGGCGATACACCGCCGGTCGTTCGCGCCGGTCCACGACATCGACCCAGCCGCCCAGGCCCGGCGCTTTCTGACCGCCCTGGCCCAGGCGTCGTCCCTGGAGGAGCTGCGGGCCGTGGGCGAGCGCTTCGCAGGCCGGGCCAAGCTGCTGCAGCCCAGGCTCGTCGCCGGGCTCAGACGCAGCTACGCCAGGCGCCGCGCTCAGCTGGCCAACCGATCCGGAGGCTCCCGGTGACCTCGCCGCGTCGCACTCCCGCCGTCCCGGAATCCCGAACAGCCAGGGGCGCTCGCGGAGGGGCGCTCGCGGCGCGGCTCCGGGCCCGACACGGCTACCGGGTGCTCGAACGCAACTACAGGACCCGCGCCGGGGAGATCGATCTGGTCTGCCGTCACGGCTCCTGTCTCGTCTTCGTCGAGGTGCGAACCGCCTCGGGAGCCGGCTACGGGCACCCCGTGGAGAGCCTGACCGCCGCGAAACGAAACCGACTGTGGCGCACCGGGCTGCACTACCTGACCTACCGGCGACCGCCGCAGGCCATGACCCGGTTCGATCTGGTGGCGATCGAGATGGGCTCCGACGGGAGCCTCGAGCGCTACCAGATCGTGGAGAACATCCTCGACTCATGAAGGCGAACCGATCCGGAGCCGGCGACCTGGCCGCGGCGATGCTGCTGCTCCTTTCGGTCGCCGCCGGTTCCGCGGCCGCGGAGTCCGGCGACGGCCAGCCCGACGATCCGTTCAGCCTCCGCGTCGTGGTCCGCCCGGCGGCGATGCTGCCCGCCCTCGGCGTCGACGAGAAGGCCGCGATGGTGCCCGCCCTCCGCGAGATCCTCGGCCGGCTGGTCGGCTCGGCGCGAGCTTTCGAGTGCCGGACCCATCGCCTGGCGCTGGGGGGGATGAGGCCGCTCGCCGCGGTGCCTCCCCGGTGTCCAGACGAAGCACCGTTCGACCTGGACAGCGACGGCCTGCTGCTTTGCAGGGCCCACGGGTCGTTGAACCACCTCAGGGACGACTCCCGGTTCGAGCCGGCCGTGGACGACGAGTCGCTCTGGGCCACAGCATGCTCCGTGGAGCTGGTGGAGCTCCAGGTGGCCGGTTCCCGTCGGGATCTCTGGAGCTCGTTGCTCCACGGCACCTCGCCGTTGCTGCTGCGGATCTCCATGTCCGGGTCGGGTCCGGAAGGTGCGCTCCTCCGGTACGCCGGGCTCACGGTGCCGCTCGGGACCCTGCTGGCGCAGCTGCCGTGCACGGTCGAGCTGGATGCGCACTCCGTGGCCGTCTCGACGGCGTCGGTCCCCCCCTCGTGGCGCTCCACCTCCGAAGCGACCGCTGCCACGGCTTTGACCACGCCTCCGCTGGTACTGGTCGAGGCGTCGCCGGATCGCGCGACCCGCTCGGCGCTGGCGGCGAGGGTCAACCGGCACTGGGACCTGGGTCCGTTGCCTCGCCGGGGGTCGTTCACCCTCTGGGCCGACCGGTTCGCCCTCTGTCTCGAATTCGATAGCGCTCTGGGCGCCGTGGCGGCCAGGGGGACCCTGTCGCTGGCAGCGGCCACGGCGTCGCTGGCCAGCTCGTTCGGGAAGGTGAAGCCGGCGCAGCACGCCCTGATCGCTCTCAACCGCGCCCGGATGTGGCTGGATGGACCGAAGCTCATGTTCGAGGGCCAGCCGCCGGCCCTGGCGGCCGGGTTCCTGGCGCCGGCGCTCAGGCAGTCCACGGCCTGGATCGAGCGACCGCACCTCGCACCGGGCTCGAACCCCTGCCGACAGAGTCTCCGGCTGATCGTCAGGGCCGCCTTCAGCTGGGGCCAGGAGCTCGGCATCCCGGCGCCCTCCGCCCCGGCGGAGCTGGTGCGGGCCGGGTACCTCCACCGGCTCCCGCCCTGCCCCGCCCGGGGGACCTACCGTTTCGACGACGGGATCGCGACCTGCAGCGTCCACGGGCACTGATCGCATGCCCCGATCTGGCGGAAGGAGGACGCCGTGTCTGGCGGCCCGGGAGCCGGCGGCTGGCTCGAGAGGCCCGGTGCGTTGCCGGGCCCGGTCTGACTCAAGGGCACGAGGCGACCGGAGAGGCGCCGGATCGTGACACCGCCAGGATCCCCCACCTGTTTCGCGGAGTCGGGCGTGTGATCAGGCCTCGGCCTGGCTGCAGAGTCACCAGGGAAGTGGAGGGGATCAGGTTGGAGGTCGCGCCGCTCGGGGGCGCGACTCGGACCCGGCGAGGCGCCGGGTCTGGCGACCCGGACCCGGCGAGGCGCCGGGTCTTGACACCGGGCAGACCGTTGCCATTCCATCCTCCCCCTGGTAAGATTGCGACGCCTTCGCCGGTGCTCCCCCGATGCCGCATCCAATGCCCTCCTCAAGGCCCCGCACCCCGACAGTCTCGATGATCAGCCTGGGCTGCGCCAAGAACCAGGTCGACTCGGAGCTGATCCTGTCGCGGTTCCTGGCCCACGGCTTCAGGGTGGTCCAGCGACCGATCGATGCGGACCTGGTCGTCATCAACACCTGCGGGTTCATCGGACCGGCCAAGGAGGAGTCCATCGACACGATCCTCGACTGCCTGGAGGGCAAGCGCCGGAGATCGGCGCTGAGGGTGATGGTGGCCGGCTGCCTCTACCAGCGCTACCCGGGCATCCCGGCGGAGCTCGCCCAGGTGGACTACTGGCTCACGGCGCCCGAGAGGGCCGACCTGGATTCGCTCGTCCGCGGGGTGGCCGCCGATCTTTACCTGTCGCCGCGCCGGCTGCCCCGGGCTCGGGACGGTTCCCGGCGCCAGGTCCTGCTGTCGGAGCCGGGGTCTGCCTACCTGAGGATCAGCCAGGGCTGCGACCGGCCCTGCGCCTTCTGCGCCATCCCGACGATCAAGGGGCCCCAGCGATCGCGATCGATCCCGGAGCTGGTGGCGGACGTCCAGCGTCTGTCGTCGACCTTCGGCGTGAAGGAGGTCAACCTGGTCGGGCAGGACCTGACCCGCTACGGCGAGGATCAAGGCCCCAACCGGTTCCTGGAGCTCCTGACCGCCCTCGAGCACGACACGGACGTGCGCTGGTTCCGGCTGCTGTACGTGTATCCGCTGGGCCTCACGCCCCGGGTCCTCGAGTTCCTCTCCCGTTCCAGCAGATTCGCGCGCTACCTGGACATCCCTTTCCAGCACAGCCACGGCGACGTGCTGAAGAGGATGAAGCGAGGCGGCTCCGGGAGCCGGTTCCTGAGGGACCTCGATCGGATCAGGGCCGCCCTCCCGGGCGTGGCGGTCCGGACCACCATGCTCGTGGGCCATCCCGGTGAGGAAGAACGTCACTTCGAGGCGCTCCTGGAGTTCATCCGCCACGCTCGCTTCGAGTGGATGGGCGTGTTTCCGTACTCCCGCGAGGACGGGACGCCGTCTGCCCGCATGCGCGGACAGGTGAGCCCTGCGATCGCCGAGGAGCGGGCCGAGGAGGCCATGGAGACGTTCCGCCAGTCCCGCTCCCTGGAGGCGTTCGGCCTCGGCCGGGTGCGGGAGGCGCTGGTGATCGAGCGCGAGCGCGACGGCAGGCTCGTCTGCCGCACCGAGAAAGAAGCTCCGGAGGTGGACGGCCTGGTCTTCGTGAGCCCGCAGCCGGGGATCGACCCGGGGCAGATGGTCGCCGTGCGGGTCACCGAGGCGGTCGATCTGGATTTCGCCGGAGAGTTCGTCCCGGATCGACCGGCTCGCCCCAGGCGACCCGGCGACCGGACCGGCGCCGGCCCGTCCCGTCGAGGGTCGGCGGCTCGGCACTCCGGCAGGGGAGCGAGACGATGAAGCGCCCGAAGGTCAGCCTGATCAACCTGGCCAACATGCTGACGGCGTTCCGGATCCTCTCCGTGCCGTTCCTCGTCTACCTCATCTCCATCGACTCGGGGCCGCCCGGGCTGGCCGGGGACTACGGGAAGATCGTGGCGATGTTCCTCGCCACCGCCGCGGGGATCACGGACTTCGTCGACGGCCTCGTGGCCCGTCGGCTCCAGGTCGAGACGAAGCTGGGCAAGTTCCTCGATCCGGTGGCGGACAAGCTGCTGGTCTGTTCGCTGTTCGTGCTCTTCGTCGCCGACGGCTTCGTGGCCCCCTGGATCCTCATCGTGATGCTGTTCAGGGAGTTTCTGATCCTCGGCCTCAGGATGCACATGGCCAGCGAGGGAGCCGTGCTGGGAGCCAGCAACTGGGCCAAGTTCAAGACGATCTTCCAGGTGTCGGCCGTGGTGGCCATCCTGCTGGTCAGGTCGCTCCAGGTGCTGGCGCTGTCCGGCGTGATGACGGTGGCGTGGGTGAGCATGATCTACTACTATCAGGTGACGCAGGCGCTGATCCTGGTGTCGCTGCTGTTCTCGGTCGTGTCCGGCGCCGAATACTTCATGGAACACTGGCACGTCTTCAAGAGAGGTTGAGCCGATGAACGGACTGTACAAGAGCGCCAAGAAGGAAGCTCCCCCCCGCAACCAGTTCGTCGATTCTGCCGTGAGGCTGTTCGCGTCGGGCTTCTACGCGGGATACGTCCCGGCCATGCCCGGGACCGCCGGGGCTCTCCTGGGGATCCTCGTCTACATGACGACGCTCTTGAAGATGAACCTGAAGCCGCTGGAGCTCTTCTTCATCTACCTGGTGCTCTACCTGATCGGGTCGTTCATCTGCACTCTCGCTCTCGAGGTGTTCACCGAGGCCGATCAGAGCCTGATCGTGGTCGACAAGATCCTGGGCGGGATGATCGCCGTCACGGCGTTCGCTCCGGCGGTCTGGACCCACGCCTGGCCGCGGCTGGCCACGGCGTTCCTGATCTACCGGTTGTGGGAGATCGCGAAGTTCTTCCCGCTGAAGAACGTGGAGAAGCTCCCCAAGGGCTTCGGCGTCATGTCCGACGACGTGGTCGGAGCGCTCATCGCCCTGCTCATCACGTTCTACATCCCGGAGAGCCTGTGGGACAACCTGGGCTGGAGCGTGCCGCCCTCGCCCAAGTAGGCCGATCTGAGCGGGCTCCGGGAGGGGCCTCGCAACCGCACGGCGCCGAGGATCCGGAAGTAGGTCCGCTCTTCCAGGGGCGTCCAGCTCGATCCGTGCTTGAGAGCCCTCGGCCTCGGCCGCGCCACATCCAGCAGGTCGAGGTACTCGCCGGACCTGAGCGCCCGCCGGTTCGTGACGATCTTGGCGGCCTCCTCGGGCTCCAGGTCGAGCCCGGAAACCAGCTCGGCCGCGCCGACCCGGTTCACGTCGATCTCGCCGTTGGCCGCCGCGACCCAGAGCGGCGTCACCGCGTCGTCCACCAGGTCCGCCCCCGCGGCGATCAGGCCCATCCAGCGGGCCCGTCGCTCCCGTCGCAGATCGCGCAGGTTGGTGAGGCTCTCCGCGTCCTTCCTGAGCGAGAGCCTGACCCTGGCCGACAGCTCCCTCAGCGCGCTCCGGGACGCATGCTGGTCGAGCAGCAGCCCGTCGGAGGCGACGGCGATCGCCCTGAGCGCTCGTCGCCGCTGGCCGGGAAACTCCCGGAGGTATCCCCTCAGAAAATCCAGGGTGTTGGCCGGGTTGTACTTCACCTTGATGAACTGGAACTTGATGAAGGCGTTCTCGGCCGGCGAGATGGCCATCCGCACGCGCCGCGCCGAGATCGTCCCGCTGCCCAGCGCCGGGTAAGCCGACGCCACGAGCCTGTAGAACGACGACTGGACGTAGTGCTCCCGCAGCGCCTTGCTGTTCAGCAGCGCCGCCATCACCTGCCCGCAGGCCAGCTCCGCCCTCAGGAACTGGTTCGGAGAGACCAGCCGCCTGACCCAGGCCCGCCGCGCCGACGTCCGCCTCAGAAGCCGCTCGTCCAGGGCGTCAGGGCCGGCCGGCTCGATCGTCTCCAGGAACGCCAGAAACGCCTGGGGCTCGCCCTCGACGAAGGCGAACGGCGCCGTGCGGATCTCGTAGACCGAGTGGTGAGGGTCGCGGCCGCTGTAGGGGATGCCCCAGTCTTGCACCAGGTTGTGGACGTAGTGGGCGAGCTCGTGCAGCAGGCTTCGCCGGAGCACGCCGAGGTGGCGGGCCACCTGGGCCGGAGTGCCGGAGATCCGGATGCGGCTCCCCGCCTCCAGCGTCTCGGGAACGTAACCGGCGTCGCCCCACTCCAGACAGGTGACCCGTCGCATGGAGTGACGCGCCTTCGGCTGGCCTTCCAGCATCAGCAGGAAGTCCACCGGCTGGCCCGGCCTCGCCCGGGACGCCGGCCGGCCCAGCAGGGCGTCCTGACCCGACCTCAACGACACGGCGATCTCCACCAGGCGGAACGCCCGGGTGAGGAACCTGTCCTCGGTCAGCAGCCGATGGAACAGCCTCAGGAACCACGGGGCCGAGCGAT
>JACQZM010000408.1 GCA_016213885.1 Candidatus Rifleibacteriota bacterium | reverse complement strand
TGGAGCATCACGAAGGAGAAGACATCGCCGCCCTTGCCACACCCGAAGCAGTGCCAGAGCTGCGTCTTGAGGTTGACGGAGAACGAGGGTGTCGACTCGGTGCGGAAGGGGCACAGGGTCTTCAAACTGGATCCGGAGCGCTTGAGCTTGAGCCCGCGCTGGGTCAGGACGGCGACCAGGTCGAGGGTGTCGATGGCTGCCAGAATCCGCGGAATTCCGGCTGTTTCCGCAGGTGAGGGCCAGACTCACCTCCTTCACCAAGTAGATATGACAGAGTTCACACTTCTTCGGAATCACTTGTGATTTGTCGCCTGACCGGCTGACGAAGCAGCCTGCGTGCATCAACGGGCAGGATGGCCCCGTATGGGGAGCGCCCGGGGTGGGTGCCCCGGGCGCTCGACTCCTCGGAACGTTGTATTCGTACACGGCATGAATCGGCGCCGCCGCGTCGATCCACGAGGCCCACGGTGGCTGTCACGTCATCCAAACTCAAGAGCGGGATGGGCGGCTTGGTTCGTGCGGTGTCTGCGGCAAGCGGTTCTGCGTCTGCTCCGGTTGTGATCATGGGCAGACGTGTTGCCCGGCGCACCAGTTCAAGCTTCGCCGCCGCAAACATGTCAGCGATGCCAGAACGCGACACGCGAAGTCTCCCAAGGGGCGAAAGAGCGCGCGGAAACGCAAACGTCGCGAACGTGCGCGAAAGTACTTCATGGCCCGAGGCGAGCCGATTCCAAAGTGGGCTCAGCTAAGGCCCTTCCCCCGCCCTCCACCCATCAAACGGCGAAGAAGTGTCACGGATACAGGTTCCGCGGCGGTCGATTCATCGGCAATGATCCCTGTGTCAGCACCTGAACCTGTGCCATCCGCCGAGATGGGACAGCAACCGGGGGTCGAGCGCCCCGAATCGTCGAGATCATCTGGCTCCGGACTGATTCTCTGTAGCTTCTGCGGTCACGTGTGCGGCCCCTTGTTCCGGTTCGGTCCGAAGGGCCGCGGTCGACCTGTCCGGGTATTTAGCGGAATCGGAGTCCGGCATGTGGTGAAGCTCGCGGTTCAACGCGCCCCCCCTGAAGGAGGTAGGTTCTTTGATCTCACGCGACTTGGAAACCGCGATCCTGAGGCTATGCACGGTGGAGAAGTGGCCGGTGGGGACCGTTGCCGAACATCTGGACGTCCATCACGAGGTCATCGAGCGTGTGCTCGCGGAGGCTGGCCTACCGCCGACCCAGCACCAGGATCGCCCGTCCATCATCGATCCGTTCGTGCCCTTCATCAAGGACACCTTCGCCAAGTACCCGACCATCTGTGCCAGCCGGGTCTACCAGATGGTGCGCGAACGCGGCTACCCCGGAGCGCCCGATCACTTCCGCCACAGAGTGGCGCCACTTCGCCCGCCCCGCCCCGCCGAGGCCTATCTCCGACTCAGGACCCTCGCGGGAGAGCAGGCGCAGGTCGACTGGGCACACTTCGGGTACGTGAAGATCGGGTTGGCCCTGAGGGCGCTGATGGCGTTCGTGATGGTGCTCTCGTGGAGTCGGATGATCTTCCTGAAGTTCTTCCTGGACTGCCGCATCGCCAACCTCCTGAGGGGACACGAGGACGCCTTCGCCTTCTTCGGCGGCGTACCTCGTAAGGCGCTCTACGACAACCCGAGGAACGTCGTTCTGGAACGGATTGGTGATGCGATCCGGTTCCATCCCACGTTCCTCGATTTCACGGCGCACTACCGGTACGAGCCGCGTCCCGTGGCCGTGGCCAGAGGCAATGAGAAGGGGCGGGTCGAACGGGCCATCAGGTACATCCGGACGTCGTTCTGGCCCGCTCGCGAGTGGCGCGATCTCGATGGCCTGAATCGGCAAGCGCTGGCATGGTGTACGGGTGAAGCTGCGGATCGTCTGTGCCGGCAGGATCCATCCATGCGTGTGCGGGATGCCCTCGCGGCCGAGCAGCCGAAGCTCCTTCCCCTGCCGGACAACCCCTACCCGACAGACGAGCACATTCAGACGATCGCGCGTAAGATCCCCTACGTTCGCTTCGATCGCAACGACTACTCGATACCGCACGATCGGGTCGGCCGCAACGTCGTCGTTGTGGCCAGCCTCGATCGAGTTCGTGTCCTCGACGGTGTGGACGTCATCGCCGACCACCCTCGCAGCTTCGATGCGAAACAACAGATCGAGGAACCGTCCCACATCGAGGCTCTCAAGCAAGAGAAGCGCCGGGCTCGTGAACACAGCGGACTCGATCGCCTCAGTCGCGCCGTGTCCAACTCCCCGGAGTTCCTGGATCTGGTGGCGCGACGTGGCGGCAACCTGGGCAACGTGACCGCCCGGCTTCTCTGCTACGTGGGTCACTACGGCGCCGACGAGGTCGTGGCCGCGCTGGCTGAAGCCATCGAGCGAGGCACACCTCACGTGGGTGCCGTGCGCTTTCTCCTGGAACGACGTCGGCGCGCTGCCAACCGTCCGGTTCCGATCGGCATCGAGCTGCCGGACGATCCGCGCGTACGCAACGTCACCGTCCGCCCCCATTCGTTGGCGTCCTACGATGCGATCAAGGAGGTGACGAACCATGGTGATGACGACGACTCCAACTCCGCAGGCGAATGAGGCTCTGAGAGAGCGTTCCAGAAAGCTGGGCCTCTACGGTCTGGAGGCACACTGGAAGGATGTCGTGGGGGAGCCCTGGGTCGAGCCTCTGATCAAGCGGGAAGAGGACGAGCGCGGTCGTCGCAGCCACGACCGGCGCGTCAAGCAGGCCAACCTTGGTCGGTTCAAGCCGATCGTGGACTTTGACTGGATCTGGCCCAAGAAGATCGATCGGGAACAGATCGAAGAGCTTTTCACTCTGGGGATCCTCGGGGACAACACGAACGTGATCTTCGTGAGCCCGAACGGTCTCGGCAAAACGATGCTTTGCAAGAACCTCGGCTACACGGCGCTGCTTGCGGGCCACACCGTGTACTTCACTACCGCAAGCCAGCTTCTGAACGACTTGGGCTCGCAGGATGGCGCGCAATCGCTCGAGCGGCGACTGCGGAAGTACACGCGGCCGCGGCTCTTGGTCATCGACGAGCTGGGGTATCTGTCGTATGACTCTCGCAGCGCGGATCTGCTCTTCGAGGTCGTTACGAGGAGGTACCAGGAGAAGTCCACGGTCATCTCGACGAACCGGGCGTTCGGGGAATGGAACGAGACCTTTCCCAACGCGGCCTGTGTGGTCACGCTCATCGCCCGCCTGATTCATCACAGCGAGATCGTGGAGATCGAGGGTGAGTCGTACCGGTGCAAGGAGGCGCTGGAGCGCGCGGAAGCTCGAGCCAAGGCCCGCCGCACCCGAAGGCGCGGCAGGGATGCCAGTACCAAGGAGCGTGT
>JACQZM010000059.1 GCA_016213885.1 Candidatus Rifleibacteriota bacterium | reverse complement strand
GATCAAGGCCGAGATCGACGCGAAGCTCGCGGCGCAGTGCGGCGTCAAGATCGAGGATCTCAGACCCTGGCACTGTCACGACCCGTTCTTCCAGGAAGCGCCGACCGTGTCGGACGTGAACATGGACGAGTTCTACGCCAAGGCCGACATCCTCAAGCTGTGCAAGGAGTTCTACAACGGAATCGGACTGCCCGTCGACGACGTGATCGGCCGCAGCGATCTGTACGAGAAGAAGGGTAAGAGCCCCCACGCTTTCTGCACCGACATCGACAAGGAGGGGGACGTCCGGGTGCTGGCCAACATCGTCCCCAACGAGTACTGGATGGGGACCATGCTCCACGAGCTGGGCCACTCGGTCTACTCCAGCAAGTTCATCCCCAAGACCCTGCCCTACGTGCTCAGGAGCCAGGCCCACATCCTGTCCACCGAGGCGATCGCCATGATGATGGAGCAGTTCTCCAAGAGCGCCGACTGGATGGTGGCCATGGGGATCAAGGTGGCGGATCCCAAGAAGGTCAACGAGGCCGGGGCCAAAGCGCGCCGGTTCGAGATGCTGGTCTTCTCGCGCTGGGCCCAGGTGATGTTCCGCTTCGAGAAGGCGATGTACGCCGACCCGGATCAAGATCTCAACAAGCTGTGGTGGGATCTGGTCGAGAAGTACCAGCTGGTGAACCGGCCCGAGGGGCGCAACCTGCCTGACTACGCCGCCAAGATCCACATCGTGAGCTCGCCGGCGTATTACCACAACTACCTGCTGGGCGAGCTGTTCAACGCCCAGCTGTTCCACACCATCGCGAGAGAGGTGCTCAAGACCGAGCCGGCCAAGGCGCTGTTCAACGGCAAGAAGGAGGTCGGCGAGGTCCTGAGGAAGAAGGTGGTCGAGCCCGGCGCCACCGTGAACTGGAACGGGCTGGCCAAGCTGGCCACCGGCGAGGACCTGAACGCCAAGGCGTTCGCCCAGGACCTCCAGTAGCAGCGCGGGAACCGATCCGGGAGCCGACGACCCGCTCGTCGGCCAGGCGGCACCGACGGCCGATCGCGGCGTCGGTGCCGTTCTTCGTTCCCGGAGGGCCGGTCAGGCCGATCACTTGCCGCCGGTCAGCTCCGCCGCCAGGGAGTCGGCGCCGTAGACCTTCCTCAGCGCCTCCAGGATGGCCGACGAATGCACGGCGATGGAGCGGGCCCGCACCTCGGTGTAGATGAACGCCCTGACCAGCGCGTGCAGGTTGGAGTCGAAGATCAGCCCCACCAGCTCCCCGGCCCTGTTGACCACGGGGCTGCCCGAGTTGCCGCCGATCGTGTCGGTGGTGGCGACGAAGTTGAACGGGATGGTGGCGTCGAGCGTCTTCTGGCATCGCACCCAGGGGAGCGGCAGGTCGAACGGGGGCGTGTTCTTCTGGTCGGAGGCCCGCTCGTAGAGCCCCGTGATCGGCACGGCGAACGGGATCTCCTTGCCATTCTCGTCGTACCCCTTGGCGACGCCGAAGGTGAGCCGCAGGGTGAACGTGGCGTCAGGGTAGCTGTTGGGCCCCTCCAGGGCGAACTTGGCGCCGGCGATCTGGTCGTACGCCTGGCGCTTCACCTCCATCACCTGGGTGTCGAACACCTTGCGCACCGCCCTGGCCTCCGGATCGACCGCCCTGGCCAGCGCGATCATGGGGTCGCCCGACGAGGCGATCGCCTTGGCCCCGCCGTCGTAGAGAGCTCTCCTTGACTCCACGTCCTTGAGCCTCGAGCCCGTCACCAGCTCCGCCGCCCGGGCCCTGGGCGACTTGCCCGCGAGCACCTTCTGGACCAGCGGATGGCCCGCGCCGAGCTGCTCCGCCAGGAAGGCCAGGGAGTGGGCCAGCTTCGCCGACTCCAGGTCGTCGTAGATCGGACGCTTCGAGAAGAGCCGCAGCTCCAGCGAGGGCCTCTCCGACTCCGAGTACTCCTCCAGCCGCTGCTCGTTCGGCCTGGCTCGCTCCTGGGCGGCTCGCACCAGAGTCCGGGCCACCTCGAACAGCACGCTGTCGAAGGCGGCGCCGCCCTCCAGCAGGACGTGGTCGGTCAGCCGGGCCATCCGGACCTTCTGGGCCTGGGCGATCCGGTCGAACGCCTTCATCGTGCTCTTGAGGCTCCGGTTCTTGAGGAGCGCCTCCTTGAACTTCTTCTCGGCCTCGAGCTTGGCCGCCCACAGAGCCGGGTCGAGCAGGCCCGCCAGGTTCCCCTCCCGGCGCTTCCGGTTGTTCTGGACCGAGAACAGCTCGTCCTTGGCCCGGCGGGCGTTCTCCAGGCTCCGGCCGGAGAACACCAGCAGGTTGACCTCGCGGCGGTAGAGCCGCTGCAGCTGGTACGGCCACTCCCGGTCCCTGAGGGTCTCCAGCTCCGCCGCCGTGAGGAGCCGTTCCGTGCGGCCCGGGTGTCCCGCCACGAACACCAGCTCGTTCCGGGCCGGACCGGCCTTGCTCCACTTGAGGTAGTGCTGCGGCTTCACGGGCTGGCCGTTCTCGTAGACCCGGAAGATGCAGACGTCCAGGTTGTACCTGGGGTACTCGAAGTTGTCCGGGTCGCCGCCGAAGAAGGCGATCTGCTGCTCCGGGGCGAAGACCAGGCGCACGTCGGTGTAGCGCTTGAACCGGTACAGGTGGTACTTGCCGCCCTGGTAGAGGGAGATCACGTTGCTTCTGAACCCTGTCTTGTCCTGGGACTCCTTCTCGATCTGGGCGGTCACGGCGCGCCGCGCCTTGAACGCCTCTTCCGGCGGCGTCCCGGACTTGACCGCCGCCTTGACGCGGTCCGTCACGTCGACGATCTCCATCAGCACGTTCAGCTCCAGGTCCACCGCCTTCGCCTCCCGGTCCCGGGTCCGGGCCAGAAAGCCGTCGTTCACGTAGTCCTTCTCCTTGGTGGAGAGCTTCTGGAGCGTGTCCATGCCGATGTGATGGTTGGTCATCACCAGACCGTCCGCCGAGACGAACGAGCCGGACCCTCCGCTGTTGAACCGGACCGCCGACTTCTGGACGTGCTCGAGCCAGGCGTCCGTGACCTCGGAGCCGTACCTGGACCTGAGCGCCTCCCTGGGCGGGTTGTTGAACAGCCACATTCCCTCGTCGGCCAGGGCGCGGGTCGGCACGGCGATCCACACGAGCACGAGGGCGAAGGTGAGGGCGAGGACGGTTCGCGAGACCATGGGCACGCTCCTGGAGAACGGTCGGCCAGGGTCGGCCCGGGCAGTCACCCCCGTCCACCGGGACCGGCCGGAGGAAGTCGGGGACCATTGTACCACCCGTCGGTGGACCCGGGGACCCGGCGACCTCAACGCCCCGGAGAGCCTCTGAGAAACCCGAAGAGCGGGCGGCGGGCGGCGGGCGCCATGGCGGCCAGCGGCCGGGAGACCACCAGCGTGTTCTCCCGTCTCACCGTCACCAGCGACGGCCGCGTCGCCGTCGAGGAGGCCGGGACCGAGGCCGGGTCCGGCCAGACCTGGCGGGCGTCCCGCCAGGTGAACGTGCGCCCCTTCCACGGGCCTTCGAGATCGACGGCGGTCGGCGCCGCCAGGGTGGGCGACCCGAGCTCCTGTTCGAACAGCTTCCGCCCGTCCCGGCCGGACAGGGCGACCACGGTCCCCGGATAGTGCCAGGCGAGGACGTCCGGCACGCCGTCGGCGTTCACGTCGCCGGCGGTCGGCTGGATCGCGATCCCCCTGGGGAGGGTCGCGATCCACAGCGGCTTCCCCGACCGGCCGTCCAGGGCGAACAGGCGGCGGCCGCTCTGGGGGCTCGCACCCACCACGACGTCAAGAACGCCGTTCCCGTCGAGATCGGCCACGACAGGCCCGAACGCCAGGCGCTCCGCCGGTTTGAACGTCCAGAGCCGGGACTGGTCCTTGCCCGAGAGGGCGACGATCCCCTGGTCGCCCGTCGTCACCACCACGTCCAGGATGGTGTCCCGGTCCAGGTCGGCCAGAGCAGCCGTGCCGGTGGCGGTGGCGCCGACCCGGGCCTCCCAGCGCACCAGCCCGGTGGTCGGGGAGAGGGAGACCACCTTGCCCCTGTCGGTCACCACCACGACCTGGGAGCCGGCCCGAGGGGGCCAGGGAGGCCGGTGCGCGCCAACGGACTGGCTGGCTTCAACGCCCACCGCCGAGATCACCGGCGCCGTGGAGCCGGCCGGTTCCACCCGGGCCGTCCAGAGCGCCCGGCCCGTGGCGCCGGAGAGCGTGTGGACAGCCCCCCGGTCCGAGCCGAACGCCACGTCGGCGATCCCGTCGCCGTCCAGGTCGCCCGCGTCCGGGAACCCGGTGACCCCGGCCTGATTCGTCCACCAGATCCCCTGACCGGTCCGGCCGGAGATCGCCCCCACCCCGACGGCGGCCACCAGTCCGACCACGTCCGGCGCGCCGTCCCGGTCCAGGTCCGCCATGGTGACCCCGAGGCAGCTGCAGTTGGGCCCGGAGGCCCACAGCACTCGCCCCAGGCGCGGCGACGCGGCCCAGACCCACCCGTCGGCGGAGAACGCCACATCCGCTGAACCGTCGCCGTCCAGATCGCCCACGGCCGGAGGCGTCCCGATCGGCCCCGCCGTGGGGATGGCGCAGTCCACCCGCTCGGTCCGGCCGGAGTAGACGTGCACCTGACCGTCGTTGGACAAGAGCACCATGTCGTCGAGACCGTCGCCGTTCACGTCGAGGACCCTGACGAACCCTCCGAACCGGCCCGTGGGTATCGAGCAGAGCAGCCGACCGGTGCCCCCGGACAGGGCGATCACCTGCGGGTAGAGGCCGGAGAGGACCGCATCGGGCACGCCGTCGCCGTTCACGTCGCCCACGACCAGGGTGTTCGTGGCGACGCCGAACTGGGAGACCCACAGCTCCCTGCCGGTCTGACCGTTGAACGCCCGCGCCTCTCCGGACACGGTCACGGCCAGGATGTCCAGCGTCCCATCGCCGTCGAGATCGGCCAGCGCCGGGGTCACGGCCACCTTCCCCTTGAGTCGCTCGCCGGTCCACAGCGGCCGACCGGTGGCTCCGTCCATGGAGATCACGGCGCCGCCCGACGTGGCCACGACGACCTCTCTCCTCCCGTCCCGGTTCACATCGTTGACCGCCGGACCCGCCCAGACCGGGGAACCGGCCGACCGGGACCAGAGCAGACGGCCGTCCCGTCCGGAGACCGCCCGCACCATCCCGTCGTCGGACCCGACGATCACGTCGGCCACCCGATCCCGGTTCAGGTCGGCCAGCGCCGCCTGGCTCCTGGTCCTGGTTCCGATCCGGTGCCTCCACAGCGCCCGGCCGGTCTTGCCGGAGATGGCGTGGAGGAAGCCGTCGTCGGACGTCACGATCACGTCCCTGACCCCATCGGCGTTCGTGTCGTCGATGGAAGGAGTGCCGTGGATCGGCCTGCCGGTGCCGTAGGTCCAGAGTCCATGCCCGGTCTTGCCGGAGAGCGCCAGCACCTGGCCCGAGCCGGTGGCGACGACCACGTCGGGCCTCTCGTCCGCGTCCAGCGGGGCGAGGCGCACGGCCGGGGCGAACATCCCGTCCAAAACGTAGTTCGACCAGGTCACGCCGGTGGTGGCGCCCCAGAGGCGGGCGCCGTTCTTGCCAGACCGCGCCTCCACCGTTCCGTGCCTGCCATGGGTGACCACGTCCAGGGTGCCGTCGCCGTCGAGATCGCCCAGAGCCGGGGAGCAGAACGTGCCGGTGGTGAGCCACAGCGACCCCAGCGCCTCGACCGGCGGCGCCCAGGTGCCCTGGATCCTCGTCACGCCCCGGGCCACCTCCACGACCCTTTCATCCTTCCAGTGGCCCGCCCGGGAGGCGACGAGCCAGTACCGCCCCCGGGGCAGCTCCTCGCCCAGGGAGGTCGTGGGGAGGGCGCAGCTCCTCACGGGCCGCCGGGTGCCCTCGGCCAGCAGGTCCATCCAGACCCCGTCGAACAGGGAGACGACCACCAGGCGGCCGGTGTCCATGGGCATCTTGACCGTGTGGGACGAGAGCAGCCGGTTGGCACCCACCTCCACCCCGGGGAGCGTGACCCCGACGCGGCCCGGGTGGCTCAACGCCAGGGTCCAGCGGCCCGAGGGAACCTCGGTCGTGAACGGCGTGGGGAGCCGCGAGTGGAGCGCTCCGCCAGGCTCGCTCCTGATCTCGCAGAACGCCCCGAACGGATCGGAGATCACCGAGAGCAGGCCGAACGGATACCCCAGGACCGCGTTCTGGGTGGTCTCACCGCCCACCGGAACGGCCACGTGGATCCGGGCCGGTTCGTGGCGGTCTCGCCGGAGCGTGAACAGGTGCATGCCCGGCGGACGCCTCAGCCGGGCCGGAGTCGTCCCGACGACCTGCCCCGCCTCGATCACCTCGGCGCCGGGGGGGGCGGTGGTCAAGGCCACCTCCCCGGCCATGAAGAAGGCCCGATAGACCAGCGCCGCGACGAGCGGAAAGACCACGGGCAGCACGGAGAGCCACCGGACGACCAGCGACCGGCGCCGGGCGCTGGAGTCCATGATGAACTGCTTCTGGCGATCGGTGAGCCCCTTGAGGGAGCCCATCTGCGCGACGATGAGCTCCAGGCAGTGCCCCGAGAGCAGGTGCTCCGGCCGCCCGCCCCCCTCGTCCCACAGACGGATCGTCCGCTCCAGGACCCGGGCCGCCCGCTCAGCCTCGTCCGGCTCGTGGACCCACTGGTCCACCAGCGGGCAGATCACCTCGGAGGCGAGGCGCACCCGGTGTCGCTGCCGGCCCCCCTCCTCCCGGACCACCAGCTGGTCCGAGATCAGCTGCTCCAGCGTGGCCCTGGCCGCCTCCCGATCCGGGAACGCCAGCAGCTCCTCCTCGTCCAGTGCCCTGGCGAACCGCTCGCTCCCCGGCTCCTTGACGGTCAACGCCTTGAGCATCTGCCGCGCCAGCGGCCCTCTCTGCTGGTACCGGTCGCTGGCCAGGCGCTCCTCGACGTAGCGCTGCAGCGCCCCGGAGGTGCCCTTGAGGGTCTTCTCGTAGAGCTCGGTGTTGATCACCGTCGCGCGGGCGGCCTGCATCAGGTCGTAGAGCTGCTGGCAGGCGATCTGCAGGATCGGCAGCGCCGGCGTCCCCGCCGCTTCGGCGGTCTTGCGGATCTCCGCGGCTATCCGTCTGGGCAGCCCCACCTCGTACCTGAACCCGAACGCCTCGATCCACGAGGGGCCCTCGATCGCCTGGGTCAGCCCCTCCTCGGCGATCTCGGTCACCCGGACCGATCGGATGGTCCGGGCCAGCCGCTCTTCCAGGGCGAACAGATGGCCCCGGAACTCCGTCCTGAACGAGAGGACGATCTTGATCTTGAGGAACTGCGCCTCCGCGAGCAGGGAGATCGACTCCAGAAAGGAGGCGATCCTCGGAGACGCCAGGGGGTTCAGGGTGAACAGCTCCTCCAGCTGATCGATCACCACCACCGGGATCCGGTCGCTCTTCCCCTGGGCCAACGGCCCGAACAGGAGGACGATCCTCACCCGGGGGTTGTCGAGGAGCTCCGCCAGCTCCGTCGTGAGCCCCTCCCGCCCGAAGAAGATGCTCGCGTCCTGAGGCCCGAACGGCTCCAGGAGCTTGTACGGACGGCCCGGGGGAGTGACCGGCGAGGCGCGCCGCGTGAACACGGTGCGCTCCCACCAGGTGGACAGGGAGGCCAGGAGACTGGCCGCCGTGGGGCGAGCCGCCGGGTCCTGGGCCAGCGCCTTCAGCACCAGCTCATCGAGGAACGGCGGAACGCCGGGGTTCTGGATCGACGGGGCGTCCGGGATCGCCTTCATCTGGGCCATCCACACGGCGTAGGCGTTCTCACCGGTGAACAGCGCCTGCCCGGTCAGCATCTGGTGGAGGATCACGCCGACGGCGTACACGTCGGCCGGCGGACCGGCCCTCTCCCCCCGGCCCTGCTCCGGCGCCATGTACCCCGGGGTGCCGAGGATGGTCCCCAGCGGAGTCCGGCCGCCCTGGGGCTCGTCGGCCCCGGAGACGCTGGTGGCCAGGCCGAAGTCCGCCACCTTGACCCGCTCGGACTCGTCGAGGAAGACGTTCGACGGCTTCAGGTCGCGGTGGATGATGTTGCGCCGGTGGGCCTCGACGATCCCCTTCAGGATCTCGATGGCGAGCCGCACCGCCTCGACGACCGGCGGTCTGCCTTCGGAGAGCCTCGTCGAGAGCGGGCGGCCACGGACGAACTCCATCACCAGATACGGCGTCCCGTTCGCCACGCCGATGTCGTAGAGCCGGACCACGTGCTCGTGCTCCAGGGCGGCGAGGATCTTCCCCTCCCGATCGAACCGGCGGACCACCTGCGGTGAAGGCTCCCGGATCAGCTTGAGAGCCACCTGGCGATCGAGCCGCCGGTCCCGGGCCAGGTAGACCACGCCCATGCCGCCCGCCCCCAGGGTCCGGACGATCTCGAACCGCTCCGACAGGCCCGCCGGAACCGGTCCGCCGGGGGCCGGCCCGTGAGGGGCCGTCGCAGCCGGGCGGTCCGCCGGCACCGGATCCCCGCCCGCTCTCTCCACGGTCGGCGCCACCCCCCGGGTCGGCGCCGGCTGGTCCGGAACGGGCGTCCCGACAGGACCGCGCGCCGTGGGCGAGACGCCGCACACGGGGCAGCTGGTCATGTCCGGTTGCACGGCGGATCCACACACGGAGCAGCTGTCGGTTCTACCTGCCATCGGGTCGAGACCCCCGGCTCGGACGATCGGGAACGCTCGAGGAGAGGGTAAACCGCTCGACGGCCCGGCACAAGAGAGGACTGTTTCGGCCGGACCGGTCCAGGGTTTAACATCAGATGGCGGAGACCGGCCCGCGCCCCGCGGCGTCCAGTGTGGCGGAGGTACCCCGAGTGGACAGTCGAATGGTCACGACCGCTTTCGAGATCGACGGCTGGCGGATCGTCAAGTACTACGGCGTGGTGAGGGGCATCTGCGTCCGCTCACGCTCCATCGTGGGCACCACCCTGGGCGCCCTGAAGACGCTGATCGGAGGCAACATCGAGGTGTTCGAGGAGCTCTGCGAGCACGCCCGCAGGCAGGCGTTCGAGGTGATGATGAGCCACGCCGACGAGCTGGGGGCCAACGCCATCATCGGGATGCGCTACGACGCCAACGAGATCATGCAGGGCGTCACTGAGGTGCTGGCCTACGGGACGGCGGTGGGCCTCCAGAAGGTCACCCCGGAGGACACCCGGGGCGAGATCGGAGCGGAAGAGGTGCTGCAGGGGAAGCCGGCTCGAGAGGCTGAAGATGCGGATCGCCGATACGCTCAGGGAGAGGCTGCTGGCCCCTGCCCTGGACCGACTGGCGGTGGTCCGGTCGCGGCACCGCCGATCGACGCTGGCAGTGTTCGGCCTTCTGTCCCTGACCGTCCTGACCGCGGTCTCGCTGCCGCTGCCGTACCTGGAGGAGCTGCAGGCCTCCAACCTCGAGATGCTGCTGCGGTTCAGGCAGGTCATCAGGCCCACGGTTCCCCTGGCCAATCCGGTGCTGGTGAGGATCGACGCCGCGGCGGAGCGAGCGGTCGGGGCCCCGTGGCCGTTCCCGCCGGCCGTCCTGGCTCGAGCCGTGGAGAGGCTCGAGGCGGAAGGCGCCGGGACCGTGGTGTTGAAGGGGATCTACCAGCACCGGGGGGTGCGGGAGGTCTCCCGGGACGACCCGCTGGGCAAGGCGATCATCGCCGCCCGCAACGTGGTGCTGCCGACCCGGCCCGGTCGCGGCGCCGCACCGCAAGGGGAGGTGCGGAGGGCGCTGGCCGGCGAGGGGCCGGAGCAGCTGGAGGTGCTGGACGGGATGTTCCAGCGGGTCCGGATGTGGGTGCCGTCGGACCGCGAACGACCCGCGCCGTGCTGGGGGCTGGCCGCCCTGATCCACCACCTCAAGGTCGGTCAGGGAGACGTGGTGGTGGACCGGCATCTGGCCCGGCTGGGGGAGCTCTCCATCCCGGCCCGGGACGGCTGGCTCCGGGTCGACCCGGGTCTCCAGCAGGCGATCGGCCAGCTCTCCCTGGCGGAGGTGCTCTCCGGGACGGTCGAGCCGGGTCGGCTCAGGGGCCGGCTGGTGATCGTGGGAGTGACCGGACCGGCGGAGCTCGCGCTGCCGGTGCTGCCGAACCTCATGCTCTCCGACCCGGAGGTGCACGCCCTGGCTCTGGCCACGGCGATGACGCGCTCCGGGTTCAGGCGGCCGCTCTGGATCGTGACGTTCCTCCTGGTCGTGCTGACCTTCCTGTACACGGCGCAGATCTGCTACTCGCCGGTGGCCAGGCGCCCGCTGATGGTGACCAAGATCGGCCTGATCCTCATCCTGATTCCGCTGGGGGCGCTGCTCTGGTTCAACGTGGAGCTCGACGTGGCCCGACCGATCCTGGTGTTCCTGATGGCGCTGCCGCTCACCATGGCGTTCCGCTGGACCGAGATCCGCTCCGGAGAGGACCGCACGCTGGAGTCTCCCCGGCAGGCCGTGGTCCGGCCCGGTTCCGACACCGCCCGGCCCGCAGCCTCCCCGGGGGACAGACTCCCGGCCGGAGGCTCGCCACGGTCGATCGGTCGGGTCCCGACCGGTTCGGACGGGTCGAGCTCCGCGGCGACGCCGCCCGAAGGGCCCGACCTCGGTGGAGCCGGAGCCCCCCCGCAGGTGCCGGAGGTGGCGAGAGACGCCTCCAGCGACGTCCTGACCGACCTGATCCGGACCTACCTGGGCGACCGGTTCGAGCGACCGGAGCTGATCGGCACCGGCGGCATGGGCATGGTGTTCAGGGCGTTCTCCAGGGGGCTGTCGGCCGACGTGGCGCTGAAGGTGATGCACCCTCAGCAGGCGCGGCGACGGGGCGCCGTGGAGCGGTTCTTCCGGGAGTACGACGTGGGCCAGCGCCTCTCCCATCCCGGGTTCGTGCGGGTGTTCGAGCGGGGGCAGGCCGGGCTCCACTACTTCTCGATGGAGCTCCTGGCGGGTCGCTCGCTCAGGGAGGAGCTGCGGGAGGCGTACGCCCTGGCCTGGGCGCAGGTCCTTCCGATCCTGAGGGACGTGGCCGGGGCGCTCGGCTACGCCCACGGGATCGGCATCTTCCACAGGGACCTGAAGCCGGAGAACGTCATGCGGCTCACCACCGGAGGGCTCAAGATCCTGGACCTCGGCGTGGCCCGGGTGGAGGACGCCGTGGCGCTGACCGGAACCGGAGAGGTGGTGGGCACCCTGCGGTACATGGCTCCGGAGCAGATCGAGGGAGCGCTGCCGGACCCGCGGGTGGACATCTTCCCGCTGGGCGTCATCGCCTACGAGCTCCTGACCGGCCAGATGCCCTACGGCCCGACCAACCTCTCCCGCAAGGTGGACCGGCTCCCGGTACCGCTGTCCTCGCTGGACCCGCAGCCGCCGGCGGGTCTGGAAGCGCTGCTCGCGGAGTGCATGCATCCCGACCCGGACCGGCGGCCGGCCACGTGCCGGGAGCTCCTGGAGAGGCTGCAGATGCTGGAGAGCGCGGCAGCGAGGGAGTGATCGGCCCGGCGTCGGCCCAGGGAGAATCAGGCTGGCCTGTGGCGAGGCCGGGCGGTCGATTGTAGAATGGCGCCTGGCATGGTGGGTCGTCGGACGCCGGGGGTGGTCCCCGGGAAGGAGCTGGTCGAACGTGGAGGGGGCACTCGGGGTCGCGGTCGTCGTCGTCATCATCGTGGTGATCTCGGTCGTGCTGTCTCTTTCGGGGAGACGCGCGCTGAGCGAGTCCTGGGCCGCCACGATCGAGCGGGTCGAGGAGTTCGAACGCCTCGACCCCCAGGGCAGGCGCACCGACATGGTCCAGGTGAACTGGGTACGGGTCCACTACCGTCGCGACGACGGCGTGACCGGCCAGTTCGAGAACTCCATGGCGGCCTTCCTCGCGGGTGGGATGGGGAGCGTCGAGGTGGGTGACCGGCTGGTCAAAGAGGCGGGACAGGCACCGAAGCTCGTGAAGACGTGAATCTCGCTGCCCGGCGTGAAGCCTCGACCAGGATCGATCGTCAGCCGCGGATGATGGTGGCCACGCACTCGGCGAGGCGTGCCGAGGACGAGCCCCATCGTCGGCTGCGTTTCGTGCTCACCCCCGACGTACGCCACTTCCTCGACGGTCTTCTTGAACCAGGCTCCTCCCGGAGGGATCACGCCACTGGCTGACCTCCGGCGCGTCGCCGCCTCGAACAAGGCCCACGAGATCCTGCGTGGCATCTGAAGCAGGCTCTCACGGATACCACCGACGAGGCCTGGCCCGGTCCGGGGCCGACGCCGAAACTGACGGAGCTGGGGGCGTCGCCTGTGCTCCGGACATTGAGGCTGAGGTCCTCTTTCAATGCTGGGCCGCCGAGATTCCGCACGGCGACTGCCGACCCACCTTGATCGGCGGCCCGTCGCGTTCCTCTTTGGCGACGAGCTCGAAGGCCGTGACGGCGGGTGGGCGGGTGGGGACCACCTGGTCCTTTTCCGCGTGATGCGCAGCAGCGGGAGCGGACCGGCCAATTGCAGAGTTCAGCCGCGAGCCCGGACCGACCGGTAGGGAGGGCCGGGATCGTCGGCTGCAGCGTCAATTGGACGGGGAGCCGGGGGTTGCGATGCCGCCCGGCGCCGGAGACCCAGCACCCTTGGCAGCGGACTCCACCTCACTTGTTCAGCCTGTAAGGGCCGGTCTCTGGAGAGCTCCGCGTAGCGATCACCCACCCTTCCTGACCACCGGAGGTGCACACATACCACCTCGGGATCATTGGGCGACCGTCGGCAAGCAGTGTCCCTTCGGGATCGAATGTGAGTGCGGGACTTGACTTGTCGAGAACTCCGAAGCGGGAGAAGGTCCAGTTGCGCGCCAGGGCGTTGAGGGTGTCAGCGCGCGGTTTGGCAGAACCGCCTCCGACCCTCCACCAAGAGCCCACGGCAAGCAGTAGGTACCGGTCTGCACCAGCCGGAGCTGTGAAAAACAGAGTGGGTTCTTCGGCAAGAGGGGGCGTCAGAAGCTGCGTGCCGCTCACCTCCGTGAAGTGCTGGACACGGAACCGCAACCACCGGTCAGGCAGGATGTCATGGCACGATACCCGCACGCCAAAGTCCATCGGGCCGACGCCGAGAGCACCGTAGTTCCGTCGGTTCAGAGGTCGGCTCACCCAGATGCCTGATCTGCTCTCACCGGGTGCCATCTTCACACTGCCTTTGGCAATGGCTGCCAAGTGTCCGAAGTGTGGCGGGTAGACATTGGCCCCATCGTCCCTCTGCAAATAGGCCCCGTCCCCACATTGGTGCTTCCTGATGAGGTCATCTGGGGACTGAACCTCCAGCGAAGGTCCCATTCGCGGCTCCGGAGTCGGGGCCTCGGCGAACGTGACGTCCAACATGTCGATGCCGGGAAGGCCTTGGGCAATCGTCGCGGTGTTACGTACCATGACCTCCAGCACCAAGCGTTCGCCAACGTAGTACGGTAACTCCAGCGGTCGGATGGACAGACTCGCGGTCGATTCGCCTAGGTTGGCGGCAGTCATGTTTGGCGGGAGGTCTGCCCCGCGACAAGGAGACTCCGCGCCAAGAAGGGCCCACAGGCCGGCAGCAAGCACCGACGATTGCAGAAGTCTGAGGCGGGTCATTATCGTTCCTCCTCCGATGCCAGATCGAAATCCCTCTGCTCTGTCATCCGTGGCCACTCCAGCCACCATGGTGGGACGCCCTGAGGGGGGAAGAACACCGAGCCGCCTCCGCTGTCCATCCAGTTGGTCGCGCGCATCTTGGGCGGACTGCCCTCCCACGTGCTGTCGTGGAACCGCACAAAGGCTGGCTGCGTGCCCGCCACGATGCTCGCCAGCACGGCCGGGTCGAGCTTCTGCACAAGGGCATAGTCAGCAGTACGTTCCGTCACCAGCTCGCCGCCGGGGCCGGGCCCCGCCAGAGTGACCGGATTCTTCACTGTCTCGGGGAAGGGGCCACTGAACTTGGCGGACGCCAAGTCGACCTTGATTCGGGGCTGCCAAGGAGGACCGATCTTCGGTGCCAGAGTGAGGTCCACGGGCTGCCGCAACGCAAGGTACCGCCTTTGCCCAGGACGCAACTCTCTGACTTCGGCAATCGCCCTGACCCGAAGGCCGCTGCCGTCGGGCAAGAAAGCTGCCAGTACACCAGGCGTGAGGGATGTGCTCGAAGTCGGTAGGACACTCGTTATGGGCACTGTCAGCAAGGGATGACGCAGCGTGAAGCGATGGCCCATTTCATGGGCCAGGACCCGCTGCACGGCTTGTTTGTACCGCCAATCCGATGACTTCAGGTTGCACCAATCCGGGTGGCCGAGATGGAAAGTCAACTTCTTCGTGTCGATTTCGACGGGAGCAGCATCTCGGTACCAGTCAGCTCCCGAGGAGCCGTAGTATCTTGAATTCTGGTTCTTGTCCAAGACGGTGTCGACCAGCTTGAGTCTGTACTGCGCAATGATGCCTGGCACTCGGTGATCCAGCGATGCCGTCGGCGTCGTTGGTGTCATGCGGTTGATCTGGCCTTCGAACGGCTTGTCTTGACCCAGCATAGGGACGAAGCTCTCACCTGTCGTGATGAGATGCACCGATGCCCCGTACGTCGTCGTCAGCAGGCCATAAGTCGAGAAGAGCTTGTTGGGGTCGTGGATGAACACGTCCTTCCTGAACGGCCCGCCCCTGTTCGCATCCCCCACCGTGCTCTTGCCGCCTGTTGGCGTGTCGTCCTGCAGCTCGTTCGTCCGCCGGTGTTTGCCCTCTACGAAGAATCCCCGATACTCCTCGAACGCGGACAGCCCATCTCCCTTGATCAGGCTCTGCTGGAATCTGTCCTCGTCGCTGTCCAGGGTCGCATTGAGCGTAGTCAGAGACGGTGCCACGGCAGCCGCTGACGTCACCTCCCGTTCCCAGCTATCGGACAAGTCGTCGCCGTCCGTGTCTACCGGGAGATCTCTCTGCGTGACCTTGGCCGTGGGTGGCTCCAGCCTGTTGATGGTGGTCCTTCCCTCGATAGTGGCTGTCGCGGCGTAGTCCTTGACGACCAGCACCGTGGACCAGATCGGGTCGCTGGTCGAGGACGGCTCATGCGTCGTCACTTCGCCACCCTTGGACTTCAAGGACATGTCGTACGTATCGTTGAGGCGGTCGTCGACAAAGCCCTTGTTGCCCGCGATTCCTGGATACTTGGACACGTCTTTGAGGCGAAGCACGACGTAGCCTGTGTTGGTCTTGTCGAACACGGAAGCCGGGATCTGACCCGTTTCCCGATCGACCAGAGCTGCCTTGAGCACGACCTCCTGGAAGGTGTCGCCAGCACCTCGAACCGAGTCGATCAGGGTTCCAGTGGCGTCCGCTCCCTTCCCGGGCGTGAAGGCCGCCCACTTGTCATTCTGAATCGGCCGGCCGGGCTCCACGATCAGGGGGGACGC
>JACQZM010000407.1 GCA_016213885.1 Candidatus Rifleibacteriota bacterium | reverse complement strand
AGGAAAGAGGAAGGGATCCGGATTGAGGTCGCGCTCGGGGGCGCGACTCGGACCCGGCGAGGCGCCGGGTCTTGCGACTCGGACCCGGCGAGGCGCCGGGTCTTATGTGCCACGATGGACCGGCGCCGGATCGGGCCGGGACACCTTGACACGACGTGCTGGGTCGGTCGGCGCCCTCCCCCGAGTGAGCGAGCGGAGCGCCCGGGGCGGTGCGTGTCGCGACAATCCTCGAACGCAAAGAGCTGCCAGGCGCCTCCTGGGATAGAGGGGAGGTCACCGGAGGGCTCGCGGATCGCCTGCAACTCCTGTTCACCCGGTGAACAGCCATCGCAGCCGGGGCACTTCGGCCCGCCCCGGGGCGATTCCAGCTGGCACGCAACTTGAGAGCAGGCTCACGCTCGAACCGACCAACCACGGGAGGCCACCACGACAACCACGATGACACGCGCCCGGATCGGGCCTCTCGAGGCACAACGAGGCGCCTTCGGCCCGGCTCCAGAAGAGCCGACCCGGGAGGCGCCGGCGGCATCGAGGTCGTGGAGCACGCTGGAAGTGGCCGTTCGACCTCGACCACAAGGAGGATTCCCGATGAACTCCAAGACCTGGGGTGACCGTCCGCTGCGCATGCGCCGGTCGGTTCTGATACCGCTGCTGTGGATCGCCCTGACCGCTGCAAGCGTCGGCCGGGCCCAGGAGGCGATCGACGTGCTCGGTGTGCAGAGCGCGGTCCTGGGCGTCACCCAGCGAGGCGACGTGCCGAAGGCGAGTCCGGGCGACTCGAGCGCCGGCCTCGTCGAACTCGTCCTCGATGCCAAGCAGGGCAAGAACCCGGACCTCACGGAGTTCAGGACGATGGCAGATCCTTTCGAGAAGACCGCGGGCGCCCTCCCGACGCGGGAGGGACTGGACGATACGAGAGCCTCCGGGAGCTCTCAGTTCACGAAGGAGGGTCTCGCCACGATCATCGCCAGGCTCCGGGGCCGATCGCTCGTGGTCGTCGATCTCAGGGAGGAGTCCCACGGGTACGTCAACGGCATGGCGATCAGCTGGAAAGGCAAGGACAACGCCGCCAATCGGGGAATGGATCTCGACGAGATCTCGAAGGACGAGAAGAGTCGACTCTCGGAGCTCCGGGACCGGAAGACGGCGAGGCTGATCCGCGTCGCCGACGACGACGGTGCGCGGGACCAGACGGTCGGCGTCACCGTCGATTCCGTGGGCACCGAGAAGAAACTCGTGAAGGCCGCAGGAGCGAAGTACGTTCGCATCCCCGTTCAGGACCACTGCCATCCGGAGCCTCGCGACGTGGACCGGTTCACGAAGCTCATCCGCAAGGTGTCGCCTGGCGAGCAGCCAGCGCTCGCCACTCAGGTCGGCATAGAGGTCGGTGAGGAGGCCCTGGGTCTGCTACAGATCGAAGGAGATGTGCGTGGCCGGGCGGCCGGCGACCTCGTCGGCGTGGATCGCGGCGATCGGTCCCCACGGGACGGCGTTCGCCAGCGCGTCGTGGACCAGTTGGCGCAGCGCCGGGCCCGGTTCCTCCGGCAGTTCCATGCGTACTGCCGCGAGAACCAGGACGGCTTCGAGACCTCCTGGTCCGGCTGGCTGGCCGGACAGGGGAAGACCGGCCGGGCGGAATGAGAGCGGGCGAGCGGCCACCGGTGCCCCTTGGTCTTGCCACGCGGGGTTCTCGCAGTGACCTGGCTCGCCAGGGCACGCGAACTCCGGCAGGCGGCCGGTCAGTCCGGCGCGATCGTGTCACCCTTGGTCAGCCCGACGGTTCCGCTCCGGGTCTCGAGCACGGCCTGACCGGAGAGGACAGCCAGGGACCGAGGCCCGGGGTCCGGCACTCCTCGGTCCCGAGCCTCTCCGCAAGATCCGAGGGGGCGGGCGGACAGACAACGGCAACGACAGGCCCGGACGCGGATCGCCCCGGCTCGCACGATCCGGATCAATCCGGGCGCGGCCACTCGTGGAGGGAGCCGGACATGGTGCCGCGCAGCGCCTTGGACGCGTACTCCGCCCCCCAGGGCTCGTCGCTCACGAACTTGTCCTGCTCGTGATCGTACCGGAGAACCACGCAGCCTCCCGGGTGCACGTACACGCGCACGCCGGGCATATGGGTGAAGCTGCCGCATGGCTCCATCACCAGAGTGTGCACCCCGGCCGGTACCGAGTGGAACCCGCGGAACCCGCCGGCCAGCTCGATCTCGCGGTCGTCGACGAGCAGCCTGGTCTTCGGGATGTCGCGGAGCACGATGTAGCCGGTGGCCCCGGTCATCGTGTTCACGGGCTTGAAGCACCATTCGCCGGAGATGGGAGAGTCGCTTCCGTCGCACTCCCTCGACTCTTCGACCATGTCCTCGATCTGGTGAGAGGGGCCTGTGCCGTCGCCATGGTCCGCGGACTCCTGCCTGATCAGCGACTCGTACTTGCTCACGAGGCCCCGGCCGCCCAGGTCGACCCCAAGCCTCTCGCGCGCGGCCACGGCGCGCGCCTGCTCGAGGATCGCATCGAGTATCCGGAGGCGGTCTTCCCTTGTGCGCCGCGACGCGAGCGCCTGCTCCATGGATCGGATCCGCATCAGTCGTTCGTCGCGCCACGACTCCATCGCCCTGCGGCAAGGCTCGCACATGCGGGGCCCGAAGGGACCGAGCGAGAAGCGCCCGCTCCGGCACGCGGGGCACACCACGTGCATGAAGAACAGCATGGCGCAGGCCAGCGCGAGCGACGCCAGGAGGAGCCAGCTAACAGAGCCCATGCCCGAATGGACCAGGCACGGGTCCAGGGTCGCAACGCAGACGATGGGATCGCGAAGGAGCGGCGGCATGGTTCACGTACCTCCCCCGACAGGAGCCTGTGCGGACACGCGCCGGCGGATGTCCAGCCGCGGCGCGCGTACGAGATTCTACCACAGAACCAGCTACCCGGAACCCGACCCGTCCGCCACCACGTGCGAGCCAACCGGACCGTCGGCTGCGTTCGAGGCCTCCCACATCAAGCCGGACGGCATCGAAAGACTGCTGGATCGAACGCGGCCGCGGCGGGTCGTCTTCACTCACGTGGGGCACATGGCGCCCTCCACGAGATCGCCACCGGGAGATGCCGCAAGGCCTCCGGAGCCGCCGTGACCCCCTCCGTTGCGGGTCCCTCGGACGTCACCCTCCCCGTGCTGCCTGTTTCCGATCGACCGGATATCGGCTATCCTGGAGCGCACGCCGGTCCGGGCCGTCCCCACGGCTCGGTGGCGGTCCGGGCGCCGTGACGGGCGCCGCGTTCCGGGGACCCTGACGAGAGGCCTGGCAGGCGGGGAGAGGAGGCGACGAACCCATGGAGCAGAACGTCATGCTGGCCTTTGCGCTCACGACGCTGGCAGGGCTGTCCACGGGTGTCGGCAGCGCCCTGGCGTTCTTCACTCGCCGGACGAACCGGCGGTTCCTGGCCGCCTCTCTCGGGCTGTCGGCCGGGGTGATGATCTATGTCTCCTTCGTCGAGCTGTTCACCCTGGCCCGGGAGTACTTCTCCAGGAGTTCGTCGAAGGTCCAGGCCGAGTGGTTCACCGCGGTCTCGTTCTTCGTCGGAATGATGTTCATGGCCGTGATCGACCGGCTGGTCCCGGCCTGGGAGAACCCCCACGAGCCGCGCACCGTCGAGTCGATGGACGCACCCGCCGGCGATCGCAGGGACCTCCACCGCGTCGGCCTGTTCGCCGCCCTGGCGATCGCCATCCACAACTTCCCCGAGGGTCTGGCCACCTTCGCCAGCACGCTGTCGGATGCTCGCGTCGGCGTGTCCGTCGCCGTCGCAGTGGCGATCCACAACATCCCGGAGGGCATCGCCGTCTCGGTGCCGCTCTACTTCGCCACGGGGCAACGCTCCCGGGCGTTCTGGCTGTCGTTCGCGTCGGGCCTGTCGGAGCCGCTGGGCGCCGTTGCCGGCTACCTGGTGCTGCGCCCGTTCCTCGACGACTCGGTCCTGGGAGCTCTCTTCGCCGGCATCTCCGGCATCATGGTGTTCATCTCCCTGGACGAGCTGCTCCCGGCTGCGCGGGAGTACGGGGAGGGTCACGTGGCGATCTACGGGGTCATCGCGGGCATGGCCGTGATGGCGCTCAGCCTGCTCCTGGGCCGATGAGACCGCCGTGACCGGCCCGGCGTGTGCCCGGACGGTCCGGCCGGATCGCATCGCCGACGACCCCGACGGCCTCGGCCGTGCTACCATGGTTTCATGGATGGATTCCCGGCGAGCCTGTCCGACCGGTTCGAGCCGGTACGCCTCGTCGCCGGCGGGGGATTCGGATCGGTCTGGCTCGCCCGCCAGCGTGCGCTCGACCGACCGGTGGCCCTCAAGGTGCTGCATGCCGAGCTGGTGGTGGACGACGAGCTCGTCAGCCGGTTCCGCGACGAGGCCCGGCTCACGGCGTCGATCGACCACTCCCGGGTCGTGACGCTGCTGGACTACGGCGTCGAGACGGACCTTCCCTGGATGGCGTTCGAGTACGTGGAGGGTCAGAGCCTGCGGAGCTGGGTGGACCGTGGCCCTTCGCCCTGGAGGGAGGTCGCCGAGGTGGCGCGACAGGTCGCGCTGGCGCTGGAGGAGGCTCGCCGCTGCGGCGTCGTCCATCGGGACATCAAGCCGGACAACATCCTCCGTTGCCACTCGGGTCTCTTCAAGATCGCTGACTTCGGGGTGGCCAAGTGGGCGGGCTCCAGTGTGAAGACCCGGGAGGGGAACATCCTGGGGACACCGGCGTACGTCTCTCCCATCCAGGTCAAGGGGCCGGCCCCGGCCCACCAGTCGGACCTCTACGCCCTCGGCGTCACCATGTTCGAGCTCGTGACCGGCCGGCTGCCCTTTTTCGACCCGAATCCGATCGCACTGCTGGAACACCATCTCACGACCCCGGCGCCCTCGGTCAGCAGCCTGGTCGCCGATGTGCCTGGGGCGATCGTGGGGATCTCCTGCCTGGCCGTGGTGTCCCTCCGCGGCCGCCCGTCGCCGCCCCGGGCGTCGACGATGGCACCGGCACACCGGTCCGCTGCCGCGGTGGCCGGGGCGACTCCGACCGCTGACGCCGCAGCCGGCGAGGCCGTTGCCGTTGCCTCGAAGGTGGACGCGCTCTGCAATCGGGCGTTGCTGATGCTTCCGGAGGCTCGACGGTTGAGGACCAAGGCGCCCGGGGAAGAGGACCTCCTCGAGGGCTTGCCGGCGTCCGCCTCCACCCAGATGCTCGAGTGTCGGGTTCTCGTCGACGACTTCCGGAGGCTCTTGCACGGGGCCCGCGGCTACGCCGGGCCGGATGGAGATCGCCTGCTGCTGATCGAGAGAACCGGCTTCGAGGTTCTGGAGACCGTGGAGCGGAACCTGGTGACGCGGAACGCTTGCGAGGTTTTCGGGACCGGTGTGCGCGGGGCGTCGGAGCTGGACAGCGCCCTGGTCAAGCTGAGGATGGATCTGCGCTCGGAGCGGGCCGATCCCTTCGTTCGCCTGATCGGAACGTCGCTGGCCGATCAGGCGGCCGCGCTCGAGACCCGGCCCTACCTCCGGGGAGAGGGGCTCGTGACCTCGTCGGCAATGAGGGCCGCCGCCGGCCTCGACAACGTGCTGCTGGTGGCCGGCAGGCCTCACACGGTTCATACGCTCATCGAGAGCGTGTGCCTGCGGGAACGGGCCGCGTGCCGATGGTGGCGGAGCCGGAGGGCCGCGTCGGGGAAGCTGATGCCCTCCACGGCGCCGGAGCGGGACGCCGTCCGGGCTCTCGTCTCGCTGGTCCCCCTGGCCTTGCAGCTCTCGCCGCGGGAGGCCTGGCTCAGGTGCGAGCTCCGGCATGCTCACCTGCTGCTTGCCAGCGCATGCCTGGGGATGATCGAGGACACCGGGGCAGAACCAGCTGCGAGGAGGGAAGCCCTCGCGGCGTTCGCGCGACTGATGCGCCCGTCGAGCCGTTGGCCACTGCTTGGGCAGGATCTCGTGTCGGTCCGCGTCGGGGTCTTTCCCGACGGGCGATGTCTGACAGGCAGGTTCGCCCAGTCGATCGACGCGCGCGAGCTGGCCGAGGTGGACGCGCATCTTCGTGAGCTCGGCCGCCTGTCCAGGCCCTGGAACCGCTAGGAGCGGGTCGGCCCGCGCGGCGAGCCCGCAGGGATCGTCAGCCGGGTCGGCCACCACCGGCGACCACGGCTCCGGGCAAAGAGGTGCCCGCGTCGGCGAGAAGGCGCCAGAGATACGGATCCGGGCCTCAGTACGAGACCGATCCGACCGGCATGTGCCCGGCCTCCTGCCCCTTCACCCACTCCGGGTTCGAGGCGGTGCTCAGGAGATCCTCCCTCTCAAGGTCCTCGCGCTCGGCCGCGAGCTCGGCCCGGACCTGCGTCATCTCGACAAGCTCGCTCTTCACCAGCCGTTGATTGACCGCCATCACGTAGGTCGACCCGTACCCATCCACGGAGACCTGACCGGTGCGCTGCCGTTGAAGCGCCTCGATCCTCAGATCGGCCTCCCGGATCCGGGCGTCGAGCTCCAGCAGGTGACGCCGCCGTTCGAACGTCCTTCGACCCGCCTCGGCCCGCTGCCGTTCGAGCCGCTGCTGCTGCTCGACTTTCTCGTGCCGCACGGAATCGGCGGCGGCCCTGGCGCTGGCCTCGGCCTTGGCCCTGGCCTCGTCTCGCCTGGCCCTCGACACGACCTCGATCTCGGCGTCGATGCGGCGCATCCACACGTTCGCCCTCCACGCCCAGTAGGGGTCCTTGGCCTTCCTGAGGTACTCCTCGAACGCCGACCTGGCCGCCCGCAGATGGTCGTGGCGATAGTCGAGGAACCCGAGTCCGTACCAGTTCACCGATGCATGCCCACCCTGGTTCAGCGCCGCTCTCAGCGTGGAGAGCGTCTGCTCGCCGAGGCCGTTCTCCGGCCTGGCGAGCACGGTCTGGTCGCACTGCACCGCCTTGAGATAGGCGTCGGCGGCGGCCGGCAGATCGCCGTTCCGGTACAGACTCATGGCTTCAGTGAACAGCCGGTCGGCCTCTCTGGCGAGCCACTGCTCGACCGCTCTCGTGTCGCGTGTCGAGCCGGGCTCGAGGTGCCTGAAGAATGCCAGAGCCTCGCCGGAGAGCCAGGGCTCGCTGGCGATCTGGTGGGCCCTGGCCAGCAAGAGGTGGTAGTCCGCCGTTTGCCGGACCTCGAGAGGCAGCCCCTCGAGCGCCTTCACGATCATGCCGCCCGGGGTCGCGTCAGCGACCATCTTCTCGATCGGGGCCAGCCTCGGGTCGGGCGCGGCGCTGGCGGCGCCGGTGACGAGCAGGACGATCACGACCGCCCACGGCGACCAGAGGGGACAACCTCGAGAGCCGGGGGGCGTCCGGTGGGCACGGTAGGCATGCATCTCGACACCTCCTCGCCTGGTTGAACCGCGACCGTTCCGGTCGGTTACATCGACGCCCCCTGGCCGACCGGCGGACTCCACGAGCCGGGGCGGGGGGGCGGATCCCCTTGATCCCGGTGGGCCGTGAGGGTAGTCTTCTGCTCATCGCCGTGGGTGGGCCGCAGAACTTGCGCGGGCGCTGGGCGCACGCTCTGACGTGGACCGCCCGGTCGCACCAGACCACCGTGGAGCCCCCCCTTCCCGAGCTCCATCGGTGTCTTCCGACACCGGGTACGATAGCCATGACCCATCCGTTCCCCGGCGACTGCGCCTCCCGGTACGACCTGGTCGAGGCGCTGGGCGAATGGGGCTTCGGTTCAGTCTACCTCGCCACCCAGAAAGGGCTCCAGCGGCAGGTGGCCGTCAAGCTTCTGCACGCCGACGCTCTGCGTGATCGTGAACAGCAGGCCCGGTTCCTGGACGAGGCCCGGATCACGGCGTCGCTGTCCCATCCGCACATCGTCCGGCTGCTCGATCACGGCTGCGAGACCGGCGTGCCCTGGATCGTCTACGAGTACCTGCCGGGGCCGACCCTGCGCCGCATCCTCGCTGACGGACCGATGCCGTGGAGGAAGGCCGTGAAGGTGGTTCTGCAGGTGGCCAGCGCGCTCGAGGAGGCCCACGGGCGCGACATCGTCCACCGTGACATCACGGCCGAGAACGTCATCGCCGCCGGGCCGGACGCCTTCAAGGTCGTGGACTTCGGTATCTCGCGGTGGACGGCCCAGCGCGCCGCCAGGACGAGGACCGGGTTCATCATCGGTACGCCCACGCATCTGGCACCCGAGATCCTCGGAGGTCAGCCCGCCACGGCCCGGTCCGACCTCTACGCCCTGGGCGTGATGTTCTTCGAGATGCTCACGGGTCGGCTTCCCTTCGACTCGTCGAGCGTCGCGGCGCTCATGAAGGCCCACATCTCGGACACTCCGGTCACGCCCAGCCGCCTCCAGCCGGACCTGCCCGCGACGCTCGACGATGTGATCTCGAGGCTGCTCGTCAAAGACCCCGAAAAGAGGATGCCGAGCGCCTCAGCGTTGCTCCGTGAGCTCGACAGTGTGATGGCGAGCCACTCTCCGTCCGGGCGGGCGTCGGCAAGGAGCGGGATCGTCCGGCGAGGAGCCCGTCCCACCGGCACTGGAAGGGGTCCACTACCGGGACGAGGTGCCGACCCCGAGGCGACGCGGGTCGCGGGCAGCCCGGACACGAGGCCGGCCATCGGTCGGGCGATCTTCGGCCTTGGGTTGCTGGCCACCGTGACGATCCTCGTCGCCGCCTGGACGGTCCGCCCGGCTCTGCACGCGCCGGAGCTCCGGCCTTCGACTGGCCCCTCGGCCCGCGGTCAACCGGACGGGTCGGCCCGGCCGGCGAGCGTCGAGACCGGTACGCCAGGGGACACCCTGGCCCCAGCCGCTCTTGCAGCGTTGACCCGTCTGAGGGCCGAGCTCGAGGTCAAACCGGGGAGCAGCGCCCCGGACGCCCGGGTCTCGCGGACCGCTGCCGACCTGCTGGCCGCCCTCGCCACCCCCGCCACCGTGGGCCGCCTGCTCGTGGTGGACAAGGCGAGCGCGCTGGCGATGCACCGAGGGTTCGTGGAGGCGAACGGCCGTTGCAGGGCCGAATTCGATACCGAGTGGAAGGGATTCGACGCGTGGAGAGGTGAACGGTATTTTGTCGGCACGATGTGGGAGATGACCACGGACCAGCAGAAGTGCGTCTTCCGGCGTGAGGTCCTCGAGCGCTCGAAGCCGGACAGGATGAAGACGCTCCGCGAGCAGTCCCTGCAGCTGATGGAGAGTGCCAACAGGCACCTGCGAGCGCTGCTCGCCACCGAGATGCCCCTCACGGTCGAGCACGACGTGGCGGCAAGCATCCGCGAGGTCCAGGCGAGGGCGGTCATCCTGGGGACCCACACGGTGGCCTCCTGCGTCGAGGTGCTCGAGAAGAGCTTCAGGGAACGTCCCCGGGCGTGGACCACCCACCTGATGCGCGCGTACGGCCTCCGCCTCGCCTCCGAAAAGGGGCATGCGCAGCCCGAGTTCGACAGAGCCGTGGCGCTGTTCGAGAAGAGGCTCGGCGACCCTCTGGGGCCTTCCACCGTTGGAACTGTGATCAGCCTGGCTCACATGTATGCCTTCGACCGGGCGAGCGGCCGGGGATCGACCCTGGGCCAGGCTCAGCTGCAGCAGCTCGGGCGACTGTTCCGGCGGCTGCCGGGCCGCCCGGCGATCCCGCGCGAGCACCTCGACGCCTACGATGAGATCGCCAGGCTCGTGCGGACCATGTAAGGGAGGGCCCACGACCGATCGGGCGCCCGTCACCACGCGGAGCTCGTTCTCGACCCTCCCGTGGGACGGCAGGCTGCACCCTCCTTCCGTGGTCATCCCCCGGACTCGCTGCCAGAGTCGGCCCCGGTGGTGTCGCATCCCGGCCGGCTCCAGCGGGGAGCCGGCGACGGTCACCGCCGCTACGGCGACAGCTGCTCGACCCGGCGGCGCAGGGTCAACGCTCGCTCCCGGACGATCTTCATCCGGGCGGAGGCGCTCGCCGGCACGTTCACGCTGCCGGCGTTGACATCGAGGATCCGGTCGATCAGCTTGAACTCGGCGTCCCGGAACCTGATCCACGCGAGCTGGGCGTCCTTGAGCGTCTTCTTGCCCTCCGCATCGGCCGACAGGAGTGCCTGGGCCTTCTGGTAGACCCGGTTCAACTCCGCGTCCCACTGGTCGTGGCCCCGGTTGTAGGCCTGGGCCTGCCCGAGCTTGCTGCCGTCCATCTTGAGCGACCGCTCGATCTCCCGATCGATCGGGTCCTCATCGGGTGAGGGGGGCGCCCCGGACGCGTCGGTCACGGCCACGGTCGACACGGCCCACGCCAGCGACACGAACAGCATGAGGGTCTTCGTCGTCTTCATGATGACGGGAATGTACACGAGATCCCGTCGTTTTCACCAGCACCTCGATGGATCGCTCGACTCGACGTGAGCCACCCTGGCTCCGCCTTGCGCTGTACCCGGACGGGGGACGGCCGGCATCTCAGAAGCGGCCATGGCCCGCTCCAGCTCCGTCTCGGTGCGCACGTCGAAGCCGTGGCCACCCAGTACTTCAGTGAGCCTGTGGTACTTCCACGGGGCGATCTCGTTGTAGGGACCGTCGTGGATGATCCGCTCGACGCCGTAGCCGTCGTTGTTCAGAACGAAGACGACCGCCTTGGCGCCGGTCCGGACGATGGTCGAGAACTCCTGGCACGTCAGCTGGAAACCACCATCGCCGACCAGAGCGATCACGAGCTTCTCCGGCGCCGCGATCCCCACACCCAGGGCCGCTGGCGTGCCGTAGCCGATCGACAGGTAGTACCCCTGGCAGATGAAGCTCCCCCTCCGGGGAATGAGCAGCTCCGAGCTCCAGAACAGCCCGTCGCACATGTCGCACACCAGCATCGTGCGCTCTGACAGCAAGCGCTGGATCCGCTCCATGAATCTCCTCATCGTCAGAGGTTCTTCTCTGGCGACGTACGGCTGGCTCCCGAAGACGTCCGGGGTCTCGTTCCCGCACGCCAGCGGCGAGCGCTCGAGGAACCGCTCCGTCAGCCCCTTCACGAACGCGCCCAGGTCGACCGGCTCGAACACGTGATGCCCGATGCGCACCCGGCCGGCGTTCGCGGCGATCGTCTTGTTCTCGTCGATCCTGTACGAGAAGCCCCCCGTGGTGCTGTCGGTCAGCCAGCCACCGACGACCAGAACAGCGTCCGACTCCTGGATCCGCTTCAGGACCGGCTCCCGGCTCAGGCCGCCCATGTAGAGACCGAAGTACCGGGGATCCGACTCGTTCACGGATGACTTGCCCATCAATCCGACGCCGGTCGGGAACCCGCTGGCGCGCATCAACCGTTCGACGTCGTCCTCCAGGTGGAGCCGCATCACTTCGGCGCCGGAGAGCAAGACCGGGGCGCGGGCCCGGGTGAGCATGGCCGTGGCCTCGTCGAGCGCCTCTTTCAGAGTCGCATCGTCGTTCAACGGGGCCGTCGGTGGGAGGTCTTCGATCTCCGGACACTGGAGGCTCAGCACGTCGGTCGGGAACTCCAGGTACACCGGTCGCTTGTGGCGGAGACAGTTCGAGATCGCCTCGTCGACGTCGCGGTGAGCCCGGACCGGGTCGGCGATGATGCGAGCGTCCACCGTGAACTGTCTGAACGCCTCCAGCTGCGACCAGGGAGCACCGGCAGAGTGGTGCATCATGGTCCCCTTGGCCCGTGCCGCCCGGCTCGGCCCGCCGGTCACGACCACGACGGGGACGTTTTCGGCATAGCTCCCTGCCACTCCGTTGAGCGCGCTCAACCCCCCGACACAGTAGGTGACGCACACGGCGCCGATGCCCTTGACGCGCGCGTACCCGTCCGCGGCATACGCAGCGTTGAGCTCGTTGCAGGTCCCGATGAGCTCGATCTTCGACTCCAGGAAGTAGTCGAGCAGAGCCAGGGTGTAGTCTCCGGGCACGTTGAACATGTGACGCAGACCGACGGACTCGAGCCTGCGGACCAGGTAGTGTGCGATCTTCATCAGCGTCCACCTTCATGACCCATCGAAGAGTCCGGGTCGTTGCCAGGTTCGAGCGAAGCCCGACCCGACCTGTCGCTTCACTCCGAGGATCGTCGTCGGACCCGGCGGGGTCCATTCCAGGAGTGTTCCAGCTTGTCCCGGGCATTCGCCGAAGTCAAGCAAGGAGCTCGTCCCAGACCCGGCGCCTCGCCGGGTCCGAGTCGCAAGACCCGGCGCCTCGCCGGGTCCGAGTCGCGCCCCCGAGCGCGACCTCAATCCGGATCCCCTCCTCTTTCTTCTCTCCCCCGAGCGCGACCTCCAACCTGATGCCCTCCTCTTTCTCTCCCCCGAGCGCGCTCCAACCGGATCCCCTCCACTTCCTTCGCGCGCCTTGATTCGGGCAGAAGGGTGATCACGGCCCAAGCCCTGCGAAACAGGTGCAGGATCCTGGTTCCGCGGATCCGGCCCCGTGGGTCCTCGAGACTCTCGAGAACCGGTTCCCGCCGTAGAGCCATGATCGACGGGTCTCACCCGGCCGTTCGACTCGCTCCCGAAATCCTCTCCCGGGAGAGCTCCCGTACCGCTCTGGATGAAGATCTCCGCAATTTCGGGTCTCGCGGATCGTCCGGCAGATGTCTCCTCGAGTCCTTGACGTGGAGCCGTCGCCTTCCATGTACGCTCCATGGTTTGAAGCGATGGCTCCGGGCGCTTCGCAGATCCGCCGGTGCCGGTCGGCGATGACCGCCGGTGTGCTCGGCGGCCTCCGGAGTGAGGCGAATACCTATGTCGCCGCCGCAGCCCGGCCGATCGACTTTGGCTGTCCCTTCCTTATTCTCATGTCGGCCCCGGCATCACAGGCGAGCGTCCGCCGCCACGCCCTCGACCGAGGAGGAACAAGATGATGAAAGCGCTGGCTATCGCGATCCTGAGCTTGGCCGTGTTCGCGTCCGGTCCCGGTGTCGTGCCTGTCCGCGGGTCGCCCGGCGAGGGCGAGGCTCTGCCGCCCCAGGCCCGTGGGCAGACTCCGATTCCGGTCCCCCCGGCGCCACCGAGCGAGCCGGGCGACCCGCACCATCGACTGAAGGCCGCCACGAGGGAGCTGGCGTGGCGATCGGCGAAGGCGGTACTGGCCGTGATCTCCGCGCCGATCTGCGATCATCCCACCAACCACTGGTTCTACCTGTCGGCCCGGATGGTCGAGTTCGACGTGGACAGCCACGGCCTCGCCCTCACGGTGACCGTGATCCACCACGACCTGGCGCTGGCCCGCCGGTCGTTCGCACGGCTGGAGAAGGTGGCCGCCAAGATCGACCAGGTGCTGGCCGATCAGGTGCCCCCCGGCGGAGGAACCGGCGACGGCTCCCGCTGCGTGCACGAGGCCTGGGACAAGGTCAAGGAGTCCATGGCCGGCGTCCGGGCACTGCTCCAGGCTCCGCCCCCACCGGCTCCACCGTCGGCCGGCCGGTGAGTGCAGACCGCCGCCGTCGGCGGCGGTGCGGGCG